>CAXTHY010000041.1:13141-22866 GCA_964244175.1 uncultured Jatrophihabitans sp. | reverse complement strand
CACCGAGGCGTGGTCGATCGAGGTGCAGGTCGGTGACGCCCGCGAGTTCCCGCCGATCGAGGGCGGCTACGACCGGGTCCTCGTCGACGCCCCGTGCACCGGCCTCGGTGCCCTGCGGCGGCGCCCCGAGGCCCGCTGGCGACGGCAGCCCGGCGACGTCGCCGAGCTGGCCGCGCTGCAGCGCGAGCTGCTGGCCGCCGCGCTGCGTCTGGTGCGTCCCAGCGGGGTGGTGGCCTACGTGACGTGCTCGCCGCACCCGGCCGAGACCCTCGATGTCGTCGCTGGGCACGAGCTGATCGACGCGCGGCCGGCCTTCGCGGGGGTGCCCGATCTCGGCGCCGGCCCCACCGTCCAACTCTGGCCGCACCGGCACGGCACCGACGCCATGTTCTGCGCCTTCGTCCGGGCCTGACCACCCGGGCACCCGGATGATCTCGGTCTGAGCACGCGGATACGCGTGCGCAGACCGAGATCATGACGGGTGGGGTGCGGAAAAATGGCTCGCCATAGACTCGATGAGTGTCCAGACACGGGTCGGCCGAGCCGATGATCGCGCCGAGCATCCTGGCGGCCGACTTCGCGCGTCTCGCCGAAGCCGCCGACTCGGTGGCCGGGGCCGACTGGCTGCACGTCGACGTCATGGACGCCCACTTCGTGCCCAACCTCACGCTGGGGCTGCCGGTGGTGAAGAGCCTGCACGCCGCCACCGACCTGCCGCTGGACTGCCACCTCATGATCGACGACCCGGACCGGTGGGCGCCGGACTACGCCGAAGCCGGCGCCGCGAACGTCACGTTCCACATCGAGGCCGCGACCGACCCCGTCCAGACGGCCCGGGCGATCCGCAAGGCGGGGGCGTTGGCCGGCCTGTCGGTCAAACCGAACACTCCAGTGGAGCCCTACCTCGACCTGCTGCGCGAGTTCGACACCCTGCTCGTCATGACCGTCGAACCGGGTTTCGG
Organism: uncultured Jatrophihabitans sp.; assembly: GCA_964244175.1. Classification (GTDB taxonomy): domain Bacteria; phylum Actinomycetota; class Actinomycetes; order Mycobacteriales; family Jatrophihabitantaceae; genus Jatrophihabitans. Next base: position 21,904 of record CAXTHY010000041.1, on the reverse strand, counting down.
CGGGCAGGAGTTCATGGCCGAGGTGTTGCCGAAGGTGCGGCTGGCCCGCGAGCAGGTGCGCAGCGGCCACCTGCGGCTGTTCCTCGAGGTTGACGGCGGCGTCTCGGCCGACACCATCGAGGCCGCGGCCGAGGCCGGCGCTGACGTCTTCGTCGCCGGGTCCGCGGTGTTCGGTGCCGACGATCCGGCCCAGGCGGTCGCGGCGCTGCGTGAGCAGGCCCGCGGGGCGATGTCCGTCTGATGGAGCTCACCGACGTCGAGCAGGCCGCGATGCATCGCGCTCTGGCGCTGGCCGAGACGGTGCGCGGCCGGACCAGTCCGAACCCAGCGGTCGGCGCCGTGGTGCTGAGTGCCACCGGGCACCTCGCCGGCGAGGGGGCGACCGCTGCCGCCGGCGGCCCGCACGCCGAGGTCGCCGCACTGCAGGCGGCCGGCGCCGACGCCCGGGGCGGCACCGCGGTGGTGACCCTCGAGCCCTGCGCCCACACCGGCCGAACGCCGCCGTGCACCGACGCGTTGATCACAGCCGGGATCGCCAAGGTCGTCTACGCCGTCGACGACCCGAACCCCGAGGCCGCGGGCGGGGCGCAGCGACTGCGCGACGCCGGCGTGCAGGTGGTCGGGGGGGCCGACGAGCACGCCGCCGCCAGTGGCGCGTTGCGGCCGTGGCTGCACGCGGTGCGCACCGGGCGGCCGTTCGTCACCTGGAAGTTCGCCGCGACCCTCGACGGCCGGGTGGCCGCCGCGGATCTGAGCTCGCGCTGGATTTCTTCGGCCGCCTCGCGCGCCGACACGCACGCCCTGCGCGCCGGGGTCGACGCGATCCTCGTCGGCAGCGGCACGGTGCTCACCGACGACCCGCACCTGACCGTGCGCGACGGCGCGGCCCTGGCCGAGCACCAGCCGCTGCGCGTGGTGCTCGACCGCCGGCACCGGGTGCACGATGCCCACGTCCTCGACAACGCCGCCGAGACCGTCGTCCTCGACACCGCGGTTCCGCGGTTTGCGCTGAAAGCGCTGTACGACCGGGGTGTGCGGCACGTACTCCTCGAAGGGGGACCTACCCTGGCAGGAGCGTTCGTCGAGGGCCGGTGCGTGGATGAGGTGGTGGCCTACCTCGCCCCGCGTCTGCTGGGGGCCGGACCAGCGGCCCTGGCCGACGCCGGCATCGGAACACTTGCTGACGCCGTGACGTTGGACGTCGAGTCGGTGTCACGACTCGGCGACGACGTCAAGATCGTCGCGCGGCCGCACTGGGCCGACCAGGCGATCGACGGCTAGAGCACGAACCATTAGGGAGCAGCGGTTGTTCACCGGGATCATCGAGGAGGTCGGCGAGGTCGCCGGCATCGAGCCGCGCGGCGATTCGGCCGTGCTGTCGATCGCCGCGAGCCGCATCGTCGACGATCTGGTGCACGGCGCCTCGATCGCCGTGAACGGCGTATGCCTCACCGTGGTCGGCTGGCGGGGCGATGCCGTCACGGTCGTCGAGTTCGACGTCATGGGCGAGACGCTCAAGCGCTCGGTCATCGGCGGGCTCGGCGTGGGCGACCGGGTCAACCTCGAACGCGCCGTCCGGGCCAACGCCCGCCTCGACGGTCACGTCGTCCAGGGCCACGTCGACGGCACCGGCGTCGTCGTGTCGCGGACGCCCGGGACCGAATGGGAGGCGGTGCGCTTCGGCCTGCCGGGCGACCTGGCCGGCTTCGTCGCCGAGAAGGGGTCGATCGCCGTCGAGGGTGTCTCACTGACCGTTTCGGCCGTTGGGCCGGACTGGTTCGACGTGGGCTTGATCCCAGAGACATTGCGGGCCACGACGCTGGGCGGCAAGGTCGCCGGTGACCCGGTCAATCTGGAGGTGGACGTGCTCGCGAAGTACGTAGCGCGTCTCATGGCGGTCTCCCGATGAGCCTGCTGAGGCTCGACTCGATCGAGCGGGCGATCGCCGACATCAAGTCGGGCAAGGCCGTCGTGGTGATCGACGACGAGGACCGCGAGAACGAGGGCGACCTGATCTTCGCCGCTGAACTCGCCACACCGGAACTTGTGGCGTTCATGGTCCGCTACACCTCGGGCTACATCTGCGTACCGGTCACCGAGCACGACGCCGACCGTCTCGACCTCCCGCCGATGTTCCACACCAACCAGGACCGCCGTGGCACCGCCTACACGGTGACGGTCGACGCCCGTGAGGGCGTGTCGACCGGCATCTCGGCCAGCGACCGCGCCCATACCATCCAGCTGCTCGCCAATCCCAGCTCGACCGCGGGGGACTTCGCCCGTCCCGGCCATGTCGTCCCGCTGCGGGCCAAGGACGGTGGCGTGCTACGTCGGCCCGGGCACACGGAGGCCGCCGTCGACCTCGCCGTGCTCGCCGGTCTGCATCCGGCCGGCGTGCTGTGCGAGGTCGTCAGCGAGAAGGACCCCGCCGGCATGGCCCGCGGCGAGGAGCTGCGGGTCTTCGCCGACGAGCACGACCTGGCAATGATCTCGATCGCCGACCTGATCGCGTTCCGGCGCCGCTTCGAGAAGCTCGTAGAGCGCGTCGCATCGGCGCGGGTGCCGCTGCGGTACGGCGAGTACCAGGCTGTCGGGTACTCCTCGAGCTACGACCAGCGTGAGCACGTCGCGTTCGTCTTCGGCGAGCTCGGCGACGGCGAGGACGTCCTGGTCCGCGTGCACTCCGAGTGCCTGACCGGCGACGTCTTCGGCTCGCGGCGCTGCGACTGCGGGCCGCAGCTCGACGCCGCGCTGGGGGCGATCGCGCGTGAGGGCCGCGGGGTCGTGCTCTACGTCCGCGGTCACGAGGGCCGCGGCATCGGTCTGCTGCACAAGCTGCAGGCCTACCAGCTGCAGGACGCCGGTTCCGACACCGTCGACGCGAACCTCGAGCTGGGGCTGCCGGCCGACGCCCGCGACTACGGCACCGGCGCGCAGATCCTCGTCGACCTCGGCGTCCACTCGATGCGGTTGCTCACCAACAACCCGGCCAAGCGGGCCGGGCTCGAGGGGTACGGCCTGCGGGTCGTCGGCCGCGAGCCGCTGCCGGTGCACGCCAACCCGGAGAACCTGCGTTACCTGCAGACCAAGCGCGACCGGATGGGCCACGACGCCGACTTCATCATCGACGAGGACGGGTCCGCGTGAGCGGTGAGGGTGCGCCGAGCCTCGAGGTCGACGGGCACGCGCTGACCGTGGTCGTCATCGCGAGTCAGTGGCACGACAAGGTGATGGCCGGCCTGCTCGACGGCGCGCGTCGGGCCTTGCGCGAGTCGGGCGTCACCGACGTCACCGAGTTGCGCGTGCCCGGCGTGTTCGAGCTGCCCGTCGCTGCGGCCCGGGTGACCGCGCGACCCGTCGACGCCGTCGTGGCGCTGGGCGTCGTGATCCGTGGTGGCACCCCGCATTTCGACTACGTGTGTGACGCCGCGACGAGCGGACTCACCGAGGTGGCGCTGCGCAGCGGCGTGCCCATCGGCTTCGGCGTCCTGACCTGCGACGACGAGAAGCAGGCGCTCGAGCGCGCCGGGCTGCCCGGCTCGATCGAGGACAAGGGCCACGAGGCCGCGTCGGCTGCCATCGCGACCGCGGTCACGTTGGCGGGGTACCCGACCCGCCGCTCACCCGCGTGACCCGGTGAGTTCACGGACCTCGCGGTAGCGGGCCCGGACCTGCGGCTGCGGGTCGGCCTCGAAGCGCTCGACCGCGCTGTGCTGCCACCGTGGCGGCAGGTCGTCGCCGCTGAGCACCCAGGCCGCCTGTCGGGCCGCGCCGTCGGCAACGTACTCGCCCGGTTCGGGGACGTCCACGGGGACGCCGAGGATGCCCGGCGCGATCGCGCGGACCGCGGCCGACCGTGCACCGCCGCCTACCAGGAGGGCCCGCTCGACCTCGACCCCCTGCTCGCGCAGCGCGTCCAGCCCGTCGGCGAGCCCGCACAGCATGCCCTCGACGGCGGCGCGAGCCAGATGACCCGGGTCGGCGTTGTCGTGACGCAGGCCGTGGACGGCGGCGGTGGCGTTGGGGCGGTTCGGCGTTCGCTCGCCGTCGAAGTAGGGCACCATCACCAACCCGTTCGAGCCGGCTGGCGTCGCGAGCGCCAGGCGGGCGAGGTCGTCGAGCGAGACCCCGAGCATCCGGGCCGTCGAGTCCAGTACGCGCGCGGCGTTCAGGGTGCAGGCCAGTGGCAGGAAGTGCCCGGTCGCATCAGCGAAACCGGCGACGACGGCGGTGTCGTCGGCCGTCGGCACCGAGCTGATCGCCGACACGACCCCGGACGTCCCCAGGGAGACGATGACGTCACCGGGGACCGCTTCGACGCCCAGGGCGGCCGCCGCATTGTCACCGGTCCCAGGTCCGAGCAGAACACCTTCGGGCATGCTGCCGGCCCGCGCGGCCGGGTCGAGGACGGCGGGCAGCAGCGGCGTGGCACCGAAGGCCATTTCCAACAGGTCGCGCCGGTAGGTCCCCTCGGTCGGTGACCAGTAGCCGGTGCCGCTCGCGTCGCCGCGGTCGGTGGTCAGGGTGTCGATGCCTGCGGCGCCGGCGAGCCGCCAGGTCAACCAGTCGTGCGGCAGACACACCGCGCCGGTGCGGGCCGCGTTCTCGGGCTCGTGGGTGAGCAGCCAGCGCAACTTGGCGATGGTGAACGAGGCGAGCGGGACGGAGCCAACTGCCAACGCCCACGCGCCTGCGCCACCCTCGAGCTCGGCCACGAGGTCGTCGGCCGCTTCGGCTGATCGGGTGTCGTTCCAGAGCAGCGCGTCGCGCACCACTGCGCCCTCGTCGTCGAGGCAGACCATGCCGTGCTGCTGGCCGCCGACCGCAAGGGCCTCGACCCCGTCCAGTCCGCCGGCGATGTCGAGCGCCTGCTGCAACGCGCCCCACCACGCCTGCGGGTCGACGGCCGTTCCCTCGGGGTGCGGCGCCGAGCCGGAGCGGACCAACGCCCCGGTTTCCGCGTCGCGGACGACGACCTTGCACGACTGGGTCGACGAGTCGATACCGGCAACGAGTGCCATTCAGGCTCCTACCGGCTTGCGCCGAGCAATTCGTCGGTGTGGGTCGACAGCCAGGTCGAGGCGCGACGGTGCACGCCCATCGCCCGCTGCCACAGCCGGCCGAACGCCGGGTGACCGCTGCGCGCGTTGTCCTCGATCACATCGGCGATCCAACGGTTCGCGGCCGGGGTTGCGGCGACGACATCGCGCCGCAGCCGGCGGTCGGCGCCGTAGCCGTCGAGCAGCACCCGTAACCGGTCCAGTACGTGTCCGCGCCGGCTGTCCTCGATATCGCGGGCATCGAGCAGCGGCACCCAGAAACAGGCGGTGACCGCGAGATCGAAGGCGGCGCACCCGGGCGCGGCCAGGTCGAAATCGATCATCGCGACGGCACGCCCGCGGCGGAAGATCACGTTGGCCGGGTTGAGGTCGTTGTGCGTGACGATGTCACCCTGCCAGGCCGCGGGGACCGGACGTTGCCAGCGCAGGCCGCTCGGGTCGAACCCGGCCGCGTGGTCGTGGTAGTCACGCAGCAGCGCGCCGACCCCGGCGATGGCCGGTTCACTCAGCGCCCACGGCGGGATCGGGCTCACGCTGGCCGTGCCCTCGAGGAACTTGAGGACTTCCTCGTCCTCGGTGCGGCCGAGCACCTTGGGCGCGCGGTCGAAACCGCTCGCGGCCAGGTGGTCGAGCAAGGCGTGCACAGCCGGGGTGTGCGCGCCCACCGGTCGGTGCACGGTGTCGCCGACCCGGACGATGCGACCGAAGTTGGCGGTGCCGCCGAACAGCGGCCCGTCTTCAATCTGCGACGGCATGGAATTCCTCAAGGTTCCCCGGTGCCATATTCAGAAGTGCGCGAGCAAGGGCCGAATGCGTGACCAACCCGTTGACCAGACCGCCTCGCAGGGCGGCCGCAACCGCCGTGGCCTTGCCCTCTCCGTAGGCTACTGACAGCACTGTGGAGATCGCGTCCAGGTGCGGCACGGTGACGCCGATGATCCGCTTGCTCAGTGGGCTGGACACTGCCCCGCCGTGTTCGTCGATGAAGGCGCCGGAGATCTCCCCGATGGTGCCCAGCGCGCCCGCGCGGCTCCGGACGTCCTCTTCCACGTTGTCGTAGACCGTCGACAACCCAGGGCCCCATGCGCCGATGCCGACGACCGCCACGCTGACTCGGCTCGCGAGCTCGAGCGCACGCGAGACGTCGGGCTGGCGGCGCACGACCCGGGCCGACGCGGCGTCCGGGGCCACGAGCGGCGCGTAGAAGACGTGGGGGGTACCGCCGCCGGCGCGGGCCACCCGCCGGACGAGGTTGATGATGTCGCTGCCGTCGGGATCCGGAAGCGCGCCCGTCAGTTGCACGACCGGGCACGGAGCGAGCTTGCCGAGCCCGTCCGCGATCCCCTCGAGTGAGCGGGCCCAGGCCACGCCGAGGACGTCGTCAGGGGTCACGACCTCGCGCAGTACGTCGCCGAGCACGGCGCCGAGCGTCCGGCGCAGCGTCGGGGTGTCGTTGGGCAAATCGAGCACGATCGCGTGATCGAGGCCGAACCGGCGTTGCAGCTGTTCCGAGAGATCCGTATCGACGCTGTCCGGTGCGTGGATCTCGATGCGGACCATCCCGTCGCGGCGCGCCGTATCGAGCAGCCGCGCGACCCGGAAGCGACTGATGCCGAGCTCGTCGGCGATCTCGGTCTTCGACCGATCCTCGAGATAGAAGCGGCGCGCCACCCGGGCGGTGAGCACGATCTCGGTCGGACGGTGCGGCACCTGATCTCCTGACTGAGCGCTCATTCGAGCGGGAGGGGTGTCAGTTTGGCACATCAAATCTGCGCCTGGCCAGTGGCGCACGGCCGTCGATGTGGCGATGGTCACGTAATGCTCATATGAGCAGGCTAGGTCTCATCTCGGCAAACGCTCTTGACAGTCAGTCACGGGGTAGGCCAATTTTGCCGAGACAGCTTGCACGAAGGAGCCTTAGACCGCTCATCTGAGCGATTGGTTACCGGGTCGACGTCCAGTGTGACGGGGCTTCGTGCGGTGTCCCGGGTCGGTGCAGACGCACGACGCGCGATTACGAGAGGGAGTGCGACAAGTGCAAACCAGCAAACGAGTACGCGCGGCCGCGATTGCGGCTTCGGTGCTTGCCGTGGCCTCGGGACTGTCGGCCTGTAGCGCCGGCGGCGGCAGCTCGGCCAAGCACTCCATCAACGTGTTGATGGTCAACAATCCGCCGATGCTCGAGCTGCAGAAGCTGACCGCGGCCAATTTCACGAAGCAGACCGGCATCAAGGTCAACTTCGTGCCCAAGGTCGAGCAGGACATGCGTGACGCGGCCAGCACGGAGTTCGCGAACCAGTCCGGCCAGTACGATGTCGCGACGCTGTCGAACTTCGAGATCCCGTACTACGCGAAGGCCGGCTGGATCTCGGACATGCAGGGGATCGCGAAGGACCCGAAGTTCGACCAGGCTGACATCCTGCCGTCCATGACCGACGCGCTGTCGTACAACGGCAAGGTCTACGGCGAGCCGTTCTACGGTGAGTCGTCGTTCCTGATGTACCGCAAGGACGTGTTCGCCAAGCTCGGGATCACGGTCCCGGCCGACCCCACATGGGCGCAGGTCGCCGAGTGGGCCGCCAAGGCCGACGGCGCGCAGAGCGGCATGAAGGGCATCTGCCTGCGTGGTCTCGCGGGCTGGGGTGACAATCTCGCTCCGTTGACGACGGTGGTCAACACCTTCGGCGGCACGTGGTTCGACGAGAACTGGAACGCCGAGGTCAACACCGGTGGCTTCAAGCAGGCGGCCAACTTCTACGTCGACCTCGTCCGCAAGCACGGCGAGCCTGGTGCGGCCACGTTCAGCTTCCCGCAGTGCCTCAACGCCTTGCAGCAGGGCAAGGTGGCCATGTGGTACGACTCGACGGCGGCCGCAGGGTCACTCGAAGCCGCTGACTCGCCGGTCAAGGGCAAGATCGGCTACGTGTCGGCCCCGCACGACAAGACGGCCCAGTCGGGGTGGCTCTACACCTGGGCCTGGGCCATCGAGAAGGCGTCCAAGCACCAGTCCGACGCGGCGAAGTTCGTCAGCTGGGCCTCGAGCAAGGACTACGAGAAGCTGGTCGCGAGCGACACGAAGAACCCCAGCACCGGCGGACCGACGAACATCCCGGCCGGTAAGCGGGCGTCGACCTACTCCGACCCGACCTATCTCAAGGTCGCGAAGGCGTTCGCGCAGCCGACCCTGAATTCGATCAAGAATGCGCCGGCCGCGAACCCGGGCGTGCAGAAGCGCCCGTACTCCGGAATCCAGTTCGTCGGCATCCCGTCGTTCACCGACTTCGGTACGAACTGCGCGAAGGCCTTCAGCAGTGCCATCGCGGGGTCGGAGAGCACGGACTCCGCGCTGAACACCTGCCAGAGTCTGGCCGCAGCCGCGGGGAAGAAGCAGAAGAAGTAGCCGGGACGACGCGGGGGCGGTCGCCGGATTCGCTGGCCGCCCTCTCGTCGCGCCCGAGCCATCGAGCCGCGCGGGCCCATCGCGCCGCGCGGGCCCATCGAGCAGCGCCGAGCTCATCGAACACAGTCGGAGGCGGTACGCGTGAGCACCACTGCACTGAACGAGGAAGTGCTGACAACTGAAGCCGTGGAGGTACGGGCTCGTAAGACGAGAGTCAGCAAGTGGGGCAAGCAGTCGTGGGTGCGTCGCGCTCCGCTACTTCCGGCGCTCGTCTTCCTGATCCTCGTCACGCAACTGCCGTTC
>CAXTHY010000041.1:0-13131 GCA_964244175.1 uncultured Jatrophihabitans sp. | reverse complement strand
GCCAAGTCGTTCGCCGGGTTCGACAATTTCAAGGCGGTCTTCACCACGGACGCCTATCGCAGCGCAGTGTTCACCTCGATCGAGATGACGGTGACCATCGTCGTCGTCAGCGCCGCGATCGGACTCGGGATCGCGCTGTTGCTCGACCGCAAGTTCTTCGGTCGGGGTTTCGTCCGCACGATGATGATCGCGCCGTTCCTGGTCGTGCCGATCGCCGCGGCGACGTTCTGGGGCAACGGCATGCTGCAGACCGGCTTCGGCCTGGTCGACGGCGTGCTGGGTGAACTCGGCGTCAAGAACGCGGAGAGCATTTCGTTCCTGACCACCCACCCCAAGATCTCGATCGAGATCGAACTCATCTGGCAGTGGACCCCGTTCATGATGCTGATCCTGCTGGCCGGCCTGCAGTCGCGCGATCCCGAGGTGATGGAGGCAGCCAGCGTCGACGGTGCCAACGGCTGGCAGATGTTTCGCAGCATCACCTTCCCGCACCTGCGTCGCTACCTCGAGCTGAGCGTCGTGCTCGGGACGATCTTCATCGTCCAGAACTTCGACGCGATCGTCGGCATGACCGGCGGGCAGAACTCCACCAACATCCCGTTCGAGATCTACGAGGTCTTCTACTCCGCCAAGAACTATGGCGCTGCGTCAGCGCTGGGGGTCGTCGTAGTGATCGGCTCGATCATCGTCGCGACCTTCGGTCTGCGCGTCGTGTCCGGCCTGCTTTCCGAGGAATCCTGATGACCGCCACCTTGCCAGGCACGCCGACGCGGACCGTTACCCCGAGCACGGCCGGGCCGGGACGCCGCAGGTACACGACGATCGCCCTGGGCTTGGGCGCATGGCTGATCGGCTTCGTGTTCGTCGTGCCGATCCTCTACATGCTCCTGACGTCGCTGCACACGCCGGCGACGGCACAGACCTACCCGCCGAGTTGGACCGCGCCGCTCACGCTGGACAACTATCGCGACCTGTTCAGCGACCCGAGCAACATCGCCCCGTCCTTGATCAACTCGATCCAGACGAGCGTCATCTCGACGATCCTGGTCCTGCTGCTGGCGATCCCGGCGGCGTACGCATTGTCGATCAAGCCGGTGCGCAAGTGGTCGGACACGATGTTCTTCTTCCTGTCGACCAAGATGCTGCCGCCGGTGGCGGGGATCCTGCCGATCTACCTGTTCACGACCAAGGTCATCAACATGCCCGACAACGTCGTGATCTTGATCATTCTGTACACGTCGATGAACCTGCCCATCGCGGTGTGGATGATGCGCTCATTCCTCGCCGAGGTGCCGCCCGCGATCATCGAGGCGGCGTCGCTGGACGGCGCCAGCACGCCGATGATCCTGCGTCGGATCATCGCCCCGATCGCGATGCCCGGCATCGCGGCGACGTCGTTGATCTGCTTCATCTTCGCCTGGAACGAGCAGTTGTTCGCCAAGGTGCTGACCAGCGTCAACGCCCAGACGGCCCCGGTGTTCGTCAACACGCTCATTCAGACGGAGCACTCGTATCTGGCGCAGCTGTGCGCCGGCGCGATCGTCATCTCGATCCCGGTGTTGGTCGCCGGCTTCGCTGCCCAGGACAAGCTCGTCCAGGGCCTGTCGTTGGGAGCAGTCAAGTGAGAGCTGCGGTAGTCAAGTCGGTCGGCGAGGTCGGGGTGGAGACCATCGACGACCCCACGCCCCAATCGGGTGAGGTCGTGGTCGAGGTCGCTGCCTGCGGGCTGTGCGGGACGGACCTGCACATCCTGCAGGGCGAGTTCGCACCGTCGCTGCCGATCGTCCCCGGGCACGAATTCGCCGGCACGGTGGTGTCGCTGGGCCCTGATGCCCGCGGCGTTCGCGAGGGTGATCGCGTCGCGGTCGACCCCTCGCTGTACTGCCACGAATGCCACTACTGCCGGCTCGGCCACAACAACCTGTGCGAGCGGTGGGCCGCCATCGGAGTCAGCGTCCCCGGCGGTGCGGCCGACTACGTCGCGGTGCCCGCCGCGAACTGCGTGGTGCTGCCCGATGGGGTCGAGACGGCCGACGCCTGCCTGATCGAGCCGTTGTCGTGCGCCGTCCGCGGGTACGACGTGCTGCGCAGCCAGCTCGGGTCGCACGTGCTCATCTACGGCGCCGGCACGATGGGCCTGATGATGCTGCGGTTGGCCGAGCGGACCGGCGCTGTGGGCGTCGACGTCGTCGATGTCAACCCCGACCGGTTGGCTCTCGCCGCCCAGCTGGGCGCGAGCAATACCGCCACCTCGGCCGACGAGATCGAGCGGCCCTACGGCTGGGAGCTCGTGATCGACGCGACCGGCAACGCGAAGGCGATCCAGGACGGCCTCGACCGGGTCGGGCCGGCCGGCACGTTCCTGCAGTTTGGCGTTGCCGACTACGCCGCGCGGGCGACCATCGACCCGTACAAGATCTACAACAAGGAGATCACCATCACCGGGTCGATGGCGGTGCTGCATTCCTATGAACGCGCCGCCGAACTGTTCGCCACCGGCGTCATCGATCCGGACGTGTTCATCACCGACCGGCTGCCGCTCGAGGACTACAAAGGCGCGATCGATGCGTTCCGAGCAGGTAAGGGCCTCAAGACGCAGGTCCGCCCGAAGGGCTAGCGACGGCGCGGCCGACCGCTGTCTGCACCGTCACGCCGCGCCGCAGGGCGTCGGGCCGCCCTGCCCGCTATGGTCGGCGAAAGAGCCGGGCCAGCGCCGGCTCAGTGCGGCCAGCCAGTCGGAGATGAGGGGCCAATGGGCGGATATCAGACCGTCGTCGTCGGTACGGATGGTTCGGAGACCTCGTACCTGGCCGTCGAGCGCGCGGCGCAGATCGCCCGTGACGCCGACGCGACACTGGTGATCGCCTGCGCCTACTTCCCCCCGAAGCGTGACACCGAGGCCGAGGACGCCCTCAAGGACGAGGCCTATCAGGTCGTCGGTTCGGCCCCGGCCGAGGATTCGCTGCGCGGCGCGCGCAACCGCGCCACCTCGGCCGGTGCCACCAAGGTCGAGACCAAGGCGGTCGAGGGCAAGCCGGCCGACACGCTGCGCAAGGTGGCGAAGCAGAGTGCGGCCGACCTGCTCGTGGTCGGCAACCGCGGACTGAACACCTTGGCCGGGCGGATCATCGGGTCCGTGCCGCTCGACGTCGTGCGGCACACGCCCATCGACGTGCTGGTCGTCCACACCACCTGACGTCTGATGGCCGACGAGGGTTCCCCGCCGTTCGACGATGATCAGGTCGATCTCGCGCGCCTGCTCGTCGCGGTCGAGGAGCTCTTGCTCGACGGCAAGCGCAAGTACACCCGCCTCGACGTCGCGAAGGAGTCCGGGTTGTCGTCGGACGAGATTCGCTCGCTCTGGCGTGCCCTCGGGTTCGGAACCGTCCATGACGACGACAAGATGTTCACCGACGCCGACCTGTCGGCCCTCAAGAACGTCCACGAGCTCGAATCGATCGGCGAGATCGACGCCGACATGATGCGGTCGATGACGCGCATCATCGGCCAAACGTTCTCGCGTCTCGCGTCGTGGCAGGGGCACGTCGTCATGGAGATCATCAGCCGGTCCCCGGAGCTGTTGGTCGACGATGACGGCCGGCGGGTCGTCGAGCTCGTCCAGCGGATCACGCCCGTGGTCGGCGAGCTGCACAACTACGTCTGGCGCCGCCAGATGGCCGCCTACTTCACCCGGATGGCGTCGAATTCCGGGACCGGGGTCGGGACCGAATCGGCCATGGCGGTCGGCTTCGCCGACATGGCCGGCTTCACGACGTTCACGCGCCAGTCCTCCGATGCGGATCTGCGTGCGGTGCTCGACGCCTTCGAGTCACTCGCCACTGACGTCGTCAGTGCCAACCGGGGCCAAATCGTGAAGACGATCGGCGATGAGGTGTTCTTCGTCGCCGACGATCCGCGCGATGCCGCCGAGATCGCCATCGGACTGGTCGAGGCCGCGGCCGATGACGACACGCTGCCGCAGATGCGGGCCGGGGTGGCCTTCGGCCCGGTCGTCAGCCGCCTGGGCGACGTGTTCGGCCAGCCGGTGAACATCGCCAGCCGGCTGACGACCCTGGCCCGCACCGGCTCGGTGCTCGTCGACGACGGCATGCAGGACGCCGTCCGCGACGACGATCGGTACACCCTGACCGGCCTGCGGCCGGTGTCGGTGCGCGGCTACCACCACCTGCGCTCGTGGCGCCTGCGCCGCACCGCGAAGTAGGCACCCGGCCAGCACGGGTACGCGACCGCTCAGCCGCCGTCGGTAGGCTCGGCGGCGAGATGAAGACCTTCGACCAGTTGTTCGCCGAGCTCACCGATCGGCAGCGGGATCGCCCCGCCGGATCGGGCACCGTCGCGGCCCTGGACGCGGGCGTGCACGAGCAGGGCAAGAAGGTCGTCGAAGAGGCGGCCGAGGTCTGGATGGCGGCCGAACACGAATCGACCGACCGCACGGCCGAGGAGATCAGCCAACTGCTGTACCGGATCCAAGTGATCATGCTGGGCGCGGGCATCGGGCTCGAGGACGTCTACCGACATCTGTAGCCGATCTCGTCCGACCCCCTCCCCACAGAACAGGCCGCCCATTGCTCCGCATCGCCGTTCCGAACAAGGGCTCGCTCGCCGAACCCGCCAGCCAGATGCTCGTCGAGGCCGGATATCGCCAGCGCAGCGACTCGCGCGAACTCGTCCTGCTCGACACCGACAACGAGACCGAATTCTTCTTCCTGCGCCCGCGCGACATCGCGATCTACGTCGGCTCCGGTCAGCTCGACGTCGGCATCACCGGCCAGGATCTGCTGCTCGACTCCGGGGCGCCGGCCGAGGCGATCATGCCGCTCGGTTTCGCCGGCTCGACCTTTCGGTTCGCGGCGATGCCGGGCACCGCGTCGACCGTGGCCGACCTGGCCGGCAAGCGGGTGGCGACCGCGTATCCGGGTGTGGTGCGCTCCTACCTCGCTGACCAGGGCGTCGAGGCCGAGGTGATCAGCCTCGACGGCGCGGTCGAGACGTCGGTACGGCTGGGGGTCGCCGACGCCATCGCCGACGTCGTGTCGACGGGGACGACGTTGCGCAACGCCGGCCTGGAGATCTTCGGCGAGCCGCTGTTGACCAGCCAGGCGGTGCTCATCCAGCAGGCCGGCGCCGAACCGCCGCCCCGTGTCGAACAGCTCGGGCGTCGCCTGCAGGGCGTCATTATCGCCCGCCAGTACGTCCTGATGGACTACGACATCAGCAACGACCTCGTCGAGAAGGCGGTCGCGATCACCCCAGGCATCGAGTCGCCCACCGTCGCGCCGTTGCACGAGAGCGGGTGGTCGGCGGTGCGTTCGATGGTCAAGCGGCGCGATACGAACGTGATCATGGACGAGCTCTGGGAGCTCGGCGCGCGCGGCATCCTCGTCACGGCCATCACGGCGTGCCGGCTGTGAGCGAGACGCCGCCCGCGGTCGTGACCGCGCGACCACACAAGACCGCGTTGATCGCCAACGTCAGCGCCGGCGTGGCCCTGCTCGTGTTCGTGCTGGTCGCGGCGTTGATGAAGCGCGACAATGCGGGCGCGGTGTTCGGCTACAAGGACCAGATTTTCACTCTCGTCGTCGGCCTGATCGTTGCGGGCGGCCTGCGGCTGCCGGCTCGGCCGCGGATGCGGGCCGACGCCGACGCCGTCTACCTGCGCAGCTACCTCGGCGACTGGCGCACCGTGCCCTGGGCCGCAATTGTGGGCGTCGAGTTTCCCAGCGGGGTGCGCTTCGCCCGCCTCGTGCTGCCGGCCGACGAGACGCTGGCCATCTACGCCGTGCAGCGGATGGACGGCGACCATGCCGTGTCGACGATGCGGGCGCTGCGCCGCCTGTTCGCCGCGGCCCATCCCGTGGCCGGCTGAACGATCGACGTCAATCTCCACTTGCCAGTGACGGCGGTCACTGGCAACGTCAGGGACGAAGTGGACATCGTTCCCATCGCCTGACGAGAGGAATCTGCAATGTCGCAGCGTGAAACGCCCTCGAGCGCCAAGCCGTCACCCGTCCCAGGGCCGGGTTTCGGCGCCGCGATCGCCGATCCTGGCCCACTCGGGCTCGCCGCGTTCGCCGCGACGACGTTCTTCCTGTCCGCGGTGAACGCCGATTTGCTGCCGAAGACGGTGGAATCCGGGGTGTTCGGTCTCGCGATCTTCTACGGCGGCATCGCACAGCTGCTGGCCGGCATGTGGGAGTTCACCAAGGGCAACACGTTCGGGGCCACGGCGTTCGGGTCCTTCGGCGCCTTCTGGTTGTCGTTCTGGTGGTTCGTGACCCACGGCGTGCCTGAGATGGTGGCGGCCAAGGCGACACCTGACGACGTCAACCACGCCGTCGGGACGTTCCTGCTGGTCTGGACGATCTTCACCGCGTACATGTTCATCGCGTCGCTGAGGACCAGCGGGGCCGTGTCCGCCGTGTTCCTGGCCCTGACCCTCACCTTCCTGTTCTTGTGCATCGGCGCGTACGGCGCCAGCGAGGGCATGACCAAGACCGGCGGCTGGTTCGGCCTGGTCACGGCGGTGCTGGCCTGGTACGCCTCGTTCGCGACCGTCACGAACACGACCTTCAAGAAGACGGTCCTGCCGGTCTTCGCTCGCTGAAGTCACGGTTCCCAACCACCCCAGACGGAACTAGGTTCGCAATATGAGCGAAGCACTCTCCAACCTGTCGCACGAAGATCGTCGCTTCTCGCCGTCGAAGGAGTTTGCCGCGACCGCCAATGTCGGCGCGGACGCCTACGACGAGGCGGATGCCGACCGGCTGGCGTTCTGGGCCAAGCAGGCCGAGCGGTTGTCGTGGGCGCAGAAGTGGACCGACGTCCTCGACTGGTCGGACAAACCGTTCGCGAAGTGGTTCATCGGCGGCAGGCTCAACGTCGCCTACAACTGCGTCGACCGGCACGTCGACGACGGCCACGGCGACCAGGTGGCCTACTACTGGGAGGGCGAGCCCGAGGACGACACCCGGTCGATCACCTACGCCGAGTTGAAGGACGAGGTGTGCAAGGCGGCGAACGCGCTGATCGAACTCGGCGTGCAGACCGGCGATCGGATTGCGATCTACATGCCGATGATCCCGGAGACGGTGATCGCGATGCTGGCCTGTGCCCGGCTGGGTGCCCCACACACCGTGATCTTCGGCGGGTTCTCGAGCACGGCGCTGTCCGACCGAATCATCGATTGCGATGCGCACGTCGTGATCACCTCCGATGGCGGGTACCGGCGCGGTGAGCCGTCGGCGCTCAAGCCCGCTGTCGACGAGGCGCTGCAGAAGTGTCCCGACGTCACCTCGGTGCTCGTCGTGCGGCGGACCGGGCAGGACGTCGAATGGACCGAGGGACGCGACGTCTGGTGGCACGAGGTGGTCGACAAGCAGTCGACCGAGCACGAGTACGAGGCCTTCGACGCCGAGCACCCGCTCTACGTCATGTACACGTCCGGCACGACCGGCAAGCCGAAAGGGATCCTGCACACGTCGGGCGGCTATCTCACGCAGGTGGCCTACACCCACTGGGCGGTCTTCGACCTCAAGCCCGACGAGGACCTCTACTGGTGCGGCGCCGACATCGGCTGGGTCACCGGGCACTCGTACATCGTCTACGGCCCGTTGGCCAACCGCGCGACCTCGTTCATGTACGAGGGCACGCCGAACACGCCGGACGAGCACCGCTGGTTCAAGATGATAGAGAAGCGCAAGATCTCGATCCTCTACACCGCCCCGACCACCATCCGGACGTTCATGAAGTGGGGCGAGGACATCCCGGGCGCCCACGACCTCTCGTCGTTGCGCGTGCTGGGCAGTGTGGGTGAGCCGATCAACCCCGAGGCGTGGGTCTGGTACCGCAAGAACATCGGTGGCGACAAGACGCCGGTGGTCGACACCTGGTGGCAGACCGAGACCGGCGCCATGATGATCAGCCCGTTGCCCGGCGTCACCGAGACCAAGCCCGGCTCGGCCACCCGGCCGCTGCCCGGCATCGGGGCCGAGGTCGTCGACAACGACGGCAAACCGGTGGGCAACGGCGGCGGTGGCCTGCTGGTGGTCACCGAGCCGTGGCCGGCGATGACCCGCGGCATCTACGGCGACCCCGACCGGTTCAAAGAGACCTACTGGGACCGCTTCGCCGAGCAGGGTTACTACTTCGCCGGCGACGGCGCCAAGCTGGACGACGACGGCGACCTCTGGCTACTCGGCCGGGTCGACGACGTCATGAACATCTCCGGGCACCGCATCTCGACCACCGAGGTCGAGTCGGCGCTGGTGTCGCATCCCTCGGTGGCCGAGGCCGCCGTGGTCGGCGCCACGGACCCGACCACCGGCCAGGGCATTGTCGCGTTCGTGATCCTGCGGGGGAGCGGCCCGACCGACGAGTCCGAGGGCGAGCAGCTGGTCAAGACGCTGCGCAACCACGTGGCGACCGAGATCGGCAAGATCGCCAAACCGCGGCAGATCATGATCGTGAAGGAGTTGCCGAAGACCCGGTCGGGCAAGATCATGCGCCGACTGCTGCGTGACGTCGCCGACCACAAGGAACTCGGTGACGTCACCACGTTGACCGACTCGTCGGTCATGGACCTGATCAGCGACAAGATGCCGAGCGCCCCATCGGAGGACTGACCGCCTTCGACCCGCAGCCTGGCGTTCACCGCCAGGTCACCTCGGCCCGGTTCGGTACTGGGTATGAGGTCTCGAGTAATCGCCGTCGCCGCTGCCGCTGTTGTCACCGCCGGACTGGCGCCCTGGGTAGGGGCCGCGGCCACGTCGGGACATGTGCATGCCGACGCCTACCGCGTGCGGTCCGGCCATTCACTCGTCGTCGGCGGTCGGGGCGTGCTGGCCAATGACGGGCCGGCGTTCACGACCGTCGTGCGGCACACTGATCCCGGGCACGGTGCGCTGACCCTGAACCCGGACGGGTCGTTCCACTACGCGCCGACGGCCGGGTTTACCGGCACCGACTCGTTCACCTACACGACCAGCGACGCCGTGCACCTCTACCGCACGGACCTGCCACCGCTGGCGACGATCGGCGGCGTGGCGATCACCGGCGGCGCCTACGGCTCGTCGTTCACACCGGCGCCCGGCGCGAGCGACACGTTCTACGGGCTGACCGACCGGGGACCGAACGCGGACGGCCCGAACGGCACCAAGGTCGAGCCGCTGCCGTCGTTCGACCCGGCGATCGGCAAGTTCCGGCTGCACGACGGCAAGGCGACGTTGCTGCGTTCGATCCCGCTGCGGGCCGGCGACGGCACGCGCTACGACGGCCAGGTGAACTGCGCGGCGAACACCGGCGAGACGATCACCGACCTTTCCGGGGTGACGCTGCCGTGCTCGGACACCGGCTACGACCCCGAGGGCCTCGTCGCGCTGCGCGACGGCACATTCTGGGTGTCCGACGAGTACGGGCCGTTCATCACCCACTTCGATCACAACGGTCGCCAGATCGGCCGACTGTCGCCGTTCGACCACTCGCTGCCGCGGGAACTGGCCAACCGGGTGCCGAACAAGGGCATGGAAGGGCTGACGGTGACCCCGGACGGCCGCACGCTCGTCGGCATCATGCAGTCGGCGCTGCAGCAACCCGACCTGAACGCGAAACCGGCGAAGGTCGCACCGTTGCGCATCGTGACGCTCGACCTACGTACCTACACGATGCACGAGTACCTCTACCTGCTCGACGATCCCGACACCAACAGCGGTGCTGTCAGCGAGATCACCGCGACCACCGACCACACTTTCGTCGTCGACGAGCGGGACGGCAACGTCGAGCCCGGGGCGTACAAGAAGCTGTTCACCATTGACCTGCGCGGCGCGACCGATGTCGGGCCGGGTGCGGCGGTGGCCGGCTCGACCTACGACGCGGCCAAGGGCGGCCTGCTGATCGGGTCGTCGGCGCAGACGATCGAGGCGTACGTCGGCAAGGCCGATACGGCGAGCGCGCAGGCGCTGCTGTCGGGCGCGCACATCACCGTGGCGGCCAAGTCGCTCGACGTCGACCTCGGGGGGCTGCTCACCGGCCTGGACCCGACCGGCGGCTTCTTCGGCCACGACAAGATCGAGGGCGTCGCGGCGTTGCATCACGGCCGCGAGCTCGTCGTCAGCAACGACAACGACTTCGGTATCGACGGGCTGGCGAACGACACCCCACCCTTCCAACTGCACGCGAAGATCCTGCCCAACGGGCAGCAGGATGACGGCGAGTACCTCGCGATCGACACCACCCGACTCCACGACCAGCCGCAGACCGCAACCGTGACGATCCGGGTGCGTTAGGCGGCCCTGCGGCGGCGGGCGGCCCTGCGGTGCCGTGGTCAGCACCGCCGCGCCACGAAAACACGAAACACGAAAACACCAGCGACCTGGGGGGTCCCTATCTGGGCGATTGAGGATTGCCCGCATTCGTGCTTCTCACACTGCGATGCCACGACTTCGGCCAGCTGGGCGCGGGGTGCGGGGTGCGCGTGAAACTCGAGCACGCGTGCGGGCAGTCCTCAAGGGTGTGGATAGGCACACCCCTTGCGTCTGCACCCGCCGCGCCGCGAACCCGGCTGGGCACTCACCGATCGAATATGCGAAGGCAGCGACGCACGCTCGCCTACTAGTCGGCGCCTACTGGTCGGCCAGTCGACGGGCGAGCGACATCGCGTCGAACGGCGCGCGCACCTTCACGTCGTTGTCGAAGTGGACCTGCACGGCCAGGCCGTCGGCACGCCAGGTCCGGATCGCCGCCGCCCAGGCGTCGAGCGCCTCGTCGGTGTAGCCGCTCGTGTACAGCTCGACGTCACCATGCAGGCGCAGGTAGACCAGATCCGAGGTGACCTCCCGGATCACCGGCCAGCGCCCGGCCGTATCGGCGATGACCAGGGCGACGTGGTGTTCGCGCAGCAACTCGGTGAAGGCGGGTGTGATGAAGCTCTTGTGCCGCACCTCGAGCGCGTGCCGCAGCCGGCGGTCGGCGTCGGCGACGGTGAGCGCGCGGTCCTGCATCCGCTCGTCGTGACGACGAGCCAGCCACGCGGCCTCGTCGGTGCAGCGGGGAAGTTGGGCGAAGAACGCGGCCAGGCGGGCGGCGTCGAAGCCGAGGTTCGGCGGCAGTTGCCAGAGGAACGGCCCGGTCTTGTCGGCCAAGGCCAGCACGCCCGAGGCATAGAAGTTCGCCAGGGGAGTGGCGACGTCGTTCAGTTTCTTCATGTGGGTGATGAAGCGCGGCCCCTTGATCGCGAAGGTGAAATCGTCGGGCGTCTGCGCGTACCACTTGCGGTAGCTCGCGACGTGCTGCAATGAATAGAACGTCCCGTTGATCTCGACGCTGTTCAGCTGGCGCGAGAGGTATTCAAGTTCACGGCGATGGGGGAGCTTCGGCGGATAGAACTCGCCGCGCCAGGGTGGGTACAGCCAGCCAGACGTTCCGATACGCACCGTCCCCGGCACTCCGTCACCTCTGCTCGAGGCGACCGGCCAGGAACGCCCTAGCGGCGGGCCAGTCGTCGTCGGTCATCGAGTACTGCACGGTCGTGCGCCATGACCCGTCGCGCCGCAGGCGGTGCTTGCGCAGCTCGCCCTCGCGGGTAGCGCCGAGCCGGGCGATCGCCGCCTGCGAGCGCTCGTTGTAGATGTCGGTGTGCCACACGACGCGGGCCGCGCCGAGGGTCTCGAAGGCGTGGGTGAGCATGAGCAGCTTCGACTCGGTGTTGTGCCCGGTCCGCCACCATCGCTTGCCCAGCCAGGTGTGGCCGATACCCAGGGTGCCGAGCGCCGGATTGATCTCGTAGTACGACGAGCTGCCGACGAACTCGCCGGTGCCCGAGTCGAACTGCGCGTAGGAGAAGCGTTCGCCGCGCCCGCGTGCGGCGAGTGCGGACGCGATGTCGGTGCGGGCGTCGGCGACGGTGCGCGGCGCGCCGCTCGTCGACCCGGCGCTCATCACCCACCGGAACACGTCCTCGGCGTCGGTGCCGGTGCCGACGGCGGCAAGGTAGCCGTCGGCGTGCTCCATCATGAGCGGTTCGAGTCGGATCAACCGACCCGCGAGGACGGGTAGGGCATACCAGAGATCCGGTGACGTCACATGCGGATCGTAGGGTGAGTCCAGAGGGGGTTCGACCAGTGCGACTTACCGAGTTCTGGCGACGGATGCAGGAGCGGTTCGGGGTGTCCTACGCCGCCAGCGTGGCCGCCGACTACCGGCTGCCTGGACTGGGCTCGACCATCGACGAGGCTCTGGCCGCCGGGGTCGAGGCCAAGGACGTGTGGCGCGCCGTATGCGCCGAGTTCGACATCCCCGCCTCACTTCGCTGAGTCAACGTCGGCCGGCGGCACGCCTTCAGCAACAACGAATACCTGCGGCGTGTCGCCCACGCGGATCGAACAGGTGTTCGGCTACTCTCGGCCCAGTGGTTATCCACAGGACGAGCCGAAAATGCTCGGTTTTCCACAGGCGAGCGAGTCGTCCCAGTTCTGTCGGTACCCGCCCCTAACGTCGGCGATGACATGACATCACGCATGAGAAAGGTGCCTGCTATGGCCACCAGCTTTGACCGCGACAAGGCCCTCGACGTCGCGATGGCCCAGATCGACAAGCAACACGGCAAGGGTGCGGTCATGCGCCTGGGTGACCGCGTCGCCGCGCCGATCGAGGTCATCCCTACCGGCTCCATCGCCCTGGATGTCGCCCTCGGCATCGGGGGCCTGCCGCGCGGGCGGGTGGTCGAGATCTACGGCCCGGAGAGTTCGGGCAAGACCACGGTCGCGCTGCACGCCGTGGCCAACGCGCAGTCGGCCGGCGGCATCGCCGCGTTCATCGACGCCGAGCACGCTCTCGACCCCGAGTACGCGCGCAACCTCGGTGTCGACACCGACGGGTTGCTCGTCAGCCAGCCCGACACCGGCGAGCAGGCGCTCGAGATCGCCGACATGCTGATCCGCTCCGGTGCCATCGACATCATCGTCATCGACTCGGTGGCCGCGCTCGTGCCGCGCGCCGAGATCGAGGGCGAGATGGGCGACAGTCACGTCGGCCTGCAGGCCCGGCTGATGAGCCAGGCGCTGCGCAAGATCACCGGTGCGCTGAGCAACTCGGGCACCACCGCCATCTTCATCAACC
>CAXTHY010000040.1:10538-30754 GCA_964244175.1 uncultured Jatrophihabitans sp. | reverse complement strand
CACCGCGACCGCGTCGGGGACGGTCTCGGCGGCGGCGGTCTTGAACCCGGTGAACCCGTCCATCGCCACCACCTCGATCCCGTCGCGGAACGCAGCGGTCTGGGCGTCGAGCCAGGTCTTGAACACCGCCTTGGAGCGGCCCTCGACCATGTCCAACAGGCGTGCCGGGCCGCTGCGATCACGGACCGGGGTGAGGTCGATGATCACGGTGACGAATTTGTCGCCGTGGCGGGTGTGGCGCCAGCAGTGCTCATCGACCCCGATCACCGCGACCCCGTCGAAGCGGTGCGGGTCGTTGATCAACACCCGTCGACCCTCATCCAGCACGGCGGCGTTCGCGGTATCCCACGACACCGCCAGCGCCTCGGCGACGCGAGCGACCGACAGGTGCTGACATACGATCGCCTCCAACGCCCACCGCAGCGCACGCCGCGACAACACCGCTCGCGGCCGCGCGGCACGGCTGATGTCTTGGCGCCACACGTGCCGACAGCCAGTGCAGCCGAAGCGGCGCACCGTGACCAGCAACGTCGTCGGCCGCCACCCAAACGGCTCGTGCGCCAAACGACGGGTCACCGAGTCCCGTGGCACCCCTTCAGCTCCGCAGCGTCGACACCACCGATCGAACTCGCCCGGCACGGGCCGGCAGACCAGCACCGCACGGTCAGGCTCGAGACGCTGACCGATCACCTCCAAACCGAGCTCGTCGAGGCGGCAAAACGCACCAAGATCAGGGGACGAGAAAGTAGCGTTGAGCATGTCGAGGTCTTCCGGCTGGGCTGTGTGAGAACTCCCATCATCGGAAGACCTCGACCCTCACCCAGTGATCAACACGCGGGAAGCCCTACACCCTCAATCCGGAAGAGCCAACAAACGCCTCTAGGCCAGCAAATCCGAGGCCCTACAAGCATTTTCCAACGATCTTCAAAACCGCAACAGTCGCTCTCCGGAGGCGGTGGCGCAGGTTCGAATCCTGCCGGGGCACACTGCCAGGGCACCAGCTACAGCCCAATAAGATGCGCGGCCTGTAGCCGTTTCTGGACTATTTCATAATCACGACATACGGTACGGGTACACATCAGGACCAAGCTTTCGCGCTTGTTTGCCAGCGGCAGGGTCAGTCCTTGTTCGATTTTTTGCATTGGTCCGCGTAGGATCCAGGTCCTGCTCACGATCTTCTGCACCAGCCGCATTGGCCGCTCGCGCAGCTCGGACGGGTACTTCCTCGGTGTTGCCACAAGTCCACTCCCCCGGGACTTCGAGCCAGTCACCAGAGCGGGGACGGTTCAGCCTGTTCGCCAAACCTTCGTGCCTCCCCCCGCCTGCCACCGGCCCCGGCCACCGACGATCAGTGGAAGCCGGGCGGACCGGCAGCACTCACACGTCCGCACAGCGCTCAGCTCAACCAAGATCAACAAGGCGCAACCGCAATTCGCTTCGGTGCATCCGCGTCTAGCCGGTCGGGAGGCAGACCACCTCTAGGCGGCGAATGCCAGTTCGGCCTCGTTGTTGAACTCATCGACGATCCGCGGTGTGTACCGCGTTGGTGGTAGGTCGAAATGACCGCGCAGGGTGGACGCGCTGTGCGTCCGTTTCGGCGAGTGTTGAGAGCACCGATTCATCGGATCTTGGGAAGGTGTTCTCGTCATGGTTGGACTCGCTCGGTGGTGCGTACGCCGCAAGAATCTGGTCGTCCTCGGGTGGGTCACGCTGCTGATCGCACTGGCCGGTGCGGTCGGTCTGGCCGGGGCGGCGTTCAGTGATTCCAGTCGGCTGCCAGCTAGTGATTCGAGTACCGCCTACAACCTGCTCGCGCAGGGTGGCAGTGACGCGGCGAGGGTGAAGACGGGCAAGATCGTCTGGCACACCGAGAGCGGGTCGGCGGTGTCAGCTACGACGGGTGCAACGATCACGCCGATGCTCGCCAATGTGGCGAAGGTCGAAGGCGTGCAGGCGGTGATCAGCCCCTTCACCCCTCAAGGGACGAAGCAAATCAGCAGCGACACCCACACCGCCTACGCCACCGTCGTGTTCAGTACCACCGACCACTCGGACGCGGCGAGGAAACTGGCGACGGCGGCCGGAACCGACCAGCTGACCGTCCAGGTCGGCGGGACGGCGTTCACCCATGTTTCTCTCGGCGGCATCACCGAAGCCATCGGCATCGTCGCC
This sequence comes from uncultured Jatrophihabitans sp., assembly GCA_964244175.1. GTDB lineage: Bacteria > Actinomycetota > Actinomycetes > Mycobacteriales > Jatrophihabitantaceae > Jatrophihabitans. The sequence goes on along the minus strand of CAXTHY010000040.1, from coordinate 28,582 downwards.
GCCCTGATCATCCTGCTGTTGGTGTTTCGCTCGGTGTGGGCGGCGTTGCTGCCGATCATCACCGGCGTCGCCGGGGTCGGGGTATCCATCTTCGCCGTCCTGCTGCTGTCCCACGCCATGGCCCTGCCCAGCGTCGCGCCTGAATTGGGGGCGCTGATCGGGTTGGGGGTCGGGATCGACTACGCCCTGTTCATCGTCAACCGGCACCGGAAGCTGCTGCGGGCAGGCGCAGACCTTGAGACAGCTGTCACGACAGCGATGAACACCTCCGGCCGGGCGGTGTTGTTCGCCGGCGCCACCGTCATCGTTGCCCTGCTCGGCTTGCTGATCCTCAACGTCGGCTTCCTGACCGGAATGGGCCTCTCCGCGGCCCTGACGGTTTCTCTGACGATTCTCGCCGCGGTCACCCTGCTCCCGGCGCTGCTCGCGAAAATCGGTCGCCGAGTGCTGCGGCGGTCCGATCGGCACCCGAGCGAGGCTTCGCTCGTCGGGAAGACCGAGCCAGCTGTGACGCCGGAGACGTCGATTCGTGGCTGGGCCCGGTGGGCCCGAGTGGTCGAGCGCCGGCCGCTGCTGACCGGCACACTGGCAATCGCAGTGTTAGTAACGCTGGCGGCGCCTGCCCTGATGATCCGATTGGGAGCGGCCGATGCCAGCAGCGACCCACACGGCACGAGCACGCGCAGCTACTACGACACCATGTCGACGTCATTCGGCAAGGGGTTCGACGCGTCACTGCTGCTGGTCGCGCAAACCCCAGATGCCCCGGCGCGGGCGGCCTGGTCCACGCTGATCACTCAACTGCCGGGCTTGAAAGGTGTCGCCTCGGTCGGCGCGCTCACGTCGGTGTCCGGAGACACACTGTCTTCGCTCCAGGTCGTGCCCGCCACCGCAGCACAGGACAAGACGACCAGCGACCTGGTGCATTCGCTGCGAGCTGACGTGATCAAGAAGGCCGAGGCCGGGACGAGCCTGCGCGTGCACGTCGGTGGCACTACCGCGACCAGCATCAACTTCGCCGCCGCCTTAACCAGCAAGCTGCCGCTGTTCCTGATCATCATTGCCGCGTTGGGTTTCTTGCTGCTCACCCTGGCATTTCGCAGCGTGCTCGTCCCGTTGATCGGGGCATTGGGCAATCTGCTCACCATCGCGGTCGCCCTCGGCTCGACCGTTGCCCTGTTCCAGTGGGGGTGGGGACCGCCGATCTTCGGTATCGGGGGCGCGGCACCCGTCGAGTACATCGTCACCATCCTCATCGTCGGCGTCATGTTCGGACTGTCGATGGACTACCACGTCTTCCTGGTCAGCCGGATGCACGAGGAATGGACCCACACCGGTAACAATCGCCGCGCCGTCACTGCGGGAGTGTCCGACACCGGTGGCGTGGTCGTCACGGCCGCCGCGATCATGGCCTGCGTGTTCACCTCATTCGGCCTGTCAGGGGTACGGACCATCTCCGAGTTCGGCGTAGGTTTAGCCCTGGGCGTCCTGGCCGACTCGCTGCTGCTTCGGATGACAGTGGTCCCAGCCCTCATGCACCTCACCGGCCGTCGGAACTGGGCTATCCCATCCTGGCTGGACCGAGCGCTGCCACACGTATCGGTAGAAGGCGCCGCTGAACTCGCATCCCCCGATCTGGACCCAGACCGCCTCGTGGTCACGCAAGCCTGATCTACCGTTCGGGAGGGAGACTGCAACGGTGATCGGATTACATCGCTACCGCAGCCAACCCGACCCGTTATTCGCGGCGGCCGCTTTGGTGATCATGCTGGCCCTTGGGATCACTGGTCATACCTGGGGTGTGTCGAGCGGATGGGTGGTTCTGCTCGTTCTGGTTGCTTGGTCGCCGGCCTTGCTCCGGACCCGATGGCCGCTGCCCGTACTCGTGGTGGCGGCGGTCGCGGACACGGTGCACATCGTGGTGGCCGGGCACGTCCACCACCCCGCGTCCATATTTCCCGCGGTGACCATGCTCGCCCTCTACACGGTGGGCACGCGCTACCCGGCCCGGGCGGCCTGGTCAGCGGCAACGGCCACGGCGATCGTGCTGCTGACGGCGGGGTTGCTCAGCTACTCCCACGTCGGATTGAACTTGCTGTATCTGAATTGGGTATTGGTCGCGACGGCCCTGGGGCGGCTGATCCAGGAACGCCGCGAGCGGATCGCCGCGGCCGAGGCCCGGGCCAAGGCGGCGGAACATAGGCGGCAGATCGAGGCGGACCGGCAGGTCACGGCCGAGCGGGTTCGGATCGCACACGAGCTGCATGACGTTTTGGCCCATCACATCACGCTGGTCAATGCTCAAGCTGGTGTCGCGCAGTACCTGCTCGACACCGATCCGGTGGCGGCCAAAGCCGCCCTCTCGGGGATCGCTGCGAACAGCCTGGCCGCGCTTGAGGAGCTGCGCGCGACTCTCGGGCTACTGCGCGCCGAAGGCGACCCTCTCACCAGCGATCCTCGCGCACCGTTACCCACCATCGCGCAGCTGGACCGGCTCGTCGACGGGGTCACTGCGGCCGGGGTTCGTCTGACGGTGTCGGTTGTCGGTCAGGCGCGCCCACTGAGCGGCTCGGCTGACCTCGGGCTATACCGCATTGTGCAGGAGGCGCTCACCAACGCCACCAGGCATGCCCCAGGAAGCGACATTCGTCTGGAGATCCGCTGGACCACCGACTCGGTGGACATCGAGGTGATCAATACCGAAACCACCGGTCACATAGTTGGATTGCGCAACGAAGGCACCGGGCACGGCCTGATCGGAATCCGGGAGCGGGCCACCGCTGCCGGTGGCAGCGCCGAGTTCGGTCCGACGCAGCGAGGTGGCTACCGGGTGGCGGCTACCTTGCCGGTGTCCATCGGGAATCACTCGACCGGTTCGAATATCGAAGATCAGGCGAGCGACCCGGGCGAGAGCCGTTCCGATGTGGCAGCGACGTCGTGACGATTCGGGTCTTACTCGTCGACGACCAAGCGTTGCTACGTGCCACCTTCCGCTTACTCGTCGACTCCGCAGCCGACCTGGAGGTGGTCGGCGAGGCGGCGAACGGGCGTGACGCGCTGGCCCTGGCGCGCAGCGAACGAGCCGACATCGTGTTGATGGATATTCGAATGCCCGAGGTCGACGGCATACAAGCGACCCTGGACATCACCGCGGCCGACGACCTGCGCAACGTCAAGATCATCATGCTCACGACGTTTGAAACTGACGAACTCGTCGTCGATGCCCTACGGGCCGGCGCGAGCGGCTACCTCGGCAAAGGCGTGGAGGCCCACCTCGTGCTCGACGCCATCCGCAGCGTCGCCGCCGGAGATGCGCTGCTTTCGCCGGCCGCGACGCGCACTTTGATCGCTCGTGTGCTGGCCCAGCCCAACCCGGCGCCGACCCGAACCCCGGCCGCACTCACCGATCTCACCCCGCGGGAGCGCGAGATCCTCATCCTCGTCGCCTCGGGCCTGTCCAACGACGACATCGCCGTGCGCCTGTTCATTAGCCCGGCCACGGCCAAGACCCACGTCAACCGCACAATGACCAAGCTGAACGCCCGAGACCGCGCCCAACTAGTCATCACTGCCTACGAAGCCGGACTCATCACTCCCGGACGCCCACCCGAGCCGGTGCTCTGACTCAAGCCGCGATAAACGCCGCTGGGGGGCTACACCGACCGCGTTATCGAGCAATACCTCGACGAGCCGACGACAGACCCTTCGAGTGCTTCGCGGCGAGATCCAGGCAGCGGAGTAGGCCATGCGCAAACTGGCACAAGGCCGGGCACCCTCGCACCCTGTGGCGGCGCCCATGAACTGCAGCATCGTCCTGCGACGTCACCAGCCGCGCGCGTCCTTCGCGAGGCGGGCCGGCAAGTCGCCGAGGATCAGTGACCACACCCGAGCAGACCGTCCTCCACCTGGCGCGCCGTCCCGACCTCGGCGACGCGGAGGGACGAAGTGCGGGATGCGGTCCGAATCTTGCGCGCAGCAACGTTGTGCTGCTTGACGAACTCGCGGCGGCGAGCGGATCTATTCGGGCAACACGTGCAGCCGTTCCAACGGCTGACCAGTGATGTCGGCGATCAGGTCGAAGTCTTTGTCGAGGTACAGGACGGTGAGTCCAGCGAGTTCTGCGGTGGCAGCGATGATCAGATCGGGAATGGCGGGCGCGCGGTGCTTGCCCTTGCCCGCCAAGGCCAGCTGCACCTCGATTGCGCGGTCCTCGATGGCCGGTGTCAGGTACTCGACCGGCATCGCCGAGATCGGCGGCGTACGAGACAACGACCGCGCCTGCGCCGCCGTCCGGGCCGAATAGCCGACCTCGAGCCGCGTCACCGTACTGATCCGCACGAGACCGCGTTCGATGCGGTTCGCCCACTCTTCGCCGTTCGGTGAGTCGGCGAGCCGGGCCAGGGCTGACTTATCGATGAGCCAGTCGGTCACCGCCACGCAGCGTCCATCACCTCGGGGTCGGCAAGATCGGCTACTTTGGTCGCGAACGCGCTTAGCTGCGCGACGGACACCGGCTTAGTCGTGGTCGCGGCGTCGGCCGCCAATCGTCGTCGGATGTACTCGACGCGGGAAAGTCCGAGCTTGCTGGCCCGGGCGTCAACACCGGCGAGCACATCATCCGGGACATTGCGAATAAGGACGTCGGCCACGCGATCACCGCCTATTCGATTCGGCTCGAATACCTGGCTGCCAGGCAACCACGTTCGATATCAGGTGATATAGCACGGCGTGGTTGACGCGCGTCCCCACGCGTGCAAATCTACAACCACATGGTTGTACGAGACGAACTGAGCGAAGCCGAGGTTGACCGGATCTTCCGGGCCTTGGCCGATGCGACGCGCCGCGACATCGTGCGACGGACCCTGGCCGGCGAGGCGACGGTCTCCGAGTTGGCTGCCTCCTACGAGATGTCCTTCGCCGCGGTGCAGAAGCACGTCGCGGTGCTCGAGGGAGCTGGTCTGGTGATGAAGCGTCCGCACGGCCGGGAGCGGATCGTCCGCGGCAATCCCGACATGATCCAGCGCGCCCAAGCGCTGCTGGATACCTACGAACAGATCTGGCGCGCGCGCATCGAGCGGCTCGACGCGCTGCTCGCCGAGGACACCTGACCGCGACAACAGAGGAGCTACTGATGCCCGTCACAGCCGTCACCAAGGATGCCGAGTCCCTCACAATGACCGTCGTCGCCGAATTCGACGCTCCGGTTCGCCGGCTCTGGGACGCCTACCTCGACCCGCGCCAGCTCGAGCGGTTCTGGGGGCCGCCTACCTATCCAGCGTTGTTCACCCGGCACGACGGCTGTGTCGGCGGCCGCAGCGAGTACACGATGACCGGACCGGACGGCGACGTTGTCCACGACGCCTGGGAGTGGGTCGCGGTCGATGAATTGAAGAGTTTCGAAGTGCGCGACGCCCCTGTCATTGCCGGCGGCGCCGCCAACCAGCAGGCGGCGGACGAGCCGTTCGCCCAAGCAGCCAGCCCGGGCGAGGGAATCGAGCGAATGGTCTTCGCCTTCGAGGCGACGCCGAATGGCGCACGGGTGACGACGACGACGCACTTCGACTCCCCCGCCGGCCTCGAGCGGATGCTCGCCATGGGCATGGAGCAAGGCATGACCGAGGCACTGGGGCAGATGGACGCCGTCCTCGCCGATCTCGCGTCATTCGCCGCCGGTGACAGCACGACGACGCAGCTCCTCAGCGACACCCAGGTCCGCATCAGCCGGATCATCCGAGGCGGTCTCGAAGCGGTGTGGCGGGCGCACCACGAGCCGGCCCTGCTGCGGCAGTGGCTGCTCGGGCCCGACGGCTGGACCATGCCGGTCTGCGAGGTCGCCACCGAAGTCGGCCAGCGCTACCGATACGAATGGGCGCAGATCGACAGCGAGCGGCAATTCGGCTTCACCGGGACGCTGCTGGAATCCCTTCCACCGCACCGGTCCGTGACCACCGAGGCCATGATCGGCGCCGAGGGGCCGTCAAGCACCAACGAACTCACCCTCACCGCGGTCGGGGAGGGCACCCTGCTGTCCATCCTCATCACCTTCCCCGACGCCGAGATCCGCGACACCGTTCTGGCCACCGGCATGACCGACGGCATGGAGACCTCCTACGCCCGCCTCGAATCACTGATCAGCTGAGGCCCGCCCGTCCCATCTCGTACATCCCTGCGCGAGGGCCGTCCTCGATCTGCTGCCCTCGGTAACACGTGATATCAGCGACGCGCTTGGCCCCACGTGATCGCGGTCGTATCGGCCATCCAGCCGCGCGCTCGTGGGGCCAAGCGCGCTGACGGCCACGCGCGTCAGGGATCAGTCGAGTTCCGCGGTAGTCGAGCAGGTCGGCTGAATCGAGCACCACCGGGACATCGGACCTTCCGGCCGCGCTGGCACTGGATGGACGGTTCGCGGCATTCACCCAGCGTGTGAGTTATGTTAAGTCCAGAGAAAGGCTCGTCCGAATCCCCCGCTCGGACGAGCCTTTTTCTGTCCCGAGTCAACCCCGGGCGACGACTTCAGTCAGCCACCGGCGAGCCACCGCTCCAGCCGTGCCAGCGGTCGATCTCGAGGTGCGCGCTGACCCGCGGGCGTTCGCGGTTGCGATAGGGCTCGCCGGTGTAGTGCCGGGACAACCGGTCGATGTCGCGAAGGCCCTCGTCGTCGACGATCGACACGACCAGGCCCTGCACGCTGACGTGGGTGTACCAGTCGTCCTTGGCCAGGGCGGTCAGTGAGACGCGGGCATCCCGGTTCAGGTGGTTGAGCCGCGCGCGCCCGGCGTCGAGGCCGAGCAGAATCGTGGCGTCGGGTTCGAGCAGGTACCAGGTCGCCACGGTAACCGGCCGGCCGTCGGCCGCCAGGGTCGCCATGACGGCCGGGTTGGGTTGAGCAAGCAGATCAAGGACGTTCTGGGGCAATGGCGTGGACGGCACCGGGCACCTCCGAGGTGGGGATCTCGGCCCAGTATTGCGTGCCCACTCAACGGGGGCGGGCGTCCAGATCCCGGCCTGGTCGGTCAACCTATGCTGGCGCGGCAGAGGGGTGGTGCAGTGATCGGCGACCGATGGGGTCGCGCAGATCAGGCTCGCGCCGTACTCCTACGACTGGATCGACAACCTCGGCCGCCGCTCGCCGCGCGAGCTGCGCGGACTAACGGAGCCCGCAGTTGGTCAGCACTTCACGTCCACCGGTAACCGTTCATTCGGCTGCATCCTGTCGGTGTCGACGGCGCAGCAGATCACCGGGCGGATCGCCGACCTGGTCATGGCGCGCCGACAGCTTCTCAACTTCAAGGCCCTGGCCGAGCAGACCCCGTTGAGTGGCGACTCACCGCAGTGAGTGGCGAGAAGTAAGTCGCCACTCAGGGGTCGATGTCGCCACTCACGGGAGGGGGCGACGCGACGAGAGGGGCCGACTCAGCCGTCGGCCACCTGCGGCGCGACCTCCGCGCCGAGCAACTGAATCCCGCGCAACAGATCGGCGTGGGCGAGCCGGGTGTTGGTCATCTGCAGCGACACGCGGTCGATGCCCCCGAGCTGCTCCGACACGCGTCGCAGCTTGGTGGCGACGGTGTCGGGGTCGCCGAGGAAGAACGCCCCGTTCGGGCCGCTGGTCGCGTCGAACTGGGCCCTGGACGGTGGCGAGAACCCGCGCTCCCGGGACACTTTCGTGAACATCTCATGCCACCCGGGGTAGATGGTGTCGGCGGCGGAGCGGAGGTCGTCCCCGACATAGCCGAACACATGCAGCCCCACCTGCAGGTCGGTCGGCGAGTGCCCGGCCTCGGCGCCCGCGCGGCGGTAGAGGTCCACCAGCGGGGCGAAGCGGCGCGGTTCGCCGCCGATGATCGCGACCATGAGCGGCAGGCTGAGCAGGCCCGCCCGCACGAAGGACTCCGGCGTGCCCCCAACCCCGACCCAGATCGGGAGCGGGTCCTGGACCGGGCGCGGATACACGCCCTGCCCGGTGAGGCGGGCGCGGTGGCGACCCGACCAGGTGACCTGGGTCGAGTCGCGGATCTTCAACAGCAGATCCAGCTTCTCGGCGAAGAGCGTGTCGTAGTCGGCGAGGTCGAGTCCGAACAGGGGGAAGGCTTCGGTGAATGAGCCGCGCCCGACGACGAGATCGATGCGGCCCTTGGCGATGAGGTCGAGGGTGGCGAACTGTTGGAAGACCCGCACCGGGTCGGCGGCGCTGAGCACTGTCACAGCGCTGCCCAGCCGGATCCGCGAGGTCAGCCCGGCCGCGGCGCCGAGGATCACCGGCGGCGCGGAGTCGTAGTACTCCTCGCGGTGATGCTCACCGATCCCGAACGAGTACAGCCCCGAGTCCTCGGCGAGCGCGATCTCCTCCAGCAGGTGCTCGATGCGCTCTTCGGGGCTGACCACGCGCTCGGTCAGGGGATCAGTCACCGTCGAGACGAAACTGTCGACGCCGACGTGCATGGTGTCCTCCTGCCGACCGGTCTGGTTGCATCCACAACCACGCGACGGGGCGATCTCATCCCGCCTGCTGGCGAACGACCCGATCCGGGCGGACGGCCGGCGTGCGCCGTCAGCGGGTGGGCAGCGGGCGACGACGCGGGGTCCGGGCCAGCCGCTCACCGGCCAGTGTTGCGAGCGAGGCTGAGACCGCGGTCGAGGCGATCGCCTGACGGAAGTCGTCGGCCCCGATTCGGTAAACGTGGGACCGCTCGAGAACCGTGACCGTCGCCGACCGCACCGCGTTGTGCATCAGGCCCAGCTCACCGACGTAGGCCGGCGCCGTCACATCGGGCAGCGGTCGGCCATTCGACTCGACGACCAAGCGCCCGGCTTCGAGCAGCCAGAGAGTGTCCGAGTCGGCGCCCTGCTCGATGAGCACCGTGCCCGGCTCGACGACGCGACTCTCGGCGCCGGCGGCAAGCTGCTCGAGCACGCGGCGCGTCGCTCCGTCGAAGAGATCAAGACGTTCGAGCAGTTCGACGGCTGGACGCAGCCGGCGGGTGCGTTCCGCGGTCTCGCGATCGCCGGCAATGAGCGGCGGCAGGCACAGCAGGGCCAGGATCGGGAAGCCGACCCCGATGACCACGAGGGCCCAGGACAGCCCGGCGGACGAGATCACCGCGCTGGCCAGGAGGTTCCCGATGATCACCGAGGCCAGCGTCACCGCCCCGACCGCGGCCAGGCCGCGGCCGAGCACCGCGCGGGGTAGATCGCGCTGCAGGGCGGTCATGGCGAGGATGTCGAGCACCACCATCCCGAAACCGGACACGACCTGCAGGGCGGCGCCGGCGACGGAACTGCTGACGAAGTCACTGAGCCAGAAGGGGATGGCCTCCACGACCACCGCGCCAACCATGAGCGGGGCAAGTCGGGTCGTCGCCGACATCCGTTCGGCCACCACCGCGGCCACCACGCTGCCGGCCGACGATGCGGCGAGCAAGTACGAGTAACCGTCGGCGCCGGTCCCGAAGCTGATCGACAACGGTGCGTAGACGACCACCGAGGCACCGTAAACCGCCGACGACAGACCCAGGAACACGACGAGCAGCACGGCGGGGCGGCTCGACGAGATCGCGCGGACCCCCGCCGTCCATTGCGCCAGCCGGCCGGCCCCGGGGTCAGGCGCGGCGTCACCGCGCGAGCGGGCCCGCACCCGCATGTACAGCCCGGCGGCGACGAGGTAGCTGGCGGCATTGAGGCCGATGGCAACGTCAGGCGTGCCGGCGAGCAGCAGCAATCCGGCAATTCCCGGACCGAGCACGATGACGAGGTTCTCGAGAACGGCGAACAGGCTGTTCGCGCCCATCAGCCCTGATTCCGGGACAATGTCGGGGATCAAGGCACCGGTGGCCGGGCGCACCGGCGAGCTGAGCACGGTGTCGACGGCCGAGAGCGCCGGCAGCAGCAACAGCGGGCCATCCATGCCGACAACGACGGTGGTCACGCCCATCACGAGCGCGCAGAGCACCCCACTCACGGCGATCAGCCGCGCACGGTCGTAGCGGTCGGCGAGCACGCCGGCGAACCCGCTGACGAGCAGTCCCGCTATCCACCTGGTGCAGGCAACCGCCGCGATCCAACCGGTCGAGCCGGTACGCCCGTAGACGTAGGCCGCCAGCGCCACACTGTAGCCCCACGACGCGGTGTCGTCCACGACGTAGGCGCCCAGGACGTAACGCATGTCGCGCAGCGCGAGCGTCGTGCGCAGATTGCTGGCCAAGGCTCACACCCTCGCGTTCGTCACGATGACCCCTGCGCGTCAGGCGAGCGGGGCAACGGCGTCACGGCATGGAACGGGCCGGGACCGGGTGACCCGGTCCCGACCCGCGAAGCCGGCGGCTCAGAGCCGGCGGTTGTGACCCTCGACGTCGTCGTCGGAGTCGTCGATGCGACGGTTCTCCGGTCCCAGGTGCTTGGCGTGGCCCTCGACGTCGTCGTCGGCGGAGTCGTCGATGCGACGGTTCTCCGGGCCCCGCACCTTGGCGTGACCCTCGACGTCATCGGCGTCGGAGTCGGGGCTGACGTAGACGGACGGGTTCTCGGGCGAGTTGTCCATGGCGGTCGATCCTTTCGACATTCGGAACCAACCGGGGCCGGCTGGTAGGAGAAACGATGCCGCGGACGAGCGAGTCCATCAGTCACCTGTGCGACACCGCGTATGTCATACACCCGACAGCGGCGCCGGGCGAGACTTCCGGGGCCCATCAGTTCGGCGCGGCGATCTTCTCGCCTGATCCCGCATCGGCCACTATCGGTGGCGCTGCGAATATCGCGATGATCACCGCCACCCGTCGACGCCCTGCGAGGTAACCGTGACCGATCCGCAGAATCTTCTCGCCGAGTTCGCTGAGCTCGCCTCGAGTGTCGGGGACACCGTCGTGCCGCCGGCACTCGACGACGGCCTGCGCTCGCTCACCGTCACCGCCCGGGTCTTCTTCGGGGCGGCGGCCTGCTCCGTCGCGGTGTTCGACGAGGAGTCCGACGAGCTGCACTACGTCGCCGCGTCCGGCGCGGGCGCGGACGCGATCGTCGGCGTACGGCTGCCGCTGGGCCGCGGGATCGCCGGCTGGGTCGCGCAGAGCGGGCAGGCGATCGCGGTGTCGGATCTGAGCAACGACACGCGGTTCGCGCGTGACGTCGCCGAGTCGACGGCCTACGTGCCGACCGCTCTGCTCGCGGCTCCGGTCGAGTACGGCGACCAGTTGCTCGGCGTGCTGAGCGTGCTGGACCGCGACGACACCCGGTCCGGCGCGGCGTCCGACCTCCAGGCCGCCGGCCTGTTCGCCGGGCAGGCGGCGTCGTTGATCGCGGCCCGCGCCGCCTTCACCGACGCCGGCCGGGTGTTGCTGCGGGCCCTGGCCTCCTCGGCGCACGGCCAGCTGGCCGACACGCTGGCCGACACGGCCAGGACCACCCGCCGCGACCCGGCCCTGCGCGAATTCACGGCCCTGCTCGCTGAGCTCTACCGGGCCGGGCCCGACGCGCGCCGCCTCGGGGTCGACGTCCTGCGTAACGTGCTGGCGTTCGTGAACCGTTCTGGGCGCCCGGTGTAACTATGGAGCTGAAACCGGCGTGGGCCGACGTGTTCGACCCGCCACCACCGCTGCCGACCGACAGCCTGCCGGTCGATCGGGGCTGGGCCTTCGACGACGCCGACGGCAGCGGGGTCGAGGTCGTCGTCGTCGACAGCGGGATCGATCATGATCATCCGGACGCGGTCGGCACCCACGGTCCGGGCGCGGCGCTGAGGTGGGACGTCGAGGAGCAGGAGGTCGTGACCGAAGAGGGCGAGCATGACGACCTCTACGGCCACGGCACGGCCTGTGCCGCGATCATCCGCAAGACCGCCCCGGCCAGCCGCATCACCAGCGTGCGGGTGCTGGGTAGCCGCCTCACCGGCAAGGGCGTGGTGTTCGCCGCCGGGTTGCGGTGGGCGATCGCCCACGGCGCCCGGGTCGTCAATCTGTCGCTGTCGACCGGCCGCGCCGACCTCTACGGGCTCTTCCACGAAGTCGCCGACGAGGCCGCGCATGCCGGCGTCGTGCTGGTGTGCGCGATGAACAACGTGCCCGCCCCCACCTATCCGTCGCAGTACAGCAGCGTAATCTCGGTGGCGGCCTGCGAGGGCGCCGACCCCATGCACTTCGTCGCGAATCCGAACCCACCGGCCGAGTTCGGAGCGCCCGGCCTCGATCTCGAGTTGGCCTGGATGGACGGCGGACGCATCGTCGCAACGGGGAACTCGTTCGCCGCGCCGCACATCACCGGCCTCGTCGCTCGACTGTTGAGCAAGCACCCGGGCCTGACGCCGTACCAGGTGAAAGCGGTACTGCGTTCGACCGCCGCCAACGCCTGACGTATCCGGTCAGCCGGCCGACCAGGTCGGAGCGCAGACAACGCAGGGCACCCCGCGCGGACGGCGTGTCCTTGATCAGTTCACTGCTGCACCAGCGCGAAGGTCGCGAGCGCATGGATCACCGGCTGCTCGTCTTGTTCGACCTCGGCCTCGCAGACCAACAGGTGCTGACCCTGCTTACGGACGGTCGCGATCACGCTCAACCGACCCTCGTGACCCGGCCGCAAGTACGCGATCGTCAATTGGCTGGTCGCCGGCACGTCATCGCCGCCGACTGTGCTGCGTACGGCCGCGCCCATCGCGGTGTCCACCAGCGTTGCCAGCACGCCACCATGGACGGTTCCGCCCGGGTTGAGATGCCGCTCTTCGGCGTCCAGGTACGCGCGGGCCTGCCCGTCGTCCGCCGCGGCGGTCGCGATGCCGATCGTTCCTGCGAATCCATCCACAGCAGTCAACTACCCCGATACGCCGGTCACCGCCCGGCGATGTTGGACGACTCACCACCGCTCACCACCGCGCATACGCCACGCGTCGGTGATGAGTTCGGTCAAGCGGCCACGTCGACCGCGCGCACGTCGTCGGCAACGGTCATGACCGGACCCCCTAGATCTCTGCACCGACAGCTGCTCCCGCTACGATCGCTTTCGGTACTACCGGTCGAATAGTTGGGTGAGCGAGTGGCGCGACGCCGCGAATCAGGCGCGCTCGAGCGCGAGATCCTCGCCTGCCTGGCCGCCAGCGACGCGCCGATGTCGCCGAGCGAGGTGCAGGCCGAGCTCGGGGGCGAGCTGGCCTACACAACGGTGATGACCACGCTGACCCGTATGCACGCCAAGCGCGCCCTCACCCGCGAGCCGCGCGGCCGGGCGTTCGTCTACGCGTTGCCCGGCAGTGCCGACGCCGCGCAGGCCTCGATGATCGCGTTCCATATGCAGCGCCTGCTCGACGGCGAGACGGACCGCGCTAGCGTCCTGGCCCAGTTCGTCGCGAACCTTGAGGCCGGTGACGAGCAGCTGCTGCAGCAACTGCTCAACGACACCGCAGGCCCCGAGCCACGATGATCTTCCTCGCCGCCCTTCCGGTCCTGCTCAGCCTCGCCGTCGGCTGCGGCGCCCGGGTGGTAGCGCGGTACTGCTCGCCGAAATGGACGACCCGCGCGCTCTGTGTCCTGAGCCTTTCTGCGGCGATGTCCACCGGTCTGGTCCTCTGCGTTCTGGCGACGCTGGCCGTGGCCGAGAACGCCTGGGTGGCGCACATCGGGCACTGGTCGGCCGCGGCGCTGGCCGAACGGCGCCCCGTCCCGCTGCTCGTTGGACTACTTACCGGCGTCGCTGCGCTCCTGCTGCTCGGCACGTCAGTGGTCCACCTCGTGCGCACCGTTCGCCGGTTCGCGGGGGCCGCAGCGCTGGGCCGGGCGCTCGGGCCGGCCGTCAACGGATTGGTCGTCGTCGACGACCTGCGCGCCGGTGCCTACGCACTGCCCGGCATCCGCGGGCGCACGGTCGTGTCCACTGCGTTGCTGCGCCAACTCGAGGCCACCGAGCGTCGCGCCGTGCTGGCGCACGAGGCCGCTCACCTGGAGCACCGGCATTTCCTCTACATCCAACTGACCGAACTCGCCGCCGCAGCCAACCCTCTGCTCCGGCCGGCCGTGCCTGCGGTGCGGCGCGCGATCGAGGCATGGGCCGACGACGACGCCGCGTGCGCCGTCGGCGATCGGATCACCGTCGCGCGGGCCGTGGCCAAGGCGTCGCTGGCCAGCCGCGGCGCGGTGCCCGCGGGCGCTCTGGCGATGGGCTCGCACGGCACCGACCTTGCCTACCGCATCGGTAATCTGGTCGACCCGAGGCCGCGCCGCACCGGGCGGGTGGTGTCGCTGCTGGCCGCGGTAGCCGTGGCCTGTGCCCTTAGCGCCGGGGTCGTCGCTCTGGTGGCCCACGCCGACTTCGAGACCGCGCAGAGTAGCTACGGCACCCCCTGACCAGTCTGGCTCCGCGCTGAGCGTCCATCTGATGACTACAATACTTGTAGTAGTTTTCGGATGTGTCTCATCTGAGCTGGCTCGAAGCTGGCGTGATCGGCGCCATGCAAGGGGTCGCCGAGCTGTTCCCGATCTCGAGCCTGGGCCACAGCGTCCTCATCCCGGCGGTGGTCGGCGGCTCGTGGGCCCACGACCTCAACGTCCGGGCCCCGGAGTCGCCGTATCTGGCGTTCATCGTCGGGCTGCACGTGGCCACCGCGGTCGCCCTGATCTGCTACTTCCGACGCGACTGGGTGCGGATCGTGCGCGGTCTGCTGACCAGCGTCGCCCGCCGCGAGATCGCCGACCCCGACCAGCGGTTGGCCTGGCTGCTCGTCATGGCCACGATTCCCGTCGGCGTAGTGGGTCTGATCGCCGAACACGCCTTTCGCACCACCCTCGCGCGGCCCAACGCCACCGCCAGCTTCCTGATCGTCAACGGGCTCGTGTTGCTGTTCATCGAGCGGGCCCGGCGCTCGTCCAGCACGATCGATGCCGAGTACGTCGATGAGCGGGTCAGCGGGCGGGAGTCCGACCGGCGGCTGGCCGGCGTCTCCTGGGCCAACGCGCTGATCGTCGGCTCGACCCAGATCCTGGCGCTCGCCCCGGGCATCTCACGCTCGGGCATCGCGACCAGCGCCGGGTTGGCCCGGGGGTTGTCCCGCGAGGACGCTGCCCGCTTCTCGTTCCTGCTGGCGACACCGGTCATCCTCGCCGCCGGACTGCTCAAGATCGGCGACCTGGCCGGCCCGCTCGGTGACGGGATCCGCGGCCAGGTGGTGTTCGGCTCGATCCTGTCCGGTGTCGGGGCCTACCTGTCCGTGCGCTTCCTGACCCGCTACCTGGCCAACCGGTCGCTGCGTCCGTTCGGCGCGTACTGCATCGTCGGTGGCGCGCTGTGCCTGATCTGGTTCGCCGCGCGGTGACGAGCCGGTGCTGACGGCAAACGCGTCGGTGTATTTTCTCCGGTACTGAAATAGCTCCCGGGGGGGACATCGTTGAGCACTGCCTTCCACGACGTCGCGAGCAGCAACCTCTCCAAGGCGCCCTGGTCGTCCCTTGGTGCGGCGTTGGCCGGTCTCGGCCACGAATGTGGCGGTGGGTGCCCAGATCTGGTCACCGACTCGGAGGCCGTCGTGTGGTTCGTGCGCCTCCTCGGCGCCACCGGCGCATCGAGCGCCCGGACCCTGGTCGAGGTCGAGTTCGTCGACCTGCCCTTTGCGGGCGGGCAGCTGCGCGAACTGCTGCGTGAGATCAACCAATGCGTCCGGGACGACTACATCCAGGTCAGCGCGCGCCCGGTTCGAGATCCCGCTTCATGATCTTGCCCGACGCGTACTCGATCGGCCTGCGTGCGAGACCTCGGGCTGCGGGCGTGTCGCCGGGCCGAGTGGGCCGAAGCCTGCTGCGATAGTGGGTATGGGCGACAACGAGCAGCCGGCTGGTGCTGCGCCGGGAAATGCACACCACCCGAGCGTGCGGGCCGATGCGCAGCGACGGGCCAGCAGCGCGCAGTTGCGTGTGGCCGACGTCATCACCAGGTTCGCCGGCTCGATGCAGTTCGTCTACCTGCACGCCGTCGTGTTTGCCGTGTGGATGCTCGCGTTCGAGCAGAGCCCCTGGCCCACGCTGACCCTCATCGTCTCACTCGAGGCCATCTTCCTGTCCACGTTCGTCATGATCGGGCAGAACCGGCAGGCCGATTTCCAGCAGCACAAGGCCGACCACGACTTCGTCGCCAACGAACTGGAACTCAAGAGCAACACCGACCTCACCAAGCAGATCGAGCTCCTGACCCGCCAGATCCACGCCCGAGTAGTTGGCGACGACCCGGCACCCCACCAAACGGAAACCTGACCGTGCCGGTGGCGCCGAGCGCCGGGCTGCTGCTCTACCGGACCGGCGCGTCGGGCCTGCAGGTGCTGCTCGGACACATGGGCGGCCCGTTCTGGGCCGGCAAGGACGCGGCGGCCTGGTCGATCCCGAAGGGCGAGTACGGCCCCGACGAGGACCCGTTGACGGCTGCCCGCCGGGAGTTCGCCGAGGAACTCGGGGCGGCGCCACCGCCGGGCGAACCGGTCGCGCTGGGCGCGGTCCGTCAGCGCACCGGGAAGGTGGTCACCGTGTGGGCCCAAGCCGGGGACTTCGACACCGCCAACGCGGTCAGCAACACCTTCGACATGGAGTGGCCGCCGCGCTCGGGTCGCGTCCAGTCGTTCCCCGAGATCGACCGCGCCGCGTGGTTCGACCTGGACACTGCGCGGGGTCGCATCGTGGCCGGCCAGGTCGAGTTCCTGGACCGGTTGGTTGTCACAGTGCGCGGTTGACGAGCGCAGCCTGGGTACCGTGGAAGTGTTCACATGTCACCCAATAAGGAGTCGGTTTGCGTACCGTAACCGCCTACGCCACCCCGGCGGCCAAGGCGCCGTTCGAGAAGACCACGATCGAACGTCGCGACCTCGGCCCCAAGGACGTCCTGATCAAGATAGCGTTCGCCGGCATCTGCCACTCCGACATCCACACCGGCCGCGGCGAGTGGGGCGAGGGTAACTATCCGCTCGTTCCCGGCCATGAGATCGCCGGCACCATCGAGGAGATCGGCCCGGACGTCGCGAAGTTCGCTGTCGGCGACCGCGCCGGAGTCGGCTGCATGATCGATTCCTGCCGCGAGTGCGAGAGCTGCAAGGCCGGCGAGGAGCAGTACTGCCTCGAGGGCAACATCGGCACTTACGGCGGTATCGGCCGTGACGGGCGCCCGACCGATGGCGGTTACAGCACCCACATTGTCGTGGACGAGGACTTCGTCCTGCGCATCCCGGAGGGCATCGAGCTCGACGCCGCGGCGCCGCTGCTCTGCGCCGGGATCACCGTGTACTCGCCGCTGCACCACTGGCAGGCCGGCCCGGGCAAGAAGGTCGCCATCGTGGGCATGGGCGGCCTCGGTCACATGGGTGTCAAGATCGCGCACGCGATGGGCGCCGAGGTGACGGTCCTTTCCCAGTCGTTGTCGAAGGAGGAGGACGGCAAGGAGTTCGGCGCCGACCACTACTACGCGACCAGCGACGAGCAGACGTTCAAGGACCTGCGCGGCACGTTCGACCTCATCGTGAACACCGTCTCGGCGGCCCTGCCGATGCAGAAGTACCTGTCGCTGCTGGCCCTGGACGGCACCATGGTCAACGTCGGGGCGCCGGCCGAGCCGCTCGAGGTACCGGCGTTCGCGCTGATCCCGATGCGCCGCAGCTGGGCCGGTTCGATGATCGGCGGCATCCGCGAAACCCAGGAGATGCTGGACTTCTGCGCCGAACACCACCTCGGGGCCGAAATCGAGACGATCAGCGGTGAGCAGATCGACGAGGCCTGGGACCGCGTCGTTGACAGCGACGTCCGGTACCGCTTCGTCATCGACATCGCCACGCTCGACGCCTAGGAGATACCCGGTGACCGAGACAATGTCGCGCCGGCATCACGTCGTCGTCGTCGGCTCCGGCTTCGGCGGCCTGTTCGCCGCCAAGAAGCTCAAGCGCGCCAACGTCGAGGTCACCGTCATCAGCAAGACCATCCACCACTTGTTCCAGCCGCTGCTCTACCAGGTGGCGACGGGCATCCTGTCCGAAGGTGAGATCGCCCCAGCCACCCGCGAGGTGCTGCGCCGGGTGCGCCTGCTGGCGCCGACGGTGCCGACCG
>CAXTHY010000040.1:0-10528 GCA_964244175.1 uncultured Jatrophihabitans sp. | reverse complement strand
CCTCATGCCGGCGCGGATCGACGCGGCCGACCCGGCCCGGCCCGTCCACCTCGACGAGGGCGCGGCCGAGACCCCGGCCATCGCGCTCGGCCACGCGGCCCGCGAGGTGCTGCGCCGGCACAAGAACGTCCAGGTGTTGCTCGGCGAGGTCACCGACATCGACCTCGCCGCCCACACGGTCACCTCCACTGCGGGCGGCAGGGTGTCGAGCACGCAATACGACTCGCTGATCGTGGCCGCCGGCGCCAGCACGTCCTACTTCGGCAACGACCAGTTCGAGGTCTACGCGCCGGGGCTGAAGTCCATCGACGACGCCCTGGAACTGCGCGGGCGGATCCTGTCGGCCTACGAGTACGCCGAACTCGAGCACGACGAAGAGGCCCGCAAACGGTGGATGACGTTCGCCGTCGTCGGTGCCGGCGCCACCGGCGTCGAGATGGCCGGGCAGATCTCCGAGCTCTCGCGCCGCACGTTGAAGCGGGACTTCCGGTCGATCGACCCGCGCACCACGCGGATCGTTCTCATCGACGCCCTCGACGACGTCCTCGGCAATTTCGGCACCAAGTTGTCGGCCGCCGCGGCCAAGCAGCTCAAGAGCCTCGGTGTCGAGGTCTGGCTGGCCGAGAAGGTCGTGGGCGTGGACGAGAACGGGCTCACCGTCGAGGATAGGAGCGGCGCGCGGACGCACATCCCGGCTCGGACGGTCATCTGGGCGGCCGGCGTCAAGGGATCGTCGCTGACGAAGTCGCTCGGCGAGCAGACGGGCGCCGCGGTCGACCGCAGCGGCCGCATCGCCGTGCAGCCCGACTGCACGCTCCCGGGACATCCCGAGGTGTTCGTCATCGGCGACATGATGACGCTGAACCACTACCCCGGCGTCGCCCAAGTGGCGATGCAGCAGGGCACCTACGCGGCCCAGCAGATCCGCCGCCGGGTGAGCGGGAAGGCCGACCAGCCCCCGTTCCACTATTTCGACAAGGGCAGCATGGCCACCATCTCGCGGTTCAGGGCGGTCGCGAACGTCGGCCCGCTGCGCTTCGGTGGTTTCATCGCCTGGCTGCTGTGGCTCGCGATCCACGTCCTATACCTCGTCGGGTTCAAGAACCGGGTCACGACGGTGCTGCACTGGGCGATCTCGTTCCTCGGCCGCGGCCGGGCCCAGCGGGCCACGACCCACCAGCAACTCGTCGGGCGAGTGGCGGTGCACGAGCTGGACATTCCCGACCTGGCCCCGCCGCCCGAGGACGACGCCGAACACGCGCGTGCGGCGCGGGCGGCAAGCGGCAGCTGAGGCCGCGCGCACCCGCCGTTTGTGCGGGTGTGCCCCGGGGTAGCCCGAAAGAGTGCCCGCCCGTTACCTGATCGTCGGCCCGTGCTGACGCTACTGATCCCACTTGGGCTCGTCCTGGTCACCGCGGCGGTAGTCGTGGCGGCCCTGCTCTTCAGCGCCGGATGGTGGGCGGCCGTTGTCGTGGTCGGCATATTCGCGTTGATCGCGCTGTACGACGTCGCGCAGCGCCGGCACTCGATCCTGCGTAACTACCCCGTCCTGGGGCACATGCGCTTCCTGCTCGAGAAGATCCGCCCCGAGATCCAGCAGTACTTCATCGAACGCAACTTCGACGGCCGCCCCTACGACCGCGACACCCGCAGCATCATCTACGAGCGCGCCAAGGGCATCCACGGCGAAAAGGCCTACGGCACCGAGCTCAACGTCAACGAAGTCGGGTACGAGTTCGTGCTGCATTCCGCGGCCCCGAAGGAACCGCCGAAGGAGCAGCCGCGGGTGCGCGTCGGCGGCCCCGACTGCACCCAGCCCTATGACATGGCGCTGCTCAACGTGTCGGCGATGAGCTTCGGCGCGCTGTCGGCCAACGCGATTCTGGCCCTCAACGCCGGCGCCAAGGCCGGCGGCTTCGCCCACGACACCGGCGAGGGTGGCCTGACGAAGTACCACTTGGAGCACGGCGGCGACCTGATCTGGGAGATCGGCAGCGGGTATTTCGGTGCCCGGACCAAGAACGGCAGCTTCGATCCCGAAATGTTCCGCGACAAGGCGGCGCAGGCCCAGATCAAGTGCGTGTCGCTCAAGCTGAGTCAGGGCGCGAAGCCGGGCATCGGCGGCGTGCTCCCGGCGGCGAAGGTGACGAAGGAGATTGCGGACGCGCGCAACGTGCCGCAGGGCGAGAAATGCGTCAGCCCGCCAGCCCACAAAGTGTTCTCGACACCACGCGAACTCGTTCAGTTCCTAGCGCGGATGCGTGAGCTGGCCGACGGCAAGCCGACCGGCGTCAAGCTGTGCGTCGGTTACCGGCACGAGCTGCTCGCGATCTGCAAGGCAATGGCCGAAGAGCAGATCACGCCCGACTTCATCGTCGTCGACGGCTCCGAGGGCGGCACCGGCGCCGCCCCGCTGGAGTACGAGGATCACGTCGGGACGCCGCTCACCGACGGACTGATCATGCTGCACAACGCGCTGGTCGGTACGGGCCTGCGCGAGCGCATCAAGATCGGCGCGAGCGGCAAGGTCGCCAGCGGCAACGACATCGTCAAGCGCCTCATGCAGGGCGCCGACTACACCAACGCCGCCCGCGCGATGATGCAGGCGCTGGGTTGCATCCAGTCACAGAAGTGCCACACCAACGCGTGCCCGGTCGGGGTCGCGACGCAGGATCCGCGCCGGCAACGCGCGCTCGTCGTAACCGACAAGGCCCCGCGCGTGGCGCGCTACCAGGCCGCCACGGTCGCGCAGGCGCAGGAGATGATCGGTTCGCTCGGCCTGTCCGGGCCAGGCGAGCTCAACCCGGCCATGCTCATGCGCCGCATCGACCACGTGCATACGGCGAGTTACCTCGAGCTCTACGACTGGCTCGCGCCGGGTGAGTTGCTGGCCGCGCCACCGGGCGACTGGGCCGCGGACTGGGCAGCCGCGAGTGCGGACAGCTTCGTCCGGCAGACAGGAGGACGGGCCGAATGAGCAGTAATCCCACGGTCGCGAAGATGATCGTGACCGCGCTGGCCGACCAGGGCGTGCGCACCATCTGGGGGGTCGTCGGGGACGCGCTGAACCCGGTGACCGATGCGATCCGCCAAGAGGAGCGCCTGGAGTGGGTCGGCGTCCGACACGAAGAGGTCGCCGCGTTCGCCGCCGGCGCGCAGGCCCAGCTCTCCGGCACGCTCGGCGTCTGCATGGGCACCGTCGGGCCAGGGTCGATCCACCTGCTGAACGGCCTGTACGACGCCAAGAAATCCCACGCGCCGGTGCTGGCGATCTGCGGGCAGGTGCCCTTGGCTGACCTCGGCAGCGAGATGTTTCAGGAGGTCGACAACGACCTGGTCTTCCGTGACGTCGCCGGCTTCACGCGCACGATCACCTCGCCGGCACAGGCCACCTCGCTGGTCGAGCAGGCCATCCAGTCCGCCCTCACCGGGCCCGGCGTCTCGGTGCTCACGCTGCCCGGGGACGTCGGCGGCCAGGAACTGCCCGACGACGCGTCGCCGCCGAACATCGCGGTGGCGCACCCGCCCACCGTCCCTGACGGCGCCGCGATCGAGCGCGCCGCCAAGCTGATCAACGACGCCGGCAGCGTCACCCTGCTCGTCGGCATCGGCGCCCGCGAGGCCCGCAGCGAGGTCCTCGCCCTGGCCCAGCAGCTCAAGGCCCCGATGGTGCTGACCCTCAAGGCCAAGGAAGGCCTCGAGCGCGACAACGAGTTCCAGGTCGGGCAGAGCGGGCTGATCGGCAACCCGGCTGCGCAACTTGCCTTCGACAGCTGCGACCTGCTGCTGATGGTCGGCACCGATTTCCCGTACCGCGAGTGGTATCCGAAAGGGAAGACCGTCATCCAGATCGAGGCGCGGCCCGAGCACATCGGCCGCCGCGTCCATGTCGACCTGGGGCTCGTCGGGCATGCCGCTCCGACGCTGGCAGCGTTGAGCGCGCAGGTGCAGGGCACCAAGAAGGACAAGCACCTCAAGCACAGCCGCAAGCTGTACGCGGAGTGGCTCAACCGCCAGCACAAGCTCGCCCGGCCCGATTACGACAAGACGCTGATCGGCCGGGTGCGCGAGAAGTTCGACAACACCGCCGACCGGATCCGGCCCGAAGCCCTGGCCCGCGCCGTCGAGGACTGCGCGGCCGAGGACGCGATCTTCACCACCGACACGGGGATGTCGACGGTCTGGCTGTCCCGCTTCGTGATGATGACCGGCACCCGCCGATTGCTCGGCTCCTTCAACCTCGGCTCGATGGCCAACGCCATGCCACAGGCGTTGGGTGCGCAGGCGCTCGACCGCACCCGCCAGGTGGTCGCGTTCTGCGGCGACGGCGGTCTGTCGATGCTGCTCGGTGACCTGATGACCGCCGTGGCCTACGACCTGCCGGTGAAGCTGATCGTGTTCGACAACGGCAGCCTGGGCATGGTGAAGCTGGAGCAGGAGCAGGGCGGCCTTCCCGAGTTCGGCACCGCGCTGCACAACCCGGACTTCGCCGCCGTCGCCCGCGCAATCGGCCTGCACGGCGTGCGGGTCGAGGATCCGGCTGAACTCGACGACGCCGTGCGCGCCGCCCTGGCCCATCCTGGCCCGGTGCTGCTCGACGTCCTCACCAACCCCGAGGAGATCTCGGTGCCCGGCAAGGTGCTACCCGGCCAGGCGTGGGGCTTCGCCATCGCCAAGATGAAAGAATCCGTGCTCAGCCAAGGAGATTCCGCATGACTTGCTTCGAATCGACCATCGAGTCGACCGCCGACATCAGCGCTGCGCGGTCCGACGTGTGGAAGGCGCTCACCGACCCGGTGCTGCTGCCCAAGCTCACCCCGCTGCTGAGCCAGATCGACGTCAACGGCGACAAGTGGCGCTGGCACATGATGCGCATCGCGGCGCTGGGCGTCAGCGTGGTGCCGGTTTTCACCGAGACGATGACCTTCGAGGACGAGAAACGCATCGAGTACCTGCACACGCCGGGCGCCGGCAAGCGCGAGCGGGCCGGCACCGAGGGCACCTACGAGCTGTCCGACATCGAGGGCGGGACGCACCTGTCGATCTCGCTAACGTTGCGGGTGGACCTGCCGCTGCCGAAGGCGTCAGCCCGCCCCGTGCAGCGGGTCATGAAGAGGACGATGGAACGCACCGGCGACAAGTTCTCGGCCAACCTGCTGCGGCACCTCAACGCGCACGAGCTGTGAACGTCAGGCGTCATCGGGTCCGGCGGCCTCGATCTCGGCCATCGTCCGACCGGTCAGCACCGATTCGGGCTGGGTCGTCGTCGGATTGCGTCGCGCGTCCGCGCCGGCGTCCTTCTTCTTGATCAACAGCCACAGATTCTCACCCCGCGTGCGGATCAGGCTGTACCCGCCGCTGAGCTTCTCGCCGTCGAGCACGAACGACAGATGCCCGCGTTCGAGTGCGTCCTTGGCCGACAGGTCGGTGCCCTTGTCGGCGCTGACGTTGCGGAAGGTGCCGCGGTCCCAGACCTGCACGACTCCGCCGCCGCGGCGTTGGATGGACAGCACGCCCTCGTACAGCTCGTAGTCCATCGAGTGGTCGGGGACGCGCTTAGCCAGGCGGCGTTCCTGGGGGTTGGTCGACGGGCCCTTCGGGACTGCCCACGACACCAGCATGCCGTCGATCTCGAGGCGGAAGTCGTAGTGGTCGGCGCTCGCCAGATGATGCTGGATGACGAAGTGCGGGTCGGCCATCGGGCTACTTGCGGCCGACGGCCTTCGCCAGCTCCGCCTTCGACATCGTCGAACGGCCGGAGATGTTCTTCTTCCGCGCCTCGGCGTAGAGCTGGGCCTTCGTACGTCCGCCGGCGCCCTGGTGCGAGCGCAGGCCACCCCGGCGGCTGGACGAGATGTCGTCGGTGGATGTCTTGCTGGCCTGCTTCGCCTCGCCGCTACGAGCCCGGTTCTTGTTGACGGTGCGGGCCGCGATCTCCTGCGCGGTGCTCTCGCTGCGACCGCGGTCCTCGAGGCTCTTTTTGATGTCCGCGTACTGCTTCTCGCGCTTCTTGCTCCATGCCGGCTGCGGCATCTACAGCCTCCCTTCGCCCGAAGAGATCTCTACCCCGATTGGGGGAGGCGCATCGCGGGCACCCTGCCCTTTGTGCTGGGACTGCCGGACAACATCCATGCCTGCCTCTTCGACCTCGACGGGGTGCTGACCGATACCGCCGCCTTGCATCGCAAGGCATGGAAGGCGACGTTCGACCCCGTGCTCGAGGCCCACGGGCAGGACCCGTTCTCCGACGACGACTACGCCGACTACGTCGACGGCAAGCCCCGACTGGACGGCGTGCGCGACTTCCTGGCCGCGCGCAAGCTGGACGTTCCGGACGGGGATGAGGACGACCCGGCCGATGCGGAGACGATCCATGCGATCGCCCAGCGCAAGAACGACGACGTCCGGCGCCTCATCAAGGAAGAGGGCGTCACGGTCTTCCCTGGCTCGAAGCGCTATCTCGAGGCGGCGATCGACGCCGGCCTGCGCCGGGTGGTGGTCTCGTCCAGCGCCAACACCAAGGACGTGCTCGCCGTGACCGGTCTCGACGAGCTGGTCGAGGACCGGGTCGACGGCGTGACCATTTCGCAGACCGGAATGCCGGGCAAACCCGCCCCCGACTCATTCCTCGCCGGCGCCGATCGAGCCGGCGTCGACGCATCGCGGGCGGCGGTGTTCGAGGACGCGACGGCCGGGGTCGAAGCCGGGCGCCGCGGAAAGTTCGGGTTCGTCGTCGGCGTCAACCGCCTCGACGACGCGCACGCCGAGGCGTTGCGCCAGCACGGGGCCGACATCGTGGTGACCGACCTGGCTGATCTCCTTGACTGACGAGCGGTTCCCGGCCGAGCCGTGGGTAGTGCGTGAGGTCGGACTCGACACCGCGGCGATGGCGCAGTCCGAATCGCTGTTCGCGCTCTCGAACGGACACATCGGGGTCCGGGGGAACCTCGACGAGGGTGATCCGAACGGGCTGCCCGGGACCTACCTCAACTCGTTCTTCGAGACCCGTCCGTTGCCCTATGCCGAGGCCGGCTACGGGTACCCGGAGTCGGGTCAGACGGTCCTGAACGTCACCAACGGCAAGCTCATCCGGCTCCTGGTCGACGACGAACCGCTCGACCTGCGTTACGGCATCGTGGTCGAGCACGAGCGGGTGCTCGATCTGCGGCGCGGAGTGCTGGAACGCGCGCTGGTGTGGCAGTCGCCGGCCGGGCGGCGGGTGCGGGTCACCAGCACCCGGTTCGTCTCGTTGACCCGCCGCTCGCTGCTCGCGATCCGCTACCGGGTCGAGCCGGTCGACAACAACCTGCGGGTGGTTGCGCACTCCGAACTCGTCGCCAATGAGGCCGTCCCCCCGCAGACCGGTGACCCGCGGGTCAGCGAGGTGATCGAGAATGCCCTCGAGGCGGTCGAGCACGGCGGCAGTGGGTTACGGGCGCTGCTCGTGCACCGCACCCGGGCGAGCAAGCTGCAGATGGCCGCGGCCATGGACCACGTCATCGATTCGCCCGAGGGCAGGTACCTCGGCGAGCACACCGCCCACCCCGACTGGGGGCGGGTCACGGTCGCCGCGAAGCTCAGTCCGGGCGAACACCTCGACATCACCAAGTTCGTGACCTACGGCTGGTCGAGCCAGCGTTCGGTGCCGGCGCTACGCGACCAGGTGTCGGCGGCGCTCACGAGCGCGCTGGCCGCCGGCTGGGACGGTGTGGTCGATGAACAGGCTGCTGCTTGGCAGAAGTTCTGGGACGGCGCCGACGTCGAGATCGACGGCCCGGTCGAGGTCCAGCAAGCTGTGCGCTTCGGCCTGTTCCACGCCCATCAGGCCGGGGCCCGGGCCGAGCAGCGCACGATCCCGGCCAAGGGTCTGACCGGCCCCGGTTACGACGGCCACGCATTCTGGGACAGCGAGAGCTTCGTCCTACCGTTGCTGTCGGCGACGGCACCCGACGCCGCCGCAGACGCGCTGCGCTGGCGCCATTCGACCCTGGACCTCGCCCAGGAACGGGCGCGAACGCTGCGGCTCGCCGGCGCGGCGTTTCCATGGCGCACGATCCGGGGCCAGGAGTGTTCGGCGTACTGGCCGGCTGGCACGGCGGCGTTCCACATCAACGCCGACATCGCCGTCGCGGCGGCTCGACACGCCTGGTGGACCGGCGACGACACCTTCGCCCGCGAGTGCGCCCTGCCGATCCTGGTCAACACCGCGCGGCTGTGGGTGACGCTGGGTTATCGCGGCGACGACGGCCAGTTCCACATCGACGGCGTCACCGGGCCCGACGAGTACAGCGCGATGGCCTACGACAACACGTACACGAATCTGATGGCGGCGCAGAACCTCCGGGCTGCGGTCGAGCAGGCGCGCCGTTGGCCCGACGACGCGGCCGCTCTGGACGTGACCCCGGCCGAACTCGATGACTGGACGTGGTCGGCGGAGAACGTCGCGATCCCGTTCAGCGAGACTCAGCGGGTGCACGAGCAGTCGCGGGGCTTCACCGCCCACGAGGTCTGGAACTTCAAGCGCTCGGAGGACGAGCAGGAATACCCGTTGCTGCTTAACGTCCCGTACTTCGACCTCTACCGCAGCCAGGTGGTCAAGCAAGCCGACCTCGTTCTCGCGCTGCATTGGGCCGGTGACGCGTTCACGCTCGAGGAGAAGGCTCGCGCGTTCGAGTACTACGAGCGACTCACGGTGCGCGACTCGTCGCTGTCGGCCTGCACCCAGGCCGTGGTCGCGGCCGAGGTCGGGCATCTCGATCTCGCAGCCGACTACCTGGCCGAGGCCGCCCTGCTCGACCTGCGCGACAGCTACAGCAACTCGAAGGACGGCCTGCACATCGCGTCACTGGCCGGCGCCTGGCTGGCGGTCGTGGCCGGGTTCGGGGGCATGCGCGACTCTGCCGAGCAATTGCTGTTCCGACCGCAGCTGCCGCCCGGGTGGCAGCAGCTGCGCTTCGGGGTGCGGTACCGGGGTCAACGGGTGCACGTCGACATCACGCCGGGACACGTCGTCTATTCGGTCGACGGCGACGATGCGATCGAGCTCACGCACTGCAGCCGCGACAAGTCGGAATCGGTCAAGGTCAAGCCGGGCAAGGCGGTCAAGCGGCGTTGGGCCCGGGTCCTGCCGCTGACGCCGCGGCCCACCCAGCCGCCCGGCCGGGCCCCGCGCGGGGCCGCCTGAAATCTGCGCGCCCTCTGGTGATGATCTCGGTGTGTGCACGCGATTTCGCGTGCACACACCGAGATCATCGCGAGGGGTTACCGCGTGTGGCGTCTCGGCCGCGTGGTGGCGTCGACCTCGCCGTACACCAGCGCGAGGTAGTCCTCGATGGACGAGCGCAGCCGTCTGACGTCGGCCGGGCGGTCGCGCTGCTGCCCGCCGATCAGCAGGTTGAGGGCGAGCCGCGCGAGCGATCGGGCCCGGGCCCGATCGACCCCGAGCGCGGCGATCGCGTCGGCCAGGTGTCGCTCACGGCGCTTGTCGACCCGCCCGACGACCTCGGCGACGTCCGGTCGGCTGCGGCCCCACGCGCGCAGGGCCGCCTCGGAGTCGTGCGGCAAGCCCAGCCCCACGGTCGCCAGCGAATCGAGCCTTCGGCGCGGATCGCGCTCGGTGCGCGGGGAGGCGATGACCCGGTCGCTGTGTTCGGTCTCCCAGAACGTGAGCAGCTCCTCGACGAAGTCCGGCATGCCGACGAAGTGGTGATAGAAGGACCCCTTGGTGACCTTCAGCCGCGCGCACAGGGCCGCGATGGTCAGTCCGTCGCTGCCGACGTCGCCGAGCAGGTCCAGCGCCGCGCGGAAGTAGTCAGCGGCGCTCAACCGCTCCATGAAGCGTCCCCTGCGGCGTCGGCCTGCCATCCGGACCAGCGTTCGACGTCCACGACGACGAGCGGGCCGTCCGGCGGCTGCTCGCGGTAGGCCGGGTAGCGGTCGGCGAGCAACGCGGCCGCGGCCGGATCGGCACCGATGTCCACCGTCCGCGCCACGCCGTCGGCGCGCGCCCACCACAGCCGAGTCCAGTCCTCGTCGTACTGATC
The DNA here is from genome assembly GCA_964244175.1 of uncultured Jatrophihabitans sp. Classification (GTDB taxonomy): domain Bacteria; phylum Actinomycetota; class Actinomycetes; order Mycobacteriales; family Jatrophihabitantaceae; genus Jatrophihabitans. The sequence continues at coordinate 485 of CAXTHY010000040.1, read as the reverse complement.
GACCAGAACGCTGACCGACGGGTTGGCCGCGATGTTGGCCAGCCGCCGGAGCGCACGGGTCGCCTTGGGTTTGTGGTCGATCGCGAAATACAGGCCGTCACCGCTCACGGCGAAGGTGATCGGGACGAGGTGCGGCACGCCGTCGGTCGAGGCCGTGGCCAGCCGGGCTACCCGGGCGAGCGTGAAGCGCTCGCGCGCCCGGTCCGAGGTCATCCGCACCAACGGAGCCTAGGGGTGGGCGCACGCGCCTCGGTGATCACCCGCTCGGGCCAGCTGCTCGTTCGCGGGTTCGGCTGCGTTGCCGGGTGGTTTGAGGGGCGCAGCGACGGGGGTGTGTCGGCGGTGGTTCAGTCGCGTTGCCGGCTTGCAGTTCTGCGCGAAACCCCTGGTACATAAAGGATTTCGTCGAAATAGTCTTGCCATCCCGCCTGTTATCGAATAGAATCGAACACGTGGATGTGGAGGCCGAGGTCGTCGCCGGGTAC
>CAXTHY010000039.1:3548-30776 GCA_964244175.1 uncultured Jatrophihabitans sp. | reverse complement strand
GGCGGCGACGATCGGCGGGGCGGCGATCCCGATCGTCATGAGCGAGTACGCGGCCGCGCGGTGGCTGAACGCGCTGGCGTGCTGCGGCGTCCGGGCGATGGCACCGCCGAGGTGTCGCAACTCGACGATGACCTGCGGGCTGGGAGCCTGCGGGCCGGCGACGGCGAGCAGCGCATCGACGGCCTCGACCGGCAACGCGTGCAGCAGGGTCGCGCCTTCGTGGGTCGGCATCGGGTCGACCGGGTCGTTGTGGATCATCCCCACCGCGGCGTAGGGCATGACGCCGACGCCGCCCAGGACGGGCTGGGCCACGGCCAACAGCGGGGCCAGCGCCTGCTGACCCTCGTCCGGGTCCCCCACCCAGGCGAAGCGTACGGCGACCGTGACCTGGCCGGCGAGCGGCTCGGGCACGCCCGGCATCGGGGGCAGCCGGAGGATCGCGAGCGACGAGGTCGCCTGCTCGGGCAGGCCGGCCGTCCACGCGCGCCAGGCGTGCGTCACCGCCGCGACGTCCTCGGCGGCGAAGTAGAGGCAGCCGCCGAGGATCTCGCGCAGCGGGACCAGGTCGAACTCGACGGCGGTGACGATGCCGAGCGCACCCTTGCCGCCGCGCAGCGCCCAGAACAGCGCCGGGTTCTCGGTGGCGGTAGCGCGGCGCAGCTCGCCATCGCCGGTCACCACGTCGAAGGCGGTGACGTAGTCGGACGAGACGCCGTATGTACGGGCCAGGGGGCCGAGGCCGCCACCGGTCAGGAAGCCGACCACGCCGACGCCGGGCGCGGAGCCGGCGAGCCCGGCGAAGCCGAGCGGCGCGGCCGCGGCGATGACGTCGGACCACCGGTTGCCCGCACCGACGCGGGCGGCGCCGGCCTCGGACACGGTCAGCTCGGTGAGTCGGGCGGTGCTGACGAGCAGCGTGGGCCGACCCCACGGGGTGGCGCCGTGGCCGGTGGCCTGCACGGCAACCTGCAGGTCATGGGCGGCGGCGAAGCGCACCGCCGCGACGACGTCGGCAGCGTCAGCGGCCGCGACGACGGCGACCGGCAGGTTCACGACGGCGACGTTCCAGGGGGTGGCGAGTTCGGCGTAGCCCGGGTGCTGCGGGAGCAGAACGGAACCGGTGACGGTGGCGGCCAGCCGGTCCAGCGGCAGCAGATCGTCGACGAGCGCGGTCATGGTGATCTCCTTGGTCAGGTGGTGTTCCTTGGTGTGGACACACCCTGACCCGGACCGCTTGCAGACAGCTTGGTGTTGGCTTGAAGCGTGCTTGCGGCCCGTCAGGTCGTGACCGGGATTCTCCAATCACGATCGCGTTCGCTGCCGCCGCAGCGTGGGGAGGCTGCCGACATGAGCACCAACGATCGACTTCTGCACCTGTACCTGCGCGACCACTTCGCCGGCGCCACCGGCGGCCTCGAACTGGCGAAACGGATCGCCGGTTCGCACCGGCACGGCTCGAGCGGCTCTGACCTCGCCCAGTTTGCTCGCGACGTCGCCGACGACCGCGACGCGCTCGCGCAGATCATGACGGCGGTCGGCGCTCACCCCGACCCGGTCAAGGCGGTACTGGCCATCGCCGGTGAGCGGCTCGGCCGGTTCAAGCTCAACGGCAGCATCGTGCGGCGCTCGCCGCTGTCGAACGTCATGGAGTTCGAGCTGATGCGCTTGGGCGTCGAGGGCAAGGCGTCGGCCTGGCGGGCGCTGCGCGAGATCGCCGATCAGGATGACCGGTTGGACCAGGCCCAGCTGGATCGGCTCGTGGAGCGGGCCGAGGACCAGGCCGCCCTGCTCGAAACCCTGCGCATCGCCGCCGCCGCCGACGCGCTCACCAACTGACCCCGCCGCCCGGCCGGCCTACGCTGAGGTCATGAGCGACTGGAACGACAAGGTCATTGCCGAATTCCGCGCCAACGAGGGACAGGTCGGCGGAAATTTCGACGGAGCACCGATCTTGCTGCTGCACAGCACCGGGGCGAAGACCGGCGCCGAACGGGTCAGCCCGATGATGTACCTGCAGACCGACGACGGCTGGGCCGTCTTCGCGTCGTACGCGGGCAAGGACATCAATCCCGCCTGGTACCACAACCTCAAGGCCCATCCCGAGACGTCGATCGAGGTGGGTGCCGACCACGTCGACGTCCGGGCCCGCGAGCTCAGTCCCGACGAGCGGGCGCCGGTGTGGGCGGAACAGAAGCGTCGGTACCCGGGGTTTGCCGACTACGAGACGAAGACCGATCGCGTCATCCCCGTCATGCTCTTGACGCGTCGCTGATCGCGGCCGGCACCGCCGCGCCCTGCGCCGACGCAACCGCGCAGGCCCGCTCGCGTTCGTCGGCCGCGGCCGCACGATCGCCGCGCTGCTCCAGGACGGCGGCGCGCAGCCGGTGCAGTTGCGGAACGTAGAGCACGTTGCCGGTGGCCGTGGCCTCGGCCAGCGCGCGTTCGGTCAGCCGCAGCGCTTCCTCGACCGCGCCGGCGGACAGCCGTGCGTCGGCCATCAGGGCCAGCAGGAACGGCCGCATCAGCATGCGCGGCATCTCGCCGAGGAATTCCAGGGCGTCGCGCAGCCCGTCGTCGGCGCTGACCGGGTCCTGCCGGGCCCTGGCCCACGCCACCACGATCCCGATGTAGCGATGTATCTGGGTGAGGCCGGCTTCGACGGCCATGGCCACCGCCGCCTCGGCGTAACGCAAGGCGTCGGCCGGCCGGTCCTGAACGGCCAACACCAGCGCGACAAGTCCCGTGACGTTGGCGGCGACCGACGGGTTGGCCGATCGACGGTACGGCTCGATGCGGGCGAGGTCGGCCTCGGCCTCATCGCTACGGCCGGCGTTGGCCAGCGCGAACGCGCGCCAACCGCCGATCGCTTCGAATGGCACGGTCAACACTTCGCCCCACGGTTCGATGTCGAAGTCGGCACAGGTCTCTCTGGCCTCGGCCAGCGCGTTGATCGCAGGCTCGAACTGCCCCTGTTGCAGCGCCACCTGGCCACGCACCAGTTGGCCGAGCGCCCGCATCACCGGGTCACCGGTCGCCTCGGCGCTGACCGCCATCTCGTCGGCCACCGCGGCCGTCGCCACGAAATCGGCCGTGCCGAGGCCGATCGCCGCAGCGCCGTTGAGCGCGGCCACGAGATCGCGGCTCGTGGCCAGGCGGCGCGCCAGCTCCAGCGCACGCCGGCGTCGCGCCATCACGCCCGGAAACGTTGGTCCGTAGAACATGTCATAGAGCGCGCACAGCCGCACGAGGGCCGACATCTCGCGCTGCTCGGCCGTCGGGCCGGTCAGCCGCCCGGCCAGATCGACCGCATGGAGCAGGATGGCCTCGACCTCGGGATGGTTCGCCCGCCGCAGGGCGGCGTCGGCCCGGGCGAGGCTGAGCTCGACCGCGGCGTCGAGCTGATCCTCACCGCCGGCCTCGGCCAGGTGGTGGATGAGCCGGTCGGCGTAGCGCAGCGGGTCAACCCCCGCCCGCTGCTGCAACGCCACGGCCGCACGCGCGTGCAGCCGGCGCCGCCGGGCCGGGCCGGTGTCCTCGAGCAGCGTCTGCTGCACCAGGGCGTGGGTGAACCGGTGCTGGCCCGCGACACCTGGCTCCGAGCACAGGAAGCCGGCGGCCGTCGCGCGGTCGACCGCCTCGTCCACCTCGTCCTCGCCGAGCCGGCTGACGTCCTCGATGAGGTCGAGGTCGAAGGTGCGGCCGATGACGGCGGCGGTGCGCAGCACCTCCTGTTCGTCGTCGCCGAGGCGGCGCACGCGCCGCACGATCACCTCCCGCACGCTGTCCGGAACCTCGTCCGGCACCTGTGATTCGCTGGCGCCAGCGGCATTCGGGTCGGTGACCAGCAAGCGGACGAGTTCGCCGACGAAGAACGGATTGCCCGCGGTGCGTTCGGTGAGGGCCCGGGCGGTGGCGTCGTCGAGCCGGGTGCCGGTGCGGTTGGCGACGTACGCGCCGACCGCGTCGGGATCGAGCCCGGCCAAGGCGATCCGTTCGGCCCGGCCGGTGCGGGCCAGCGCGGCGAGCAGTTCCTGGCCCGGCGCCGACAGGTCTTCCGTCGGCGAGCGCACGCTGAGCACGAGCGCCAGCCCCGCGCCCTGCGCGTGCGTGACCAGATACTCGGCCATCCGGCGGCTCGCCGGATCGGCCCAATGCATGTCCTCGAGCAGCAGCAGCGTCCGCTGCTGGGTGGCCAGCGTCTCGAAGAACGCGGTCAGGGCGTCGAACAGGCGAACTTGGCTGTCCTCCAGCGACAGCTGGTCGTCGGGCTTGACGTCCAGGTCGTCGGCGCCGGGCAGCTCGGGCACGAGCGTGCGCACCGCCGCGGCGCGCTCGCGCAGCGCCTCGGCCACCCGTTCGCTCCCCGCGGCGTCGGCGGCGCCCCGCACGAGCTGCACCCACGGCCACAGCATCGGGGCGCCGTCGTGCTGCCAGCATCGGCCCCAGGCCACGGCCACACCGTCACGACCGGCCGTCGACGCCACCTCGTCGAGCAGCCGGCTCTTCCCGATGCCGGCCTCGCCCACCAGCGTCACGGCCAAGGGATGGCCAGTCGTCCAGGCCGCCGTCAACGCGGTGCGGACGCGGTCGAGTTCGCGCGCGCGGCCAACCATCGGCAACTCGGCCGGGACGGCGGCGACGCGGCCCGCGCCGGGTGCAGTGGCCGCCGGTGAGGTCACCGGGGCGGCCGTCACCGACTCGCGCACGTCGAGAGCGGGATCCTGACGAAGGATGCGGGCGTGCAGTTCCTGCAGCTCGCGGCCGGGGTCGGCGCCGAGCTCGTCGGCGAGCAACTCCCGGATCGCCGCGAAGCGCTTCAGCGCCTCGGCCGGCCGGCCGGTTCGGTACAGGGCCAGCATCAGCGCGCCCTGCAACCGTTCGCGCAATGGTTCGGCCGCCACCATCGATTCGAGCTGTTCGACGAGCACGGCGTGGCGGCCGAGCTCGAGATCGAGTTCGACTGCGAGTTCCTGCGCGGCCGTGCGCAAGGCACCGAGGCGCGCCGCCTCGGCCTCGGCGAACGACGCGCGGATGTCGCTATAGGCCGGCCCGCGCCAGAGACCGAGCGCCGATCCGACGCGCTCGCGGGCGGCGGCGACATCGCTCGTGCGCAGTTCACGGGCCTGTTGCAGCAGCGCCTCGAACTGCACGGCGTCGACCGACTGCGGGTCGACGGCCAACCGGTAGCCAGGTGACTCGGTCACCAGGGGCGAGGTCGGCTCGTCACCGGATGCGTCCACACCGCGCAAGCCGGCCCGCAGCCGCGAGACGTAGGTGTGGACGCTCGACATCGGGTTGTCCGGGGACGCGTCCTCCCACACCCGCTCGACCAGCAGGTCGAGCGGCACGACCTGGCCGACGTCGACCAGCAGCGCCGCGAGCGTCGCGCGCCGACGGCCGGGCCCCAGCTCCACGGCCCGGCCGTCGCGTGACACCTGCAGCGAACCGAGCACCGAAAACGTCATGGCTGTCACGTCAGTCGTCCCGTTCCCCCGATTCGGCACCATCATGCGGCTAGCCGGCCGCCTGCGCATCTGCCGGGGCCGGCTCGGCGGGCGTGTCGGGCGCCTGGGTAGCGCACGGCTCCCCAGCGCCGGGCGCGCCCCCCTCCGGCTCGGGCGGCGGCGCAGTGCCCAGGGCGCGGGCGATCACCTCGGCGGCGTTGAGGGGCTGGCCGTCGGCCATGGGGCGAACCTCCGGAGGGTTGGGCGGTGACGATCGCTGCCCAGGATCGCCGCACCCCCTGTCACCGACCTGTCAGCCCACTGTCGCCCCGATAGGCCTGCCCAAGCCATCGCCGATTACGCCGATTACGCCGAGGATGGCCGATGGGCCGGACCGAGCCAGGTCACCGCGACGGTCGTCTGGCCTTCGATCGTCCCGCCGTTCTGTAGCAGGTTGAAGGCCCGGATCACGTACAAATACTCCTGCGGGAACGGAGTACTGGTGGTGAAGTTGACGAAGTGCTGCAGCGCGAACCATTTCGCCGGCGCCGGCTGCTTGATGTGGACGATGTCGATGAGGTTCTGGGTCTGGACCGACCACACCTCGAACTTCGGGTTGTCGGCGGGCACGCCATCCTGATCGGCCACCGTCACGGCGAAGTTCATTGGCCACAACTCACCGGCCAGTGCGGTGTTGACGGCTCCGCTGGCATGGACAACGTAGAACCTGGACATCCCGAACCCCCTGGGAGTTGTCGCGGCGGCAGTCGCCGGATCGGCCGGCTCATCGTCGTGCACCGACCGGCGGTGCGCCACTGTTCAGCGCGCGGGCCACCCGGCACCCGCGACGCCGACCACCGTCCGCAGCACCTGCCCCTGCCAGTCGGCGCCGGCGCCCAGGCCGGCCATCCCCGGCCACTGGGCCGCCACGATGTAGAGGCTGGTTCCGTCGGCGCCGCCGAGCATGCAGGCGAAGCCGCCGCGGTCGAGCGCCACCGTCTCGAGCACCTCGCCGCCCTCGGCCACTCGCACACACCGCTGGTGCGGCACGTCGGCGTACGAGGCAGATGCCGTCGGGAGCTGCGTCGCCGAGGTCGGCCCACACCCGGCGCCCCGACAGCCCGCCGTCGGATTCGATATCGAAGCCGGCGAGGTGGTGCCGGTACGAGTCGGCGACGACCAGCGTCCGGTTGTCGGGCGTGACGGCCATGCCGTTCGGGAAGGCGATGTCGTCGGCCACGACGCGGGCGGCGCCGTCCGGCGTCACCACCGCGACGAAGCCGGGTTGCACCGGGCCGTCGGGCGGGCCGGCGGCGAACTCGAAGTTCGGGCTGTTGACGTAGGCGTTGCCGCGTCCGTCGATGACGATGTCGTTGGCACCGAGGGGCGACAACGCCGCCAGATCGGCGAACGTGACCAGCGTGCCGTCGTCCTCGAGGGTCAGCAGCGCCTTGCGTTGGTTGGACACGAGCACCAGGCGGCCGTCGGGCCGGAAGTCGAAACACAGCGGCAGCGACTCGTGCCTAACGATGACTTCCGACGCCCCCGCGTCGTCGATCGCGATGATTTCGCCCGCGATCCAGTCGCTGAACCACAGCCGGCCCGCGTGCCAGCGCGGCGACTCGACCAGACCGTGGCCTGTGCTCAGCATGTCCATCCCGACCATCCTCACGGACTGCCACCTCGGCGTTGATCGCGACGCAACGGATGGTCGTCGGGGATCTGGACCAGCACCAGGCGCAGGCCGTCCGGATCCTCGATCCACATCTCGAGCAGGCCCCACTGTTCCCGCTTCGGTGCGCGGACGATAGTGACCCCTTCGGCGCCAAGCCGAGCGTGCTCGTGCTGCACGTCGCGGACCTGTAGCCACAGCGACAATCCCTCGTAACCCCTCTTCGGGCCGCTGCCGGAGACTTCGAGCAGCCCGCCGCCGAGGAAGAACACCATGCCGGGGTCGTCGGGCGGTCCGAATTCCCGGTGCACCGCAAGCCCCAACGTGTCGCGGTAGAAGCGCCGGCTGCGTTCCCCGTCCGACGGGTGCAGCAGAAACCGACTGCTCAACACGTCCATGGCGGCGATCCCTCTGCGATCAGGTTCGGCGTATCAGTTCGTCGGACAGCTCAGCGAGTGCGCCCCGCGCGTAGCCGCGCCACAGCTTTCCGAGCAGCACCACGCCCGGCCGGGTGAGTGCTGACTTGGGGTGCAGGGTCCAGTGCCAACCCACTTCGGTGCCGGTGCCGAGCGGCGCGAACGTCCACTCACCGTCGATATGATCGACGAGCGGTCCGAGCGCGCCGGTGACATCGGTGATCCGGTAGGCGAACGACGACGGCCGGTCGATGCGGATCAGTTCCTCGCACATCGTGCCGCCGCCGGTCAGCGCGATCGTCCGGGTCTGCCCGACCGTGCCCCACTCGCCGCCCTGGTCGCGCACCTCCTTTATTGGCGGGATCGGCCCGTACCAGCGCCGGAACAACGTGGGCAGTTCGATCGGCAGCGTCGCGCGGTACGCATCGTCCACTGCCACGGGGATTGCGCGGGTCTGCGCGACGCTCACGGGAGTCACGACGCCGATGCTAGCCACGCGGTTCGGGCGTCAGGCCACGCGGTGCGCATCTTGTCTACCCGAGGTTTCGTGCAGACACTCTTTACGCAGCGCGCCGCTTGGCCTGCCGTTGCGCGAGCCGTTCCTGGTCCGGTGAGCGTGCTGCCGGTCTTCGTTCGGTTCCGGGTGGGTCGGGTGGTCGGCTGCGGTATGTGTGGCCGGTGGGGGTGGTGATCATGACTTCGTCGCCGGCGTCGCCGGTGGGGGTGCTGGCGTGCCAGCCGGGGGCTTGGCGGGTGTAGTTGCAGGCGGCGCAGTAGCCCTGCCCGTTCGTGACGTGGGTAGGCCCGCCGTGTTCGGCCGGTAGCACGTGATCGGCGTGCCTGATCTGGGCCCCGCACCAGGGGGTGCGGCAGGTCTGGTCGCGCAGGGTGATGAACTGGCGCTGGGCCGGGGTGAAGCAGCGGCGGCGCGATTCCATCGCGATCAACCGCCCGCCGCGGGTGTAGAGGCGCCGGAGCCAGCGCGGCGCCCCAGCCCCGGCCCGCTCGCCGGCCCCGGCCCCAGCCCGCTCGTCCTCGGCCTGCTCGTCGGTCTGGTGCTCGGTGTCGCTGGCCGTGGTGTCGCGGGCCGTCGTGGTGTCGCTGGCCGTGGTGGTGTCGAGGGCGAGGTCGCGGGCGGTCTGGGCGGGGATGGGTCCGTAACCGACCAGCTGACCGGGTTCGGTGCCCCCGTCGAGCAGCGCCTGTTCGCTCATGATCAGCGCGACCTCGACCGCCACCTGCTCCGCGCGGGCCTGACCGGTCAACCGCTCAACCAGGGTGTCGGCCATGATCTGCCCTCGACTGCGCGGGTCACCCGCAGCAAGGACGGTGTCCGCGACCTGGCCCAACGCGGCATAGGCGGCGACCCCCTGCGCCACGGGCAGCACACTCCCGAGGCGGGCCATCGTGTCCGGCGCCGGGCGCAGCGTGACCCGCCGATCCTGCGCGGCGCCCCGCAGCCGATCCACGAACCCCTCCGGATCCAGCGCGTAGGCCAACCTCTTCACCTCCCCCTCGACCCGACCATCCCCCCACCCCGACAGGTCCGGCGCCAGGCGCCGGTCAACCTCACGCCGATGCTCCGGGCAGAGCCAGGCCGTCTCGCGGGCCACGATCATCGCCCGCCACTCACTGACCTCCCCCCGTTGCAACGCCGCGAACGTCGCCGGCAACTCACTGACCAAGATCCGGGCCCAGCCCACATAACGGGCGGCGTGATACGGCGACACCCGACGCGCCAACCCCACCTGCCCCGCAACCCCCCGACCCGCCCGCCCAGCCGGCACCCCAGCCGCCAGCTGCACCGCCCGCTGCGACTCAGCCAACGCCGCCGTCTCCCGAACCTGCGCCGCCGCCACCGCCGACTTCAACCCCTCCAGAAGCCGGATCCGATCCACCCGAACCCCGTCATCAACCCCCTGCTCCGCGCCCGCCAACACAACCGCCATCTGGCTCAGCGCAGCGCACAACGCGTCCGGGCCCGGGTCCACCCCGACCGCCGCCGACTGCGCCTCGCTCATAGATTCGATGCTAAAGACCAGGTCCGACAATTTTGGCGCGTCCCAGCACATCTGCGAAGCGCCATGTCTCAGGACACCGCTGACACCGGACACGTCGTGGGTCGTCACCGAACCCGGGCGCGCGGCGTGATCAAAGCATCCAGACGGTCCCTAAGCTAAATGCCGCCCCGATACTTCGATCAAGCGATCACGCGCCGGCGAGGCGGTCGAAGATCACCGGGTCATGCGCCGGAATCACCGTCGCGGTCCCCGCGGCGCCCACCTCGGCCAGTCGGGCGTGGTTGCCGGCGATCCTGGACCGGTCCTGCCCCACAGCCCGCTCGAACAGCTTGATCGTGCGCCGGTTGGCCCGGTCCCCCGCGGCGTCAGCCGGACGGGCGATCGAGCCGCGGTCGAAGACGGCATCCCCGGCGTGCAGCAGCCAGCCGCGTTCGCCAGCATCGACGGCGACCAGCGCATGCCCGCGGGTGTGCCCGGCCATCGGGACGATCGACACGCCGTCGACGCCGACGACCGGGTAGGCCACATCGAACCCCTGCCAGGCCTCGCCGCGGCCGGAGTAGGTCTGCACTCTCGGCCCGTGGCTCCACTGGACGCTTCGGTACCGGCGTCGCTCTGCACGCGTCGGCGGGTCGGTGGCCGTGTCAAACTCCACCGCCGTGGTGTGCACTGTGGCGTGCGGGAAGTCGCTCAACCCGCCCACGTGGTCGAGGTCAAAATGCGTGATGACAATGTGTCGCACATCCGCGCGCGCAAAGCCGAGGGCTTCCACCTGACGCGCCGCGGTCTCGGACTCGCTGAACCCGGCGTTGAGCAGGAACCGGGCCGGGCCGATACGCGAGTGGTCGGCGCAATCGGCCAATCCGAAACCGGAATCGACCAGCACCAATCCGTCCTCGGATTCGCAGAGCAGGACGTGGCAGACGAGCCGGCCGACGACCAGCGGGGTCAGCGTGCCACAGTTCAAGTGGTGTACGCGCATGCCGGTACTCTGCCAGTTCGAGTCGGGCGAGACTGAGCGCGGCGTCAGCGTCGTCGCGGACGGTGTTCTTCGCACAGTGGTCGCGGGCACTGCGCACGGGACCGCGTCGTCGAACTGTTCGTGGATCAGCTCCCCGTTGCCTCACGTCAGAATGCGCGCGCCGCCCCAGGGCCCTTAAGATTCGGCGAAGCGGCGTAGGGCGGGCACGTCGCGCAGCAGCACGGTTGTGCTGTCGATGCTGATCCAGTTCCGTCGGGCGAACTCGCCGAGCGCACGATTCAACGACTGCCGCGTCGCCCCCATTCGCGCCGCGATGCCCGCCTGGCTCATCGGTAACTCGCAGGTCGCCGTCCCGTCAGGACCCGAGACCGACTCGGCCAGCAGATACTTGGCCAGACGTCGGCCCAGATCCAGAAAGACCAGGTCGGCCGTGTCGCCGGTCAGCCGCCGCATCCCGGCCGCCAGCTCGAGGGCAACGGCCATCAGAGCCGGCGGATTCGCGATCAGCAGGGTGCGCACCTCGTGGGCCGGCACGGCGATCAGTTCGGTGGCCTCAAGGGCCTCCGCACCTGCAGAGCGGGGGTGCTGGTCGAGCACAGACAGCTCGCCCAGCGCGTCCCCGGCGCCCAGCACGGTCAGGACGAGTTCCTCACCGCGCGGCGAGCGCACCACGATCCGCAACCGTCCGGAGCGGAGGGCGTACAGGTAGTCGCTGGGCTCGCCCTCGGTGAACAGCACCTGCCCACGAGCCAGCCGACGCACGAAGGCGTGTCGAGCCAGGTCCCGCAGGCCGCCCGGTGAGAGTTCATTGAAGATCGAGATGCGTCCGAGCTCCGCGCCGAGGTCGCCGACTACGTGAGGCAGCCGAGTCACCCCCTGACGTCGGTACCCAAGCGCGATTGCCGCGATCACCCTAGTCGATGGACGGCCCAGTCCCCACGCAAGATCCCACCGCGCGTGCGCGTAGTCAGGCGACGGAGGCCGGCCGGCCGAGGCGCACCAGCGGCGCTCTGCGGGCCTGATCGCGTTCGAGGAAGGCGAGCATGTCACCGGCGGGCGCGGGTCGACCGAGGAAGTATCCCTGCGCTCGGCGGCAACCCAGCTCGATGAGGGTCGTCGCCGCTTCGGCCGTCTCGACGCCCTCGGCCATCGTCTGCAGCCCGAAGGACGAGGCCAGCCCGACGATCGAGCTGACGATCGCCTGATCGTCGCGGTTGTGCGCAACGTTGGTGACGAAGCCACGGTCGATCTTCAGGGTCTCGACCGGCAGCGTCTTCAGTTGGGCGAAGGAGCTGTAGCCGGTGCCGAAGTCGTCGATGGCCAGGTGCACGCCGAGGGCGGTCAGTGCACGCAGCGTGTCGCGGGCGCGGAGCAGATCGGCGACGACGGCGGTCTCGGTGATCTCGACAGTCAGGTTGCGCGGGTCGACCCCGTTTTTCCGCAGCGACTTGGCCACGTCCGTGGCCAGGTCGACCGTGATCAGTTGGGCGGCACTGACGTTCACGCCCAGGCAGAAGTCGGGCAGCTGGAACTGCCGCTGCCAGTCCGCGAACTGAGCCGTGGCGCAGTTCAACACCCATCGCCCTAGTTCGCCGGAGAGGTTCGTCAGCTCGGCGACGCCGACGAAGGACGCCGGTGGCAGCAAACCACGCGTTGGGTGATTCCACCGCACCAATGCCTCGGCGCCGAGCAGCTTTCCCGTGACGAGGTCGACCTGCGGCTGGTAGTGCAAGATGAGCTGGCCCTGAGCTATCGCGTCGCGAAGATGCATTTCCACATCCGCCCGCTCGTCACTGCCGATCCGCATCTCCTCGGTGAACGCGACGATCCCATTCCCGCCCTGGGCCTTCGCGGCGATCGCGGCCTGATCGGCTTCGGCGAGCAGCCCGGAGACGCTGGACTGCCCGGGCCGACCCACGGCCACGCCCATGCTGACCGTTCTCGAGACGTCGTTGTCGCCCAGGCGCAACGGCGCGGTCACGACGTCCTGGATCCTTCGCGCCGCAGCGGTGGCCGCGTCGACCGCAGTCGGTTCGCCGAGCACGATGACCAGCTCGTCGCCGCCGAAGCGCGCCAGGAAATCCGTGGGCGCGGCCAGTTCCTGGAGCCGGGCCGCCACGCCTTTCAGAAACTGGTCACCGGCCGCGTGGCCGAGGAAGTCGTTCATCGCTTTGAGACGATCCAGATCCAAGGCGAGCACCGCGACCGGTTCGGCCGGGCCCGGCCGCAGCCGCTCGTGCAGGTGATCGAGCAGGGCCCGCCGGTTGTAGAGGCCGGTCAGTTCGTCGTGGTAGGCGAGGTAGCGCAGCTGGGTCTCGGCGCTCACGCGCGACAACGCTTGCGACAGCAATCCGGCCAGCGCGGTGAGGGCGGTGATCTCGGCCGGCGTCCACCGCCGGTCGCCGAACTTGATCATGCCCAACACGCCCGTGGTCACGCCGCGGCCCAACATCGGGACCATCACCGAAGAGACGCCGTGGATACCGGATCCATCGCGTACTCGTTCCTGGTAGCTGGGGTCCGTGGCATCGGGACGCGCGACCAACACTTCGGTCAGGTTCTCGCTCGCCGCGAAGACGGGATCGGCGTCGGCGAAGAACACGACGCCGAGCGGATCCGGATCCGGCACCTCAGGCCGCGGCGGCCACTCGGCCACCAGGATCGACGCGCCGAGGTCGTGGTCGTTGCGACGCACGAAGGTCACGTCGACATCGAAGTGGGAGATCAGCCGCTGCAGCATCAGTTCGCAGGTAGCGGCCAGGGTCGACGGGCCCACCGTCATCAATGAGGTCGCCACCTCGGTGACGAGTTGGTTCAAGGTGCGTCGCACGGGACGTGCGCTCATATTCACCCAACCTTCCGAGGGCAAAGTGGGCGATCTGCGAAGTCTGTGGCAGCAATCGCGGGGGTGGTGTTGCACCGACAGTGAGATCAGTGTGAAGCAAAACGGCCGAAATAGATAGCGAAGCCACAATTCGTGGGGTCACATCGCGCCGGGCTCACCTCGACGGAAACCGACCTCTCGTCAGGCGGACCGGGCTGCCCGATGCGTACTGCTCCACGTCCCACTGCCACGAGACGACCGGGTACGGGTCGTCGGGCATGGTCACGGTCTGCGTGCCGGCGAGCTCGTAACCGTCGACCAGCGAGTAATCCTTCGCGTTCGTCACGGCCCCGTTGAGCGGGTTCCAGTTCTCGATCTGGGTCACGGTCACCGGGCAGTTGATCGTCACCGGCACGGTGGCCCAGGACCCGCTCCAGATCTGAATGCTGTAGGTGCCGGCGTCAGGGTCGATGCCGACCTGTGCCGGGCCGCTGAACGTGGTCGAGTCGGCGTGGAATGTGCAGCCGTACTTGTCCTGCCCGTCGAGGCTCCACGCGTACGTCGTCGCCGCCGGGTCGTAGTAGTAGTCGGCGCCGACGTACGGGACGTCGACCTTGGCGCTCCAGGTCTCCGTGATGCCCTCGTAGGAGCAGGTGCCGGACGCGGTGCCGCTGTCACCGCGCTTGAGGACCTCGTAGCAGCTGACGTGCGTCTCGGCGTCGTCGGCGCAGAGGTCCGGGTCGTTGTAGCGGTTCTCGTCCGTCCCCGGCGTGCCGCCGTTGCAGAGGTCGTTCCCGCCGCCGCCGGCCCAGTGGTCGGTGCCGGCATCGCCGCAGAGGTGGTCGTCGCCGAGGCCGCCGGTCAGCGTGTCGTTGCCGGCCCCGGGCGAGCGCGGTGATGACGTCGTTGCCGGCATCTCCCGCCACGGACGGTGTCGCCGTCACCGTTGCCGTCGATGCGATCGTTCCCGTCGTCACCGGACAGGTTGTTGCGGCCGTCGTCACCGTAGAGGTGGTCATTGCCGGTCCCACCACGCACGCTGTCGTTGCCACTGACGCCGTCCAACTCGTCGTTGGACGCGCCCGAGTAGAGCCGGTCGTTGCCCGTGCCGCCGTCCACGACACCGTCGCGGGCCTCGGTCCGGACGTAGTCGTTGCCAGACCCGCCGTCGGCGTAGTCGAGGGTGCCCCCGTCGGTCTCGATGTGGTCGTTGCCGGTACCGCCGAAGATGACGTCGCGCCCGGCTCCACCGTTGATCGTGTCGTTGCCGCCGTTGCCGCAGACGATGTCATCGCCGCCGCCGCCACTGATGCGGTCCTTCTGGGCACTGCCGAAGATCACGTCGTGGCGTGCGGTGCCCCTGACCGTGCCGCCGCGCGCCGGCGCGACGAGGCAAGCACGCGACGCCGCAAAGCCGTCGTGGTCATGGGCAAGGACGCTAGGAGGCACCTCGCGCGCCGACAGGGGTGCGCTGGCATGCAAGTGGGACGAGGACAGACGGTGTGCTTGAGCTCAGCCGCCGATGCGATCCAGCTCGGTCAGGTCGTCGTCGGGCAGGGTCAGCGCCGCACCGTCGACGTTCTGACGCAGATGAGCGACCGATGAGGTGCCCGGGATGAGCAGGACATTCGGCGAGCGTTGCAGCAGCCATGAAAGCGCGACCGCCATCGGCGTGGCATCGAGACGGGCTGCGACCCAACCCAACTCGTCGGACTGCAATGGCGAGAAGCCGCCGAGCGGGAAATACGGCACGTAGGCGATGCCCTGCTCGGCCAGGGCGTCGATGAGGTCGTCGTCGACCCGGTGGGCCAGGTTGTAGAAGTTCTGCACGCAGACGATGGGCGCGATGGTCTGCGCCTCGGCGATCTGCTCGGCGGTCACGGTGCTGATGCCGAGGTGCTTGATCAGGCCTTCCTGCTGAAGTTGCGCCAGCGCCGTGAACGGTTCGGCGATCGAGCCCGCCTCGGGGCGGTCGAATCCGCCGACGCGCAGGTTGACGACGTCGAGGGCGTCCAGTCCGAGGTGGTCGAGGTTGTCATGCACCGCCTGGCGCAGCTGCTCGGGCGCCAGCGCCGGCGGCCAGCCTCCCTCGGCGTCGCGAAGTGCGCCGACCTTGGTGACGATGTGCAGCGAGTCGGGGTACGGGTGCAGTGCGTCCTTGATGATCTGGTTCGTGACGTAGGGGCCGTAGTAGTCACTCGTGTCGATGTGCGTGATGCCCAGCTCGATGGCCTCGCGTACGACGGCCACGGCGGCGTCGCGGTCGGCAGGCGGGCCGAACACGTGGGGGCCGGCCAGCTGCATCGCGCCGTAACCCATGCGGGTGACGATCAGGTCTGGGGCCAGGGTGAAGGTCCCGCCGGGAAGTGCCGTTGATGTCATGCGTCCAGGGTGCTCCTGCCTGCCGGAACAGGCCGGCGGGGCGTCGTTGCGCTGCCTCTCCTGCGGCAATGCAGTCGCCGCTGTCAGCCGTCGAGGTCGTGCAGCTGCTGCTCGGTCTCGGCGAGCTGCGGTAGTGCCCCCTTTGCCGCGTAGAGATCGCGGGCCGCGGTGAGCAGCTCTCTCTCCGCCCGTACATCGGCGCGCGCGTGCGCGACGTCGACCAGCAGCCGGCGGACATCGGCCCGCTCGACGAGCTGGTCACTCGAGTCGATCGCTTCGAGCGCGCGCTCGGCCAGCGCCTGAGCATCGTCGGGCCGGCCGCCGCGCGCGGCGATCACCGCCCGGCAGGCGGCACACATAGAGACCGACAATGCGTCGAACTCCGAGGTGGCATCCTCGGCGCGTTCGAGCAGCGCCGCCGCCACGTCGGTCTGCCCCCGGCGCAGCGCGATGATCGCGTGGAACGCGAGCAGGGTCGAGGCATAGCTCAGTGAGCCTTTGGTCTCCATCGCCTCGGTACCGGCGACGAGCGCGGCCACCGCGCGATCGAGGTCACCGATCGTGACGTACAGACGGGATAGCAGGAACGCGGCCACTCCGACGCCGAAGGCTCCTACGTCTGCCAGCAGCGGCTCCACGTGAGCAACGACCTCGAGAGCGATCTCCTCCTGCCCGTCGTAGCCGAGCAGCGCCGCCCGCGTGAGCTCGGCGATGATCACCGTCAGCGCCGTCGCGGCCGGGTCCCGGGGCGTCTGCTCGAGAATGTGCAGGCCGGCACGCGCCGGCATCGGACCCCACAGCAAGGCCGCCCCGGTGTAGAACCGCGCCACCCGGGCGCCACGGGCGTCCGTGGTCTCGACGAGTTCGCGCGACAACTCGGCCACGTCGCCCCAGTGGCCACGCGTCGCTGCGGCCATCGCCCCGGCGCGCAACCCCGCGAACAACAGCTCGCTATCGCCCGCGATTCGCGCGCCGACGATCGCTCGTCGGGCGAGATCAGTGAGTATCGCCGGGTCGATCGGCTCGCCGGCCTCGAGGGCGGACCAACGACGCACGAGCTCGACGGACAGCAGCTCGAGCTCGTCGACAACACCGGCCGACGCGACGAGGTCACTGAGGCGCTGCGCCAGGGCCCGCGCCCGGGTGACCTCCGAGTCGTCCAGACAGAGACCAATGAGGTGGAAGACCAGTCGCCGGGCCCGTGGGTCGGTGGTCGGAAGCAGGGAGCAGGCCCGCTCGATGAGCTCACCGGCCGCCGCGAGGTTCTCGGAATCACCGGCTGCGTAGGCGGCGGTGGTCAACGCGGCAACGGCGCGATCGGTCAGGGCTTGGACGACGGCGCCCGGAGAGGAGATCTCGCGCTGCAGTCGCACGGCCTGCTCCAGGTGGTGGGCCTGGAAGGCCGCAGTCTCCGCACCCGCGTCGGTCGTGACGTCGGAGAGCCGCTCAGCGAAGCGCTCGTGGATCTCCGCGCGCAGCACTTTCGGCATCGAGTCGTAGGCCGCCTCGCGGACCAGGACGTGCCGAAACGCCCACGTCGTCGTGCCCGCGCCACGCCGGCGCCGCAGGATGTCGCGCCGGTGCAGCGCCGACAGCAGGGCCTCGACGTCCGTTTCGGGCGCGGCCACCGCCCGCGCGTCACCGAGGCTCAGCTCTAGCCCGATGATCGAGAGCCGGTCCAGCAACGCCCGCTCTGCTTCGGGCAACCGGTCCAGGCGGGCCGTGAGCAGAGCGGCCACCCCGGGTGGGATCGCGATCGTCGAAAGGTCGCTGCGTACCGACCATCCGGCGCCGTCCACGGCCAGCGCCCCGGTTTCCACCAGATGGGTGCCGACCTCGGCCACGTAGAGCGGATTGCCGCCGGCCCAGCCGTCGATGGCCGCGACGACGTGGTCAGGCGGCGGCGACCCGAAGAGCCCGGCCAGCAGCTGCGCAGACTGCGCCGGCGAGAGCGGGTCAAGGGAGAAGGTTGTCGAGTTGGCCGAGCCGCTCCCCCATCCGGTGCGCTGCTCCAGCAGCTCGGGCCGGGCCTGCACGAGCAGCAGGATCGGTGAGTCGCGCAGCTCATCACGAACCTCGTCGAGCAGATCGAGCAGCATCGGTTCGGCCCAGTGCAGGTCATCGACGGTGAACACCAGGGGCTGGGTGTCGGCCAGGTGCTCGAAAAATGACCGCACGGCCCAGAAGACCTCGGTCCGGCTGCCCGGCTCGCCGGTCAGGCCGAGCAGCGCCAACAGCCGATCCACGGCCACCGCCGCATCGCCGAACCCGTCGAGCAGGCCGAGCAGGGCACCGCGAGCCGCGTCCGCGGTCGCGTCGGCCGGCAGGTCGGCGGCCCGGCGCACCATCTGTGCGATTGGCCAGAACGTGATCCCGTGGCCGTACGAGGGGCACCGGCCGGCCAGAACGAGGGCCTGCCCGCGCAGCTGCGCGAGAAAGCTCTCGACCAGCGTGGTCTTGCCCATCCCGGCCGACCCGATGACGGTGACGAGTTCAAGCCGGTCGCGGTCGATCACGCGGGCGAATGCCTCGACGAGCACGCGTTGGGGAGACTCGCGACCCACCAGGATCTCGGCCACCGGGCGGTTGCGCCCGCGCTCGGTGTCGAGGACGTCGAGCAGCCGGTACGCGGTCACCGGCGCCGCCTTGCCCTTGAGCGTCAGCGGCGCCATGGCCTCGACGACCACGGCGTCGCGCACGAGGGAGTACGTGACCTCGCCGATGAGGATCTCGCCGGGTGGCGCGGCCTGTTCCAGCCTGGCGGCAATGTTGACAGCGTCCCCGGTGGCGAACGAGCCGCCGGCCCGCCCCGCACCGACGATCACCGAACCGGTGTTCACGCCGGTGCGCACCTGCAAGCGCGCGCCCGTGGTGGCGAGCAGCTCCTCCGACAGCGCGGCGAGGCCACCGCGCAACTCGCCAGCGGCGCGAACCGCCCGCAACGCGTCGTCCTCGCGGGCCTCGGGAACCCCGAACACGGCGAGTACCGCGTCCCCCACGAACTTCTCCACAACGCCGCCGTGCCGCTCGACGCACGCCTTCGCGACAGCGAAGTAGCGCGACATGACACCGCGCAGGACCTCAGGATCGAGCTGCTCACCCAGCGCCGTGGAGCCGGTGACGTCGCAGAACAGCAACGTGACGACCTTGCGTATCTCAGGACTGGCGACCTCTACGGGGGTGCCGCAGAACTGGCAGAAGCGCGCGTCAGCCGCTACGGGCCGACCGCAGGCAGTGCACGCCGCACCCGTGGTAAGGGGGCTCGTCACGGCACGACTGTAGGTCACCGCGGCGATTCCGGCTGGGGACAGGCCCGGCGCTCGGAGCCGTGGCCGCGTTCGTCGTGAGCGACCACCGGCTACGGGACGAGGACGATGCGGCGGCCGCTGGCGGCGGAGGCAGCCCAGGCCCGCTCCACGTCGGCCAGCGGCACCGCCTGGGCGTCGACGTCGACGTGTCCGCTGGTGATCGCCTCGGCGATCACGGGTAGCTCGGCGACGATGTCCCGGGCGCTGACCGAGCCCTGGCCGCTGCCGACGATCTGCAGCCGCGCGGCGCATCGGGGCGGACGGGATCGCGGCTGTCGGCCCGGGACCGCACGCGCGGGTGCAACCCGGCCGCAAGCACGTCGACGAGCATCTCGTCCTCGCCGCGCGGCACGGGCGGGGAACTGCGCGTACCGAGGCGCAGAGTCGAACGATGTGACAACCGCAGCGTGCACGGCAGTCTCCTTGCCCGATCATTTAGTTTGTACTTCCAACTAAATTAGTTGGGCTTACCAATAAAATAAAGTAGGCTTCCGGCATGGCCGCAGTGGATCCCACACGAGAGCACGTTGCCCACGACCAGACGGAGCTGGTCGACTTCCTCGTGCAGACGTCGTTCGTCACGATGGCGGCACTGAACAAGATCGGCGCCGGCCAGAACCTCTCCCTCAGCCAACTGCGGGTCCTCGGGATCCTGCGCGACCGACGCCTGAAGATGACCGAACTCGCCGACTTCCTCGGGCTGGACAAGTCGACCATGAGCGGGCTCGTCGACCGCGCCGAGAAGCGCGGCCTGCTCACCCGGGCTCCGAACCCCCACGACGGTCGCGCGACCGATGTCGTCCTCAGCGCGGGGGGCGCCGAGCTCGCCGCGCAGGTATCGGGCGAGGTCGCTGACTCTCTGTCGCCAATGACCGGCACGCTCACCTCGGCCGACCGACGTCGACTGACGTCCTTGCTCGAACGCCTGCTCACCCAGCCCTGACTGGAGGGTCGATGCGCTAGGCCTGCCCGTGGCGGCGGACGATCAGCAGGGCCAGGTCGTCTTCCAAGATGTCGTCGTCGAGCGCCTGCTCGATCACCGCCGAACCCACCGTCTCGGCGTTCCCGGTCAGTCGCAACGCGGCCGGAACCCGCGCGAGTCCAGGGCCTGAGAGGTCGGCGGCGGACTCGGCAGTCGGTCGCCGCTCGACGAGCCCGTCGGTGAACAGGCACAGCGATGCACCGACGGGTAGGTCGATCTCGGTGGTCTGCCGGACGCAGTTCGGGTCGACACGTCGTACCAGTCGCCGCCGAGATCACCCTCTGCCGGGATGTAGCGCGCGGCAATGTCGAGGCCAGCGCGGCGTGCGGTCAGCGTGGGCAGCAGGCTGCGCTGCAGCACGAGAGCCGCAGTATGACGTTCGACTCGCAACCGGGACTCGATGACGGTCGCCAAGCTCGCGGCGTCGCTGATCAGGGCTCGCGTGTCGTGCTCGGTGAACACCCGGGCGCTGCGTGACCCGACGTACACGACCCCGAGCAGATCACCGCCGGCGTGCAGCGGCACCCCCAGCAATGACCGAATACCGTATCGGCGCAGCAGCATCGGGTCGACCACGTTGTCGTCGGTGACCTCGGCCAGGGCCATCGGCCGACGAGTCTGCGCGATCTTGCCCGCGAAGCCGCGTCCCACGGGCACGCGCAGCGACTGTCGCAAGCCCCGGTCGAGCCCGGAGGACGCGACCGGATCGAGCATTAACTTGGACCTGTCGAGCAAGAGCGCGACGACGACATCGGCGTGCAGGTCGTCGCGAACCTCACCGAGCAACTCCCCCAGTTCGGCGTGGTATCTCAGCGCGTCGGCCGCGGTCTCGAAGGCACCCCCCGTGACCGGCTCGACGCCCGGGCATCACGGCCCGTAGTGAACGCCCGACCCGACAGAGCAAGAAGTGTCAAATGTCCTACGGAAGCCGGGATCTGTGCCCAGCGCCGGAGAGGCGGCGCCGTCTTCCTAAACTGGGTTGGTGAGCGAGCCCGCCGAACGCCAGCTCAGGCAGGCCATCGCCATCTGGGTCGTCGGTCTGCTCACGTACATGCTGGCCGTGTTCCACCGCTCGTCACTCGCGGTCGCCGGCCTGGCGGCAACCGACCGCTTCGGCATCAGCGCCGCACAGCTCGCAACGTTCACCATGCTTCAGCTGCTGGTCTATGCCGGTATGCAGATCCCGGTAGGACTGATGGTCGACCGGTTCGGCCCGCGCAACATTCTGATTGTCGGCGCGGTCGTGTTGACGCTGGGCCAGGCCGGCTTCGCGTTTGCCGACTCCTACTCGCTCGCGCTGGTCGCCCGGCTTTTCGTCGGGATGGGCGATGCGATGACGTTCGTGTGCGTGCTGCGGCTGGTCAACACCTGGTTCGGCGCCCGCCGGATCCCGCTGATCACCCAGCTCACCGGCGTCATCGGCCAAGCTGGTGCGATCATCGCCGCCGTCCCGATGACGTTGGCGCTGTCGCACCTCGGCTGGACCAAGGCCTACCTGCTGGCCGCGTCGCTGGGCATCGTGCTGGTGATCGCGCTGGTCGTGGTCGTCCATGACGCCCCCGGATCGCGCTCGCTACGCGGCCCGACGCTGTCGGTCGCGGAGATCCGCCGCGGCCTGCGTGAGTCGTGGGGACATCCCGGAACCCGGCTCGGGTTCTGGATGCACTTCTCCACCCAGTTCAGCGCGACGACGCTCGGATTGCTGTGGGGCTACCCGTTCTTCGTGCGCGGCGAGGGGCGGAGCCGGCAGATGGCCGGCCTGCTACTGACGATCATGGTCGTCGCGGTCATGAGTGCCGGGCCGGTGCTGGGCTGGCGGATCACCGTGCGGCCGTGGCACCGCTCGACCCTGGTGCTGTCGATCATCGGCGCCATCGTTGCTGTCTGGACCGTCGTGCTCGCGTGGCCCGGCGACGCCCCGCTGTGGCTGCTCGTGGTGCTGGTGATCGTTACCGGCGTCGGTGGTCCGGCGTCGATGATCGGCTTCGATCTCGGGCGCACGTCGAACCCGTCACACCGGCTGGCCAGCGCCACCGGAATCATCAACCAGGGTGGCTTCTACGCCAGCCTGCTGCTGGTGATCGCGATCGGCCTGATCCTCGACTGGCGCACACCGGGCGACAGCAACAACTACCCGGCCAGCGCCTTCCGCTGGGCGATGAGCTTCCAGTACGTGCTCTGGTTCATCGGCCTGGTCCAGATCTGGCGCTACCGGCGCAAGGCCCGCGCCCGGCTGAGGGCCGACGACCCCCAGCAGTGGGCCGAGCTGGCGCGTATGGCGCCGCCAGCCGCAGCTGGGCCGTGAGCTCCCGCTGTCGGGTTCAGCGGCGCACGGTGTGGCGGTGTCCGGCGCGGGTGTAGACCAGCAGCACCAGGACAGCTCCGATGACCGAGCCGATGATCCCCGACGGCTGGAAGAAGCCGTGCTCGGCGTCCTTGTGGAAGATCAGGTAGCCGAGGAAGCCGCCGACGAACGAGCCGACGATGCCCAGCACGACCGTCATCGCGACGCCGATGTCCTGCTTGCCGGGGACGAGCAGCCGAGCGATCGCGCCGGCGATCAGTCCGACGACGATGAGGCTGATGATGAGTCCGACCATGGTGAAACCCTTCCGTTGTCGCACGTCGAACACGTGCGGGTGTTCGCCGTGGCCGCACGTCGCGACCCAGCGGGTGTTGCTCTGTTGCTCCCTCGAGCCAAACACCCCTAGGGCTGGTGCAATACACCCCTAGGTAGGTTTATCGTCGGGTCATGCCGCCCGAATCCGAGCCGATCCTGATCGCTCTGATCGACGACTACGACGTCGTGCTGACCGGCGTCGCCAGCATGCTGGGCCCGTATCGCGATCGTGTCCTCATTGCCGAGATCGACGCCAACGAGCCGCTCCACGACACCGTCGACATCGCGCTCTACGACTCGTTCGCCCAGCCCGAATCCGACGGCGGCCAGGTCGAGGTCCTCATCCACAGCCCGCACGCCCACCGCGTCGTCGTCTACACCTGGAACTTCCATCCCGACCTCGTCGAGCACGCCCGCCGGCAGGGAGCGCATGGCTACCTGTCCAAGACCCTGCCGGCCCGTGAGCTCGTCGCGGCGCTCGAAGCCGTTCACGCCGGCGAGACCGTCATCAGCGACCCACCACGCCGCGCTCGCGCCGCCATGGGTCTGGACTGGCCCGGCCGGCACGAGGGACTGACCGATCGCGAGGCCGAGATCCTGGCTCTGATCACCCAGGGCAAGAGCAACGCCGACGTCGCGGCGTTGACCTTCCTCAGCCCCAATACCGTCAAGTCCTACATCCGCACCATCTACCGCAAGATCGACGTCGCCAGCCGCACCCAGGCTGTGCTCTGGGGCGTGAACAACGGCTTCACTCCCGACCACAACCGCATCGACCACTGGCGCGGCGGGCCGTAGAGACCTGTCCAGCAGCACTGACCCGATAGATCCGCCCGCCGTGCGCGAGACGCACCCTTCGCCCCGGGTCGCAGCCCACATGCCGTTGCCGCGGATGCGAATGGTTGCTGTGCCGCTGTGCCGGAAGTCGAGGACGAACGACGCCGCACCTACGTGCCGGATCGTCGCCGGCCCGCTCACCAACCGGTGCGCGCCACGGACTCGCCACACCCGCCAGTTCGCGTCGTGCCACATCGGTACGAGATACGCCGGCGGGTGCCGCAGCAGATCCGATTCGGCCGCGCCACCGAAGTCGATGGGTACCCTGGGCAGCGCGACCAGTGACACCGCGTTGTCATCGTGCCAGCGGCGATACGCGGCGGCCGAGATCGGGTGGTACAGCACGGCGTTCACGCGCAGATCGGTCTGCCGTTCCCAGCCGCGCGCGATCGGGAACGCCTTGGCCACCCAGACCGATTCCCAGTGCTCGCGGGGTGAACACGACTTCGAGCCGTCCGGCCGTCGCGTCCTGCGTGCGGAGGAAGCCGCGGATGCCGCGGTAGAACGCGCTCGAGCGCGACGGGTCCCCCGCACCTCGTCCGAGCGCAGTGATCGACGCCCAAATCGGCCAGATCGCTGCCAGCGCGACGAGCAGCACCGCCATCGCGCGGGCCGGGCGCCCGCCCAGCGCAGCCTCGGCAGCACGTGCCAGCACAGGGGAAGCGCGATCAGCTGGCCAAACCGCGCGAGGTTGCCGCCGATCGGGTTCGGGACGGCGAAGGCCACGACCGCGGCCGCACGGCGCCATCCGACGGCATCGACGAGCGCCGGCCCGGCCAGCCGGATGAACGCTCCCGCGAGTGGACTGGCCAGCGAGCTCGCCGCCGCCAGCACCGCAGCGACCACGCCGTGCCGGGTGCGCAGTGCATGCAGCGCCCAGACCCCGAACGCGACGCCGACGAGGTACGGCACCTGACCGATGAACAGGTCGGCAGCCAGGACGAGGGCCACCGAGGCGTGGTAACCCACCCGCAGGTAGCGCCGCCCGGTCGGGGCGAGGCGGGCGGCGCCGACCGTGGCGACGACGACCGCGCCGCGCCGAGCCGGGTGAGGCCGGCACCGACCCGTCCGGAGATGACCGGATAAATCAGCGAGTACCCCGGCAGCGCCTGTCCGGCGTACCACTGATTGGTCCACGCGGTCAGGCCGTAATGCGCGGCGGTCCATGCGCGGAACTCCTGCACCGGGCACCGCCCAACCGAACTCCCGCGTCGGACGCGCGCTGCGGATCAATGCTCGACGCGATAGACGATGTGCCCACCCGCCCGAACCAGCACACCGCCGCGGTGGATGGCCGCGAGTCCCGGCGCGGACCAGGATCACGGCATCGCCCGAACGCAGGTATCGCAGCAGGTCGCGCTGCCAGCGGGCATTGTCGACGCGTGGCTGTCCCGGGTACTGCCCACGGTCCGGGCCGTACGTCAACCCGGTCACGTCGACCCAGTTCCGGCAGCCATTGGCCAGCCCGCGGGACAGCGCGTTGAGCTCGATCTGCGCTATCGGCGAGTCGGTCATGACGCACCGCTCCGCCGCTGCCGCCCGCGTGAGCTGGGCCGCGCCGTGGAAGGGCCGCAACACGGCGGCGCCCAGGCCCAGGATGAGGGCGGTGACAGTCGCGACGGCGACCGTCGGCAGCCAGTCGACGATGCGCCGGGCCGCAGTGGTGCTTCGGCCCGGCAACGCGGCCGCTCCCCCGACGACGAGGGCCAGCGCGACGGCCAGGTAATCGCAGTAGTAGTGGAACCAGGACGGCGCGGCGAGGATGACTGCGAGCTGGGCCAGGACCAGGACGACCGCCGGACGGGCGAAGCGACCCACCCACGCCCGGACGATCACGAGTACGAACACCGCGCACAGCCCTACGCTCCCGGCGACCAGCGCAGCGTGCGACAGATGCCCAGTCAGCCGCGACACCGTCGTCAGATCGCCGATGCGCCCGGCCACCGTGCCGTGCGCCCTGGCGCGGCCGAGTTGGTCCTGGATGACCGACGCGAACATCGTGTGCGGGGCGAGCAGGAAGAACGGTAGGTCGACGACGAGTCCGGCCAGGCCGAAGCCGGCGACCACCTGCCAGACGGTCCGCACGCGGCGCATCGCGATCGCGTGCCACGCCAGCACACCGAGGGCCGGGACGATCCACCAGATCTTGATGCTGACCAGGTAGCCGAGCCCGAAGCCGGCCAGCACAGACATCC
Organism: uncultured Jatrophihabitans sp.; assembly: GCA_964244175.1. GTDB lineage: Bacteria > Actinomycetota > Actinomycetes > Mycobacteriales > Jatrophihabitantaceae > Jatrophihabitans. The sequence continues at coordinate 5,093 of CAXTHY010000039.1, read as the reverse complement.
AGCGGCTGCCCCCCTGCTGCGCGCGCAGCGCCGCCAGGACCGCGCACAGGAAGACGAAGTTTCCCAGCGGCTCCAGCTTGGTCAGGTACTCCGCGCCCACCGCACCGAACCACGTGGCGTAGAACAGGGCCCCGATCAGCGCCGCCGCCCGGCCGAGGCCGAGCCGCCGCCCGACGCGCATCACCAGCACCGCATTGACCGCGCCGAGCACGCTGAAGGCCAGGTTGGCGACGGTGAACGCCGACTCGTCGCTCATCACCTTGGTCAGCAGGGCGAATGGCGACAGGGCCAATGGCAGGCCGGGCGGGTGCAGGAACACGAAGTCGCGGTACGGCACGCGCCCATGGATCAACGCGTCCCCGGCCGTGAAGTACACCCCTGCGTCGTAGCCGTTCGAGCCGCGCAGTCCGCCGTCGCGCAGCAGCACGGTCAGGCGCGCGGCCAGCGCCACCGCGAAGACGACGAGCTCCAGCGGCAACAGGTGCGCGCGATCGACGAATCCGCGCCTGGACCCGCTGTCGTCACGACCCGGTTCCGACGGGAGGTCGTGGGCGCCGGCCCGCTCGGCAGCAGTCGGCTCGAGCTCGGCGACCGACATCGTGACCGCCTCAGCGCCCGACGGGCACGGCCCGGCCCGGCCCGTCCTTCATCGGCCGGGGCAGCACCGCGACCGATCCGGCATGCTCCATCGCGAGCCGGTCGGCGAGCTCGCCGGTGCCGTCCGGCGAGTTGTCGTCGACGACGAGCACGCGCGGCGAGTGGTGGATCATCGCTGACCCTTCTGTGAACGGCAGTCAGACGACTGCTCCACCACTCGAAGGTAGGCACAGAAGGGGGTTGCAACGACCTCTGGCCGGCGCTGGTCAGGTTGGGTTCAGGGCCGCGCTTCGGGGGTTCTCAGGCAGCGACGTGCGGGTCAGCTGGTGACGTCTTTGCTCGTCAGTCGCGACCACGCGAGGCTGAGGAAGACCGCCGCATAGGCCAGGTGCAACGCGGTCCAGCGCAGCAGGTCCGACGCGCTGATCGAGGTGCGCAGCAGTTCCCCGAAACCGAGCCAGTGATCGGTGAGCAGGCCGGGGTGAATGGCCGACAGCTGCGGTACGGCATCGAGCAATGCGGAGAAGACCGCGATGCTGACGGTGGCGGCCATGGCCGCGATCGCGTTCTCGGTCAGCGTCGAGACGAAGATGCCGCCGGCTGCCAGCGCGAACAGCGCGATAGTGACGTAGGCGACGACGCCGAGGGTGCGCAGCAGCGCGCTGCCGACGCCGACGGTGTCGCCCGACAGCAGGACCAGCGAATGCAGTCCGAACAGGGCGGCGCCGGTGATCAGCCCGACGACGGCCACGACGAGCACGGCGATGGCGGTGAACGTCGCCACCGCCAGCGTCTTGACCGTGAGCAACCGGCCGCGCGGGACCGGCACGGTGAGCAGGTAGCGCAGCGTGCCGAGGCCGGCCTCGCCGGCGATCGAGTCACCGGCGACGACGCTGATCACCAGCGGCAGGAAGAACGGGATCGCCACCGTGATCGCAGTGAAGATAA
>CAXTHY010000039.1:0-3538 GCA_964244175.1 uncultured Jatrophihabitans sp. | reverse complement strand
GTTGCCGGTGACCCGGCCGATGAACTGCGGGCCGTCGCCGCCGCCCGGGTCGCTGACCTTCACCGCGATGCCGATGAAGATCGGGATGACGGCCAGCACGCCCAGCAGGATCGCGTTGCGGCGCCGGCGCAGCAGCAGTCGCATCTCGCCGCGGTAGAGCCGCAGGAACGCGCCGCGGTAACGGATCGGCTCGGCGCCACGGCGGGCGGGCGCGCCAGTGAACTCAACGGAGGACATCGAAGCCCTCTCCCGTGATCGAGACGAACAGTTCCTCGAGGTCGGGACGGTCGACGTTGAGGCCACGCAGCCGCACACCGGCATGCACCAAGGCGGCCGCGACGTCCTCGGCCGCGACCGCGTCGAGGCGGGCGGTCAGCGCCGACCCGTCCGCGGCGACTGCCGGTGCCAGTCCGAGCTCGCGCATCGTCGCCCGGGCAATGTCGACGTCCGGGGTGTCGATGCGGATGTTCGGTGCCCCGTCGGCGAGCACGTCGCCGAGCGTGCCCTGCCGGACGAGCTTGCCCCCGGCCATCATCCCGACGTGCGTGGCCACTTGCTCGATCTCGCTGAGCAGGTGGCTGGAGACCAGCACGGTGGTGCCGTCGGTGGCCAGATCGCGGATCAGCTTGCGGACCTCGCGCGTGCCCTGCGGATCGAGGCCGTTGGTCGGCTCGTCGAGGATCAGCAGGTCGCGGGGCTGGAGCAGGGCCGCGGCCAGCCCGAGCCGTTGCTTCATGCCCAGCGAGTAGTTGCGGTACTTCTTGCCGGCGGCGGCGGTCAGCCCGACCCGGGTGAGGGCGTCGCTGATGCGCTGGGTCGAGGTCGCCGGATTCGCGGTGGCATCGCTGACGTCGAGCCGGCGCAGGTTGGCCGCCCCGGTGATGTACGGGTGGAACGCCGGGCCCTCGATGAGCGCGCCCACCCGGGGCAGGATCCGCGCCGCCGCTCGGGGCATCGGCTGACCCAGCACCTCGACCTCGCCGGCGTCGGCCGCGATCAGCCCGAGCAGCACCCGGATCGTCGTCGTCTTGCCCGAGCCGTTGGGGCCGAGGAAGCCGTAGATCGCCCCGCGCGGCACGACGAGATCGATGGCGTCGACCGCGACCTGATCACCGAAGCGACGGGTCAGCCCGACCGTCCGCAGCGCCAGTTCGGGCGCGGCCGCGGTGGGCATCGAGGCGTCGGCGCCTTGTTCCACGGTGGCCGGTGTCGGGGTGGACAAGGCGGCGCTCAGTTCGGGGTGGTGGCCGCGATGTGCTCGAGCAGCGACTGGCTGACCGCCCCGACGAAGGTCCGGCCGTCGGGCAGGAACACCGCATTGACCAGGGCGGTGTGCAGCACCCGCTGGCCGTTGCTCCCGGCGCTCGTAAGCTCGCGCGGAAGGCGGCTGAGCAACCCCGTTGCGCCGGCCGGGATCTCGACGACAGCTGTCCAGCCGGAACCGATGATCTTCGGCTGAGCCGCCGCGTGCAGGGGCACGTACTTCAGCGCCGGCTTCGTCGTCACCGTGCCCTTGGCGTGGTGGCGGCGATAGCCGTCGTGCCGATCGTTGGGGACGAACGGGTTGGTCGACACCGTCGCGCCGGCGGGAGTCTTGAAGGCGAACGTCGACGCGGCCGGTTTCACGAAACTGATCTTGGTGAAGCCGGTCTGCAGAGCCGGGCTCGAGCCGTGGCCGAACACCTGCACGCGCAGCGGGACGAACTTCTTGGCGTCGATCGCGATGGTCACCTTGCGCACCGTCGAGCGGGCGTCGCGGGGCTTGAGCACGAGCGTGTAGGCCGCGCGATTGGCGACCATGCGTGCGGAGTTGACGCCGACCGCGGTGCTCGGCGACACCGCTTTGAGCACCTTGGCGGCCAGGGCGGCCGGCGTGAGGTCGCGCGCATCGGGCTGGGCGGCCGCGCCGGTCCGGCCGTCGGCGTGGTCGGCGGCGCGGTTCTTGAGCACCGTGTGCGTCACGGTGTTGGAGTCGGACGTGTAGGTCCAGAGGTCCGTGCCGTTGTGGACGACGTCGGCCTCGGAGAGCTCGCCGAGCAGCGCGACCCGCTGCCTGGTGCGGCCGCTGACCCAGACCTTGGCCGAGTGCGAGCCGGTGATGAACGTCTGCCACGACAGCGAGGCAGCGGAACGACCGTCGGGCAAGCTCGGCAAGCCGAGGTTGGCCGTCTCCTTGACGACGCCCGACAACGCGGTGGCGTTGCTGCCCTGCAGCGCGACCAGCAGTTGGGCCGCCGTCCGCTTGGGCAGGTTCGGGCTCTGACCCGCGGCCGATCCGGCGGTCAAGGTGACACCGGCGGCGACGGCTCCGACGACCACCAACGGCACCGCCCACACCGCGCGGCGGCGGACGCGGTCAGAAATCCGTCCACCGGCGGTCAGCGTCATGGACCCAGCATGCGCTATCTCGCCGGAAAAGCACGAGTCGGGCCCCGGTGTACAGGATCTGTTCAGGTCAGGCGGTGGCGACGACACCCAGCTCGGCCGGGTTGACCAGCAGGTCGTTCTTCGGCAGCACCCGCACGGTATAGCCGAAGCCGCCGGTGTGCTTCAGCGGCACCTCGCCCTCGAAGCGGCTCGTGTCGTCGATCCGCTCGACCTCCCGCAGCGAGACGTGGGAGATGTCGGTCAACCGGTCCTCGCCGTCGACGCCCCCGTAGACCGCCTCCACGTCGACGTCGTCCGCGCTCAACCCGCCCAGCGCCACCTCGGCGCGCAGCGTCAGTGTGTCGCCCACCTGCGCGTCGCCGGTGCCCGACAGCGACGAGTCGACGTGCAGGACCGCGACCTCGGGCCAGGTGTCGGTGATCTTCTCGGCCCAGGCGGCCAGCGCGCGGGCCGCCGCGAAGTTGTCGGCGACCATCCGGTCGGACGAGGCCGCGGCCGGGGCGTAGAGGCGGCGCACGTACTCGGCGACCATGCGGGTGGCCAGCACCTTCGGCCCGAGCGTCTTCAGGGTGTGCCGCACCATCTGCACCCAGCGGGTCGGGACGTTGTCGGCTTCCCGGTCGTAGAAGCGGGTCGCGACATTCTTCTCGATCAGGTCGTAGAGGGCGTGCGCCTCGAGATCGTCGCGACGGTCCTGGTCGGCGATGCCGTCGGCGGACGGGATGGCCCACCCGTTGTCACCGTCGAACCACTCGTCCCACCAGCCGTCCATGATCGACAGATTGAGCGCGCCGTTCAGGGCGGCCTTCATGCCCGACGTCCCGCACGCCTCGAGCGGGCGCAGCGGGTTGTTCAGCCACACATCGACACCCCAGTAGAGGTAGCGGGCCATGCCGATGTCGTAGTCGGGCAGGAACGTGATGCGGTGCCGCACCGCGGGGTCGTCGGCGAAGCGGACCATCTGCGCGATCAGCTGCTTGCCGCCGTCATCGGCCGGATGACTCTTGCCGGCGATGACGATCTGGACCGGACGTTGCGGGTCGAGCAGCAGCGCCTTCAGCCGTTCCGGGTCACGCAGCATGAGCGTGAGCCGCTTGTAGGACGGGACGCGGCGGGCGAAGCCGATCGTGAGCACGTCGGGGTCGAACAC
>CAXTHY010000038.1:10938-30944 GCA_964244175.1 uncultured Jatrophihabitans sp. | reverse complement strand
GTCATGTGCTGCCACCCCGTCTGCCGGCGCCAAGCCGCCGCCTGCGATCAGGACCATACGGTCGACTGGGACCACGGCGGGGCGACCTGCCCCGCCAACCTCACGCCCCTATGTAAACGGCATCATCATTTGAAGCACGACGGCGGGTGGCGGCTACGGCGCCTCGACGACGGCACCGTGCGCTGGAGCACCCCGACTGGACACACCTACGACAAACCCCCCGAGCCACTACCCCACGACACCACCATCACCGCGGACACCAGCGAACCCGAACCCGAACCCGAACCCACGCCCACGCCCGCGCCCGCGCCGGCACCCGGCGCGGAACCCAGCACCGAGCCCGGCACCGGCACCGGCACCGAGGTCGACCCGAGCGACCAAGATCTACCGCCCCCGTTCTGACCGCCGCCGGTCTGGCAGCCGCGGCCCCTCTGACCCGACCGCGCCCTCTGACCCGACCGCGCCAACCCGTCCGGCCCGAGATCAAACGGAGCCTGCCTGTCGACGCTTTGCATCCACAAACAGCCACCCCCACCAGAACAACCGAACGCCGCTGAGCACCCGGACGCCGCCTGACCTCGCTGCGCTACCGACGGTCGGTGCCCGGGGTCAGGGGCCAAGACCGGCCAAGAACAGATCTGTCATCGCTGCTCAGCTGGTGTCGCGACCGAGCATGGTGATCAGCGAGCCGGTCGTGGCGGTCACGTCGCGCAGCCACTTGGTAGCCCGCCGGCACTGTGGTGCGCAACGTTTCGACGGTTGTCGAAGAATTCGACATCGAGTTCCGATCCGATGCCGAAGCAGGAAGTTTGCCCACGCTTCTAGGGTCGCTGGTACTGCGGCGCCGACCTGGCGTCCACCGAGTTCGAGGGCGCGCGTGAGCCAGGACATTACTGCGGATGTCGTGGTCATCGGCGCCGGAGCAATCGGTGCGAGCAGCGCATACCAGCTGGCCGCCGCCGGCCACCGTGTCGTACTCGTCGAAGCGCTCGACGGTCCCGCCGCAGGAAGCACCGGCCGGTCGTTTGCGTCAATCCGCGGTCAGTGGGCCGACGACCTGAACGTCGAGCTGTCCTGGCGCAGCATCAAAACCTTCCGCGACTTCCCCGACACGCACGGAATCGACGTCGGGTACCGGCCGTCGGGTTACCTGCTGCTGGCCAGCGAGCAACAGTGGGCGGCCCAGTTGGCCGCCGTCGACCTGCAGCGTGCGCACGGGGATCATCGTCCGCAACATCACCGGCGGCGCCACGCCCGACCCGACCAGCGCGTCGAAAGCGACGGCGAGCGCGACGCCGAAGACCGCATCGTCCTCAACCCGCGTCGCGTGCAAGAAGTGTTCGACATCGGCATCGACTACGCCAACACCTACCCCGGTCGCCGCGTGATCAGCGTCGACAAAGCCAGCGTCTATGCCACCAGCCGGCTGTGGCGGCGCACCTCGCTCGCCACCGCGGCCACGACTGGGCTGGTGATCGACAATGTGAATGTCGACCGCGCCGCGTACGAACTCGTCAAGTACGAGCAGTTGCCCGCCGTCGTCATCACCGAGGGCCTGTTCGGCGACATCCTCCGACATCGTCTGCGCTCGCCGGCTCACCTGCACTGTGCGGATCGGCGACCATCAATCCCGACCGCCGCTTCGGCGATGGCATTACCGCCCTGTTCGAACCCGCCCACGGCTCGTCACCGCACCGCACCGGCAGCCGCCGCTCCAACCCCACCGGTGCCTGGCTGGCGCTGGTCGACCTGCTCGGGTGGTGCCCGGACCTCGCCGCCCTCGGACTACACACCTCCGTGCGCACCGCCCTCGACCGCGTCTTGGACGCCGGCGCACCGACCTGCGCGATCAGCCGTTGGGCCTTATCAGGTGAGTGCGCACGTTGGCTGGTCGTACGAGCGTGGCAAGTGTGATTGTGGCTGCGATTCCGAGTGCAGCGATGACTATGGCTGTCGGCAACGCTGCGTTGGAGGCGTGGATCCCCACCAACGGTGCGGCGAGACCGCCGAATAGGTATTGGCCGAAGCCGAGCAGTGCGGCTGCGGCGCCGGCGTTGGAGCCGTGATGTTCCAAGCCCAAGGCGGCCGCGTTAGGGAGCACCAGTCCCACGCTGGTGACCACGACGAAAAAGCCGGCCAGCAGCGGCCACAACCCGGCCTCGGTTGTCACGCAGACCAGGAGGGCCACACCGCCTACGGCCGAGCCGACTGCACCAACACTGAGCAGCAATCGTGCTTCGACGTGGCCGACGAGTCTGCCGCTGGCCTGCGCCGCAGCGACCAGCCCTAACGCGTTCACGGCGAACACGATGCTGTACTGCCGCGGGGAAAGGCCATGGAGGTCCTCGAGAACGAAGGGGGATCCTGAGATGTAGGCGAACATCGCCGCAAACACGAACGCGTTGGTAAGCGCGTAACCCACGAGACTTCGATCCCTCAGCAGCCGGAGGTACACCGAGCCGGTCACTCGTAGTCCGCCGCTCTGACGTGACTGCCGAGGCAGACTCTCCGGCAACCAGCCGACGCATGCGATCAGCACGGCACCGCTCAGCACGACCAGCGCCACGAAGATCGCTCGCCATCCGGAGAGGTCCAAGATCTGGGCGCCCATGAGGGGCGCGAGTATTGGCGCGAGGCCGGTGACGAGCAACAGCAGCGAGAAGTAGCGGGCCGCCGCATTCCCTGTGTAGCGGTCACGAACGCACGCGTAGGCGATGACGAGAGCAAACGCGCCGCCCACGCCTTGCACGCCGCGGAAGACAATGAGTAGAGCTATGTTCGGCGCGATGGCACACGCAAACCCTGCTGCGGTGTACACGACGACTCCGAGGAGCAATGGCCGGCGCCGGCCCAACGCGTCACTCATCGGTCCGGCCAACAGTTGACCGACGGCCAGACCGATCAAGCAGGTCGTTACTGTCAACTGCGCCGTGGAAGCAGCGCTACCCAGGTCGTCGGCCAGTCGCGGCAAACCAGGCACGTAGGCGTCGGTGGACAGCGGCCCGAGCGCGACCAGCGCCCCGAGAATCAAGAGCACGGAAACGCTCCTTGCGCGGGATCCGTGCGCCTCGACATCGGTGATTGCCTGGGTCATCGTTGCGGATTCCTTTTCCTCGACCGGCCTCGACGGGCAAAATGCTCTCGTCACGATCACGAATACGCTCTGACCGTAGCCGCAATGGTTACAATATGGCAAGATGGAGTCATGGCGCTGTCGAGGAACACGCAGTTTGCTGTTGCTGTGCATGTGCTCACCTACCTGGCCGGCGAGGGCACCGGCCGCACGGCAAGTTCCGACGAACTCTCCGAAAGCACCAACGTCAACCCTGTCTACGTGCGCCGGGTGCTGGGCCCGCTGCGCGGCGCCGGGCTGGTGCGCTCACGCCCGGGCAAGCACGGAGGCTGGGAACTGGCGGTCGACGCGACGGAGGTCACGCTCGCGCAGGTCTGGCGGCTTCTCCAAGGCACCGACCCGGTCCTCGGACTGCACGGACCCAACCCGGCGTGCGTAGTCGGCCGCAGCGTCCAAACCTCGTTGACCGCGCTCGATCAGGCGGTCACCAACGCAGTCGCTGCCGAACTCGGACGATTCACCGTCCACGACGTTCTGATGCAAGGCGTGCCGAATAGCTGAAACCGAGGCGTCACCCGGCCAAATGTCCGTGGCCGTGCTCAGTTCCGCTCCGGTTCGACCGATGTAACCAATGGCGGGGCGCCAACGGAAACCGGTGTGCAGTGACGATCGACCCAAGTCCGGCAGTCTTGCGCCTTCGCAGTCTGGAAGCGGCGCGCCCTGTCTTGGATGTGATGGACCAGCCAGTAGTAGTCACGGACCTGACCGCGAGCATCATCTACTGGAACGCTGCGGCCACGACCCTATTCGGGTATTCAGCTGCGGAAGCTCTCGGGCGTCCCATCAGAGCGTTGCTCGACGTGCACGGCGAACCTCAGGTGATCCATATCGCAGATGTGGAAATGGCGCAGGGCCGGGCGTGGACTGGTGAGCTGCAAGCCCGGACCCGTTCCGGAGCGACACTGAGTATCGTGTTGGCGCTCACGCCACTGATGGACGACGCCGGTCGACTGGCCGCGTTCATCGGCACCTCGGTGAATGTGACCACCGCCGCGGAGGATCGGCGAAGACTCACCGAGGCGCTGGCCTTGGTCGAGGAAAAGTCCCACGAGTTGCGGCATCAGGCGTTACACGACGCCCTGACTGGCTTGCCGAACCGGGCCCTCGTCCTGGACCGGGCCGAGCAGATGCTGTCTCGTGGTCGGCGTCAGCACGCGCCGGTGGCAGCTCTGTTCATCGATTTGGACCGGTTCAAGGACATCAATGACAGTCTGGGACATGCCGCCGGTGACCAGCTTCTCCGGGCCGCAGCCGGCCGTTTGGCTGGCGCGTTGCGGCACTCGGACACGGTTGGGCGGTTCGGCGGCGACGAGTTCGTCGTCCTAGCCGAAGGCACATCATTGGACGGCGGATCGTCGCTGCTCGCGCAGCGACTTCTTGACGTTCTTCGTCAACCCTTCATGTTGAAATCCGTTCAGGGCATCGCGACGGCGTACAGAGTCACGGCGAGTATCGGCATTGCCGAAGGCGATCGAGCACACGCCGAGGATCTCATTCATGACGCTGACTTGGCGCTATACGAGTCAAAGGCGGCCGGCCGTGACTGCTATTCCGTATTTTCCTCCGGGACACAGGTCATCGCGCAAGACCGGCTCGCTTTACAAAATGACCTGCGGTGTGCGCTCGACGCGAACCAGTTCTTTCTCGATTTTCAACCGACGTTCAATCTCTATGACGCCAGCACGGTCGGGGTCGAGGCGCTCCTGCGGTGGCAGCACCCCCAGCGCGGAGTCGTGGCGCCCTTGGTCTTCCTGGACACTCTCGAGGAAACAGGTCTGATCCTCAACGTGGGCCGCTGGGTCATTACGCAAGCGTGTATGCAGGGCGCTCGCTGGCTCGATGACGGCCTGCCTCTCACCGTGTCGGTGAACATTTCGGCCCGTCAGCTGCAGTCGGATGCGCTACCCGAGGTCGTCGCGGATGCACTGTCCGCCAGCGGCCTACCTCCGGCTGCCTTGGTTCTTGAAATAGCCGAAAGTGTGCTGATGCGTGATATCCCGAGAACGGCCGCTCGGCTGGCGGCACTCAAAGTTACTGGCGTACGCATCGCGATCGATGACTTCGGGACCGGGTATTCCTCGCTTTCACTCTTGCGGCAATTTCCCATCGACATCCTAAAGATCGACCGATCGTTCGTGAGTGCCTCGACGGATCCGGGTGACGGCGAAGCGATTCTGCACATCCTGGTCCAGTTAGGTAAACGGCTCGGCCTGCAAACCGTCGCTGAAGGCATCGAGACGACCGACCAGCTTCACCGCCTACAGGGCCACGACTGCGACGCCGGGCAGGGCTTCCTCATCGCTAAACCCATGAGCGCCGATGCGATCACAGAGTTTGCCCGCTCCACACTGTCAACTCTGGTCTGAAGTGAATCACCGGGCCTGGGCACCGGTGGAAATCCTGGTCAACTGTTCGATGTCGTACCGCTGCCGCAAGGAGATCACGGCCGCCGGGTCGGGCTGGCCGCCGCTGTCCCTCAGCAAATCGACCAGCTCTTGAAAGTAATTCTCGTGACCGCCAGGGACCGAGGATTGGAAGAACAGTTTCGCCGGCTCGGTCGTGGGATTGCCGAACGCGTGCGGGACACGCTCGGGCACGAACATGAATGCACCCGGCCCGCCGCGCATGAACCGTTGTCCGGACTTTGACTCCCATTCATGCCAGTCCGATCTGCCCCGGTCTACCGGCTCGAACGCGAGGACGTCGAGCTCACCCTCGACTACGTAAAAGATCTCCTCGCCGCGGGAATGCACGTGGGCACCGACATCCCAGCCGGGCGGAATGACCATCTCGAACGTTGACGTGAGGGCCGGATAGTCGGTCGTCATCTTTACGGTGGCGTTCAGACCGCCGCCAACGATGTGTTCTCCGCCACCGGGTGGCAACATCCGTCCTTCAGACATGTGCTTCCTTCCGTGACCGTACTGGACCGATGTGCGTGGTCAAGGAGCCGATACCTTCGATGATGACCTCAACCCGGTCGCCCGGGTGCAGGTATTCGTTGCGAGGGACGCCGACACCGGCAGGCGTGCCGGTGAGCAGGACGTCGCCCGGTTCCAGCGTCATCATGTGCGATGCGGCGCTGACGAGCTCGCGAACGCCCGCAACCATGTCGGCCGTGTTCGAGTTCTGCTTGGTCACCCCATTGACGTCAAGTGAGATGGCGAGCGACTGCGGATCGTCGATGAACCACACCGGGACGATCGCTGGCCCGAGCGGGCACGAACCGTCCTGTGCCTTGTGCAGCATCCAGTCGAAGGCGAACGGCTCCATCACAGCGTCGGGACGCGCGAACAGGCCGCGCGCCGACAGGTCGTTGGCCGCTGTATAGCCCGCGACGTATTCCAAGGCGTCGTCCACTGACACCGATCGTGCTTCCTTGGAGATGACGACCGCCAGCTCTGCTTCCCAGTCCAATCGGGGATCGATGCTCCCGGACGGGTAGGGGACGGTCGCGTTGTCGCCGACGATCGTGGTGCTCGGCGGCTTGAGAAAAAAGAACGGTGTGGCATCGGGCGTCGGCGGGGCCGTTCCCATCTCTGCGGCGTGGCCGTAGTAGTTGGCGCCGGCGCACAGAAGCTTGCGTGGATAAGTGATCGGCGCGATCAACGTCGCTCCGGTGACGACGCCCTCCTGGCGCGGATCGAGAGCGCGCAGCGCGGGTTCGTGTTTTCCCCAGTTATTCAAGATGTCGATCACTGGGATGCGGCCGAACTCGGCCGAGGCGTACACCTTCCCGTCGACGAGATAGCCGGTCTGCACTGACCGATCGTCGGTTCCGGTGTACTGCGCGAGCCCCCACGCCGGACCCGTCATGACTGGTCCGCGAAATCCAACACGCGACCGACGTGCGCGTCGCCGCCGCCGAGCAAGTTGATGACCTCGCCGACGAGCGCAGCGCACTGCTGGGGGCCGGCCGCGGTGCCCCACACGTGGAAGTCCGGGCGGACGGCAACCGCGTCGCAGTGGTGCTCGTCCAGCCACGCCAGGTAAGAACCGTCGACGTCGCGGGCAACAAGTCGACCGGTCTCCTCCGTGGATCCGCCGACGTCGTTCGCAGAGATGAAGACAACGCGCACGCCGGCTTCCCGACACGCTTCAGCGGCGTCCGAATCAAGCTGATCGCTCAGCGTCGCACGCATGAGCACGACGAAGCCATAGCCGAACACCTCATCGAAGCGGCCGCTTCCGGCGGCCGAACCAACCTGTGCCTGCAGAATGAGGTCGCGGCTACCGTCACCGGTGCCCCAAAACCCTGGACCGAGGGGCGGAAACACGAACCGCTCCGGGTCGGTGTGCTGGGCCCGCAGGGCGAGCAGCCGGGCGTCCCGCACTGTGGCAGCGGCAGGGTCTCGCAGTGTCTGGACCCGGCCGAGCTCGATGCCCTTCGCGATGACCGCGCGGACATGTTCATCTCGCTCGCTCTGGTAGGTATCGAGCAGGGCGTCCTTCTGGACGCCACGCAGGATCAGGTCGATCTTGAACGCCAGGTTCAGAGCGTCGCGGATGCCCGAGCACATGCCTTGACCGAGAAACGGTGGCATCTGATGCGCCGAATCGCCGGCCAGCACGATCCGCGCGACCCGCCAACGGGCCGCGACCAGGGAGCGGAACGTATACGTCGCGGCGCGGATCAACTCCGCGTCGTCACGACTCAGGTACGCCGAAACGCGCTGCCAAACAAGATCAGGCTGACGCTCGTGTTCGAACGACTCTTCGCTGCCCATGGCAAAGCTGAAGCGGTGATGATCCGGGCCGAGCGAGATGATCGAGATCGGTTGTACCGGGTCGCACACCTGGCGCGCAGTCGGGAGCGTCGCGTCGCGCGTAAATCGAAAGTCGCACACCATCCATGGTTCGGAGAAGCCGAAGTCCTCCAGAGGAATATCCAGTAACTGCCGGATAGTGCTGTTGCCGCCGTCGCACGCGATCGCGTACCGAGCGGTCACTGCCGGCCTGCCTTCCACGGTCAGGCGGACACCGTCAGGATCCTGCTCCACGCCCATGACCCGCGAGTTGTAACGGACCTCGACATTCGGCAAGCTCCGGCAGACGTCGTCGAGCGCGTCTTCCAGGTCGGGCTGGTACATCATGTACCACTCGGCCCATCCGCTGCGGCCGACAGCGGCGAACTCGTGTTCTATCAGCAGATCGCCTTGACCGTTGCGCCACTCGTAGTTGTGCTGCACATGCACTTTCGCCAGCATGCGTTCGGAGATTCCCAACAACGCGAAGGTCCGCATCGTCTCGTCGTCGAATATCGCCGCGCGGGGAAGGTTGTACTTACCGCTGTAGCGCTCAAGGACGACAACTCGATGACCGTAGCGGCCCAGCAGAGCCGCCATGACCATGCCGACTGGTCCGTAGCCGACCACCGCGACATCAAAGTCTGTTTCCACTGCTAGCCCTTTCATCGTCGCCTGCCCAAGTCGCGTTCTGGTCCGACATCCGGCACCCAAAGCAAATCTCAACCGCGGCCGCGCGGAAGAGCCGAAGCCACCCGCTGGTCACCGCACGCCGCCGTCGCGATCGACGCTAAAGCGAGGAGTGCTGGGCGATTGACGGAGTCAGGTAGAAGTCGTACTGCAGCGAATACCAACCCTGATCGTTCGGCCCGCCAGGCGGTGCATCTGCGGCCGATTCGTGCCAATCGAAGTGCTGCACCAGACTGGCCTTGACCGCGAACACCGAGTCGCTGTCAAGGTATTGGCTTTCGGAATCGAAAACGTGGGTCGTGACCGAGTCATGTTCGCGAGCGCCGACGACCATATGTATATGCGCCGGTCGCCAGGGATGCCTAGCGGTAGCGATCAACAGCTGCCCGACCGGCCCATCGTCGGGTATCGGGTAGTCGGTCGGGCGCACCGCCCAGAAGGCGTAGCTACCGTCGGGCCGCGTGTGGAACGTGCCGCGAAGATTTGTCAGCGGCGTATCAGGATTTTGGACCGCGTACAGCATGTCGTCGGCGTTCTGCCAGACATCGACCGTCGCATCTGCCAGCGGACGGCCGTCGGTGTCCATGACGATGCCGCTCACCCACGCTGGCTCGCCGGAGGGAACCTCGACGATGGAGGATCCATATCCCCGCTCAGGACTGTCGGCAAGGTAGAACGGCCCGAGCACCGTGGACTCGGTGGCCTGGTGAGCTGAATTGTCCGAGCTGTGTTCGCTCAGCAGATCGACAAGCATCGACACGCCGAGAGTGTCGCTGAGCAGGATGAACTCCTGCCGGCTGTCGCTGCAGATCTGGCCGGTCGCGGTCAAAAACTCGATCGCGGCGAGCCATTCCGAGTGAGTCAGGCGAACGTCGCCGACAAACTTGTGCAACTGTCGCACTAACGCGGTCATGACCTCGCGCAACCGCGGGTCCGGAGTGCCTTGCAGCCGTTCCAGAACAGTGTTCGTGAGCTCGGCCGGGGTTGTCTTGCCTACCCCGGGCCGCTCCCCCACCCAGGCGGAAGTGATCAGCTCGAGGGCGTCAGCGTAGGTGATCGGGCGCGGACTGTGTGGCTGCTTGTCGACCAACATTTGGGCCAACTGCGGTATCGCTTCCCGGGTAAGCCCCAACCCGGCTAGGCCGCGCTTGGTCGCGACGGATGCGCCGAGATCCCAAATTGCACCGGCGACATTGGCGCTGTCGCAGTTCAGGCTACGGGCGATATCGGCCAGCTGATCCTCGATCGCGGGTGCGAGGAAGGCGATGACATGGGGCAGCACGACCGCGTGCGTGTCGGCGTGTGGCAGGTCGGCCGCGCCGCCTAGTAGGTGGCACAGGCTGTGGTGCAGCGAGCCTCCGACGGTGCCGAATGCCCGGCCGGCGAGGCACGACGCCCACAGCACCTGTCGGAGAGCGGACGGGTCGGCGTTGTGGTATGCGCCCGGCAGGAACTCTCCGATCAGGCGCGCGCCCTCCAACGCGGCGAGGCTCGTCATCGGCTCGGCGTTCGGGGCGTACAGGGCTTCGACACAGTGGGCGAGCGCGTTCATTGCGCTGGCCCCGACCAGCGACGCCGGGAGCGTGCTCAGCAGTACCGCGTCGTAGATGACGGTGCGCGGCAGCACCCGGCGATCGCGACCGGTGGTCTTGACCTGCCCGTCGGTCCGGCCCCATACCGGGGTCATTTCCGAACCGGCATAGGTGGTGGGAACTGCCAGCACGGCGATGCCGGTTTCCAGTGCAACCGCCTTGGCCAAGCCGGTTGCGCTGCCGCCGCCGACGCTCACCACGGCCTCGACGCCGTACTCGCGCGCTTTACCGGTGACGATTTCGGCGAGCTCGGCAGGCACGTGCGCGCGAACGTCGTCCCAGTGCAGCGCCAACCGATGCCCGAGCAGCCGGGCCGCCCGCGCCGGCAGTTCGCCCGGCGCGTCGGTGATCAGCAGGACCCGCTTGGCCGGCAGGAGGTCGACCTCTTCAGCGAGTTGGTCGAGTGCGTTGTCAGCGAAGACGACCCGCTGCGCGTACCAATCGCATACGAACGCTGACGTGTCGACGCGTTGCGGCGACGGGGCGTCGATGGTGATGCTCATCCAGCAACCGGGTCTTCGATGTTGACCAGGAAACTGTCCGGCATGAGCGGACACCACACTGCTGGTGGCGCTTCCCAGTCACGGCCGACCCAGTCTTCGGTGATGTAGTCGATGTCGCTGAAGTATTCGACCCAACTTCCCCACGGATCGCGGATGTAGTGGAACAGATTCGAGCCCAAGGTGTGTCGACCCAGACCCCAACCGATGTCGTAACCACGCTGCGCCATGAGAAAGGCACCCGCGCCGATCTGATCGATGTTGGCGACCTCGAAGCTAGTGTGATGCAAGCCGGGATGGGTGCTCTGGATGAAGCCGAAGATGTGGTGATCGCCCGGTCCGCAGTTCATGAACGTCGCTTTGCCGGTGCTTCGGTCGGACAGACGCAGCCCCAACGTCCGCGTGTAGAAGGCCTCGGAGGCGAAGATGTCGCTGACGAAGATGAGCATGTGGCCGAGCCGCCGTGGCGCCGGAGCGTCACCGGCGACCAGCCAACGGGCTGCGTCGACCCGTCCGACCTCGTCACCGAAATTGAACCCTTCTTGGCTGAACGGCCGCCACGGGGCTAGCTCGACGTCGCGCAGCTGTACGAGATTCTCGTCCTCGTCCTGAAACCACAGGCCGCCGGACGGCACCTCCGGCGGCCCGTCGACGATCTTGACAGCGAGGTCCTCCAAGTGCCGTTGCCACTGCGGCAGCGAGCCCGGTTCGACTGCGAAAGCGACATGATGGAACCGTTTGCGCGGTCCCTCGGTGAGCACGGTCTGGTCTTGGTCGCGGCCGGCGCACCGGATGACCAGATTGTTGTCCCGTTCGCTGACGTCCAGCCCGAAGTCGGAATAGAACTGCCTGCCGACGTCCAGCGATGGAACTTGCAAACCGCAGTTGAGCAGTCCCTTGACACGCATAGCCTTGCCTTTCGATCAGTCAGCCCGCGGGCTCGAGATTTCGTTAATTTCGCTTACTGGGATGGTTCGACGAGCAGGACGATTCGGCCGGTGTTCTGGTCGTGTTCGAGGAAATGATGGGCGCTCGCGGCCTGGCTCAACGGGAACGACGTGTCCACGACCGGGCGGAACCCGCGGGCGACCTCGTCCCAGAGCGCACGGACACTGGCGGCATTCCCGGACCGCACCCCGAGGATGCGCTGTCCGAGCAGGTACAGCCGCTGCAGGACCACCGAGACCTCGCGACCCAAGAAAGCGCCGGAGCTCACGAGGGTTCCTGCGGGCGCGAGGCATTCCAGGGATGCCGCCCACACCCTTGGTTCGCCGAGATTGTCCACGACGATGTCAGCACCTCGGCCGGCGGTGAGCTCCCGGACAGACTCGAGAAAGCCGTCAGCGGTTGCGTCCAAGACTGCGTCAAGCCCGAGCGTGGCCAACTGGTCGCGCTTGTCCTGGCTGCGGGAGGTACCGATGACGTGGCCACCCAAGTGGGCAACGAGACCGGCGGTCACCGATCCGAGGCCGGAAGCCGCACCCTGTACGACCACCCAGTCGCCCGGCTTGAAGCCTGAGCGCAACAGTTGGTTCATCGCGACCGCTCCTGAGAGCGCAAGACCGGTTGCCTGCGCCGGCGAAACACCTTCGGGCACTCGATTCAGATTGCGGGCGGGCACCGCCACGTACTGGGCGTAGGCGCCGGCGCGGTGTGTGCCGACCAATTCGGTCGCTGGGCACAGCTCGTCGTACCCCCGCACGCACAGGTCACATGTCAGGTCGGCGATGACCGGGAAGCACGCGACCCGCTCCCCCAGTTCCCAACCGTCCACACCGTCACCTAGGGCAGCGACCAGGCCCGCGTGGTCGGCTCCGAGAACATGCGGGAAACTGAACCCCTGGTACGGATGGATCCCAGCCCGGGCGCCGGCATCGAGCCAACGGCCGACGCTGACGGCCGCGACCTGCACGAGTATTTCGCCCGGCTTGACCCGCGGCACCGGCACCAATTGCTCAATCAGCACCTCGGGCGCGCCGAACTCCGAAAACGCGACTGCCGTCATGAACTCGCCGGGAGCGACAGCGTCGGGCCAGGTATTGACGAGCGTGCGCGCACCGGACTGCATGGCTAATCCCTTCTCAGTGCGAGTGTGCGGGTGGCGTCGGCTCGAGCCGGAGCAGCGATTCCGCGTTCTGGTGGCTGATCTTCGCGCGGTCGGCCTCGCTGATCGGAGCGTTGTCGAGGAAGTCGGTCGCGACCATCATGTCTTCGAACGGGTAGTCGGTGCCGAACAAGATATGGTCTGCGCCCAACGCGAGCACCGCGCAGAGCAATGGCGCCGCCGAGCACACGCCGCTGGTGGTGATGTAGAGGTTGTGACGCAGGTACTCCGACGGGTTACCGCGGGCGAGTTCTACGCCTTGATGATTGTGAAAGGCCCAGCGGGAATCCAGCCGCCACAGTGCGTAGGGCAGTCCTTCGCCCATGTGACCGAGTAACAACTTGGCATTGGGGAAGTCATCGAACACCCCGCCGAAGATGAGCCGGAGGGCGTGCGAGGCGGTGTCGACGCCCCAGCTCCACATCGGGCCGACCAGCTCAGGATGGTCACTGAGTACATGCGGCCGGTCGTAGCCGTTCGCGGGATGGAGGTAAAGGGGAACATCCAACCCTTCGGCAACTTCCCAGACCGGTCGCAGCGACGGGTCGTCGAGGTAGCGCCCCTGCGTGTGCGCGTTGACGAGCGCGCCCCGTAACCCCAGTTGAGTGACAGCCCGCTCCAGTTCAGCGGCGGCCGAATGCGGGTCCTGCAACGCCAAGGCGGCAAAGCCGGCGAAACGCTCGGGTCGCGCTGACACGACCTGAGCTAGAAAGTCGTTGACCTCGCCCGCCGCTTTAGTCGCCGTCACCGGGTCGGGCTCGGCCTGAATTCCTGGGGAGTTCAGGGAGAGAACGGCGACGTCGACACCCGCAGCGTCCATGCCGGTGAGGCGTTCGTCGGTCAAATCCGGCAATCGACGCGACGCCTCCCGCCACGCGCCCGGTTGGGCGATCGTCGCCGTACCGGCGCCGTACCCGGCAAGCTCGGGCGTGACAAAGTGCTCTTCCAACGCAATCGTTCGCATGAGATCCGCGCCCCAATTCACTATTAGGCAACCACTTCACGAATAGTGGACCGCTAGTCTCGCGGAGTCAAGGCCGAACGACCGCTTGGAGGCAAGATGACTAGCGACCGCTACCGACTGGGCTCTCCCTCGCCGGACACCGGCCCGTGGCCGGGTCAAGTCTCCGCTGAAGGCTACGAAAATGACCGTTGACGGCCTCTTCACCCCGAACGTTGCGGCAAACGGCCCGACCCAACCGACCCCCGACGTCGCGACCGACCCTGACCCACAGCAAGACCGGGAGCACTCCACGCCCGTTCAGCAGGGGATCCAATCCGTCGAGATCGCGATGCGGGTGCTTCAAGCGCTGGAGCAGGGCGCTGGTCCGATGACGCTCACCCAGGTCGCCGTCGCCAGCCAGATGCAGCCCAGCAAGTTGCATCGGTACTTGGTGAGTCTGGGACGCATCGGGTTGGTCGCCAAGTCGCCGATATCTGGCCTGTACGACCTTGGGCCGGCGATGCGCCGCCTCGGCGCCGAAGCTTTGCGGCGCGGCGACGAGGTCAGCGTCATCTCCAGCTACCTGCCGTCGTTGCGCGATCAAACCCGCCATGCCGTGAACTTGTCGGTGTGGGGCGACAACGGTCCCGTCATCGTGCGCTGGGACTACGGCGCGTACGCGCTCCCAATCACGATCCGCGTGGGCGCGACGTTGCCATTGCTGTCCTCAGCGGTCGGGCAGGTGTTCTTGGCCCACCTCCCAGCCACGCTAACTACCCCCCTTGTCGAAGCTCAAGCCGCACTCGACGGCCCAGCACCCAGTGACGTCGCCGCCCACGTCGAGGCAATAGTCGCCGAGGTCACCAGCCGCGGCTTTGCCCTCAACACCGGCACACTGATACCGGGCGTGGTATCCCTTGCCGCACCTGTCTTCGCCACCGGCTCGTCGTTCCCGTTGGTGGTGGCGCTGGCGGTGCCGCTCGTCCACGCAAGCGCCGAGGTCATCGCGTCCCTCGTGACGCAACTGCTCGCCGCCTCAGAGTCGATGTCGGCTGAACTCGGTTCGATCCCGCAGCCCGCCGTCGACGCACCGCGCTACTAGTCGTTCGCGGTTCGGCTGCGGTGACCTCGCGGCGCTACCGGAGGTCGCTGCCCGAGGTCGTGGCCAAGAAACAGATCCGTAGATCTGACACACCGTCCGATCCCTGGTTCACTCATCGAGGTGCCCGGCACCCGGGCCAGGTTCCAGCGCGCAGCCCGAGCTTGCGTGCAGCGGCAAGATCCGGCTGCTGCGCTTCCGGCGGTGAAGTCAGTTCACTATTCTTCATTGACTTCACGATTGATGAAACCTACGCTCCCAAGTCACCACGACATCTTCGGAGGATACAAATGGCGCGACAACGAATTCGCACCGCAGGCTTGGTTGCGCTCATCAGTCTCAGTCCGTTGGTTGCCGCCTGCAGCAGTTCCTCGGCCTCAAAGTCAGGCAGTACGGCGTCGAAAGCGACCGGATCCGCCGCAAAGACCGGCGGAGGCATCTCGGCGAGCGCAATCGCCGAGGCCAAGAGCGACCTCGCTCCGTACACCGGCCACCCCAGCCCCTTCCCCGTTGACGTCCCACTCAAGACCAAACCACCGGCAGGTACCAAGCTGGCCTTCCTCCAGTGCCCGACGCCGATATGTGCGCTGTTCGCGCAGCTGGCTCAAGGAGCCGCGAAAACCCTGGGCGTGCCGTTGACCGTCACCAAGGCCGGCGCCTCGGCGCAGTCACTGCAGGAAGCGATGTCGAGCATCATCGCCCAGAATCCTTCTGCGGTTCTGGTTCCTGCTTCCGACCCAGTTCAGTTCCGGCCGGCGATGCAGACACTCTTGTCGAAAAAAATCCCGGTCGTCTCTCAGGGCGTTGTGGATACCGCCCAATTCCCGGGCATCAAGGGCGTCATCCTCGGTGCCGCCGCCGCCGGGCTGGCGGGCAAGTTGCTCGCCGACTGGGTAGTGCTGCGCAACGGCACCAAACCCTCCGTCTTCTACAACACGCCCGAACTGACATTCAGCACGCTGATCCAGAATGGCTATGAAAAGCAAGTCCAGAAGTTGTGCCCCTCGTGCAAGGTGCGCGTTGTCAAGCTCCCGCTGGCGACGATCGGCAACACCGCACCGGCATCGGTAACCAGCGACCTGCAGGCACATCCCGAGACCAAGACCGCGGTGTTCGGCACCGAGGAAGCAGCCGACGGCGTGCCGCCGGCACTGAAAGTGGCCGGCATCAAGGTTGACGCAATCGGATTCGCTCCCGACCCAGAAGTCCTCGGCTACATAAAGGCCGGCGAGATCACCGCCGGCTTGGGTTACGACACCCTGACCAGCACGTGGGTTCAGGTCGACGAGGCCGCCCGCCTGCTCACCGGCGAGCCCTTAACCGCGGCGGAAAAGACCGACGAGAAAAACGTCATGCAGATTCTGGAGCAGAAAGACATCACGTTCGACCCGACCCATGGCTACACGGGCTATCCCGACACCCCGAAACGCTTCGCCAAGTTGTGGTCCGCGGCGCGGTAGGACGCGTCCGATGGCTGCCCCGAACACCGCACCCGAAAACCCCGTGTTGCTGACCATTGACGGAATCTCAAAGGATTTCCCAGGGCTGCGGGCACTGGACCGAGTGTCGCTTCAGGTCAGGGGCGGGGAGATCACCGCACTCCTCGGTCAGAATGGATCGGGCAAATCGACGCTCGTGAAAATACTCGCCGGTGTGTACACCGCCGACGCAGGCACGGTCACCGTGCACACCGGTCCTGGGACCGGTGTGCACGGTGACGCACTGCACTTCATCCATCAGGACCTCGGTTTGATCGAAAATCTGTCCACGATCGAGAATCTCAACATCAAGCCGGACACTCGCGGCCTCCTGCTCCCGTTCGCTCGGCGAGCCGAGTATCGCCGAGCCAGGAGTCTGATGAATCGTTTCGGTATCGAAATCGATGTCCGGTGCCCGATCGCTCAGCTCTCGCCGGCCCAGCGAGCAGTAGTGGCGATCGCGCGGGCGATGGACGGGTGGACCGGCCCGACCAACATAGTGGTCCTCGACGAACCGACGGCCGCGCTCCACGGCGAGGAGGTAGAAATCCTCTTCAACGCAATTCGCGCGGTCGCCACAGCGGGAGCCGGTGTCGTGTTCATCTCCCATCGATTGGAAGAGGTCACCGAGCTCGCCCATCGTGCGATCGTTTTGCGCGACGGCCGACTAACCGCCGATGTCCTGACCGCTGGCTTGACCTCCAAAGATTTCGCCGACCTGATCACTGGTCGGGTCGGATCCGTCGCGAGCAACAGTGCGCCAGCCCCCTCTGACGAGACCGGGACGCCGACTCTGTCGGTGCGCGGCCTATCCGGCCCGCGGGTGCGCAGCTTGGATATCGACGTCAGGCGGGGGGAAATAGTCGGCATTGCCGGCAGCCTCGGCTCCGGCCGCGAGTATGTCCCCGGTCTTATCTACGGCGCGACCCGCAGGACCGCGGGAACGGTCACGATCGGCTCGCGAGCGCTCCCCAACGCATCGCCACACGCCTCGGTGCAGCACGGGGTGGCGTTGGTACCCGCTGATCGCCGCGCCCACGGCGGCGTCATGACGCTCAGTGCGCGGGAGAACTTGACGCTGCCGGACCTGGGCACGCTATCTCTTGGCCGAATACATCTGCGGCCGAAGTTGGAGAAGGCCGAGGTCCGCAACTGGATGGGCAAGACCGAAGTTCATCCCCTGACGCCCGAACGGCCGCTCGGCCTGTTCAGCGGCGGCAACCAGCAGAAGGTCGTGCTCGCACGGTGGCTTCGGAACCGACCACAGGTGCTGCTGGTCGAGGAGCCCACCCAGGGAGTTGATGTGGGTTCCAGCGAGGCTGTTCGCGCGCTGATCATCGCCGCGGCCGGTGAGGGCGCCGCGGTGTTGGTCGCGTCGTCGGACAATACCGACCTGATCCGGATGTGCAGCCGAGTGCTCATCCTGCGCGACGGGGAATGCGTCGCCGTGCTTACTGGAGACGAGATCAACGACCATCGCCTCACCCAAGAGTGCCTCGGCGTCGCTGCCGATCACCTCACCGAACCCACTCGATCCGGAGAACGCTGTGCCTGATAACGGACTGGACGTCGATGACGGCCCAGTAGGCGTTTCCGAAGGTGGCCCCGCGGTGGATAGCGAGGGCCCGTCATTGCTCCCTGCGCCGTCACGATCCGGTGCGAGGCGACTTGCCACCATGCTGTCCTTCCGCCGCCTCAGCGCCGTCTATATATTCATCGCCTTATTCGTCATCTATTCACTGTGGGTGCCCGACACTTTCCTGACTGCGGACACGTGGCGATCACTAATCGACAACCAAGCGTTGACCGCGCTGGCCGCCGTCGGTCTAACCATCCCGGTGGCCGCAGGCGCCTTCGATCTTGCGATCGGTTCCGAGGTCGGATTCGCGTCCATCGCCGTCTCTTGGCTGTTGGTCAACCACGGGGTGTCTATCGCTGTCGCTGTCCCGCTGACCTTGCTGTTCGGCGCCGTCATCGGCGGCGTCAGCGCAGTGCTTGTCACGCTAGTCAAGATTGATTCGTTCATTGCAACACTCGGCGTGAGCTCGGTCGCGATCGCGTTAACAGAATGGTTGTCCAACGGCGCACAGATTCTCAATCTTCCCGCGAACTTCGTCTCCTTCAGCACCGGCAGCGTTTTCGGCATCACTGTGCCGGTGCTCATTTTACTCGGCGTCGCTACGCTCGTCTGGTATGTCTTGGAAAACACCCCGGCCGGACGACGTATCTACGCGACGGGTGGCAACCAGGCCGCAGCCCGGCTGGCGGGCGTGCGCACGGGCAGGGTAGTCGCCAGCGCCTTCATCGCCTCCGGCGTTATCACGGCCGGCGTCGGCTTGCTCCTCGCGTCACGAATCGGCACCGGCGACCCAACTTCGGGCCCGTCGTTCCTCCTGCCGGCGTTCTCGGCCGTCTTCCTCGGCTCGACCCAGTTCCGGGCCGGCCGATTCAACGTCTGGGGCACGGTTGTTGCGGTCTACGTCCTCGCTGTCGGGGTGAAGGGCCTACAGCTCGGCGGAGCGCCGGTCTGGATCCCGGACCTGTTCAACGGAATCGCGCTGATCCTGGCGGTGGGCCTGGCCAAGTTCGACATGGGCAGCGGTCGGTTCGCGTCGATCAGGAGGTTGGTCGGCAGCCGGGGTGACAAGGCTGCTTGACGCGCCCAGCTCTGTTGAGCTGAGCGCGCAGTCAGCAACAACGCTGAGCTGAACGCGAATCGCGTTACACCACACCCCGGCAGAGTGCTCGAACACGATCATCGGTGCACACGATGATGGCGTAGTCACTGCGCCCTACGGAGAGCCGGGTCCGCGCGCGTTCGAGGTAGTGCTCCTCCCGTGCCTCTTGTCGGGTGCTGAGCTGACCACTTTCGCGGCCGGGAAGTGGTGATCTGAGCACCCGAGAACAGACAACCGGACACTGGCGTCGCCGGTGAGACGATAGACATGTTGAACCGAATTGACAACCGATGTCATTACGGGGTTGGCTATCCATTATCGGTCGACCGTCGACCCAGCACGTGCGTGAGGGAGTCTTCGTGAACCGTCGTGCTTGGATGGCAACGGTTGCTGTCATGGTTCTCGCCGCAGCTGCGGGATGCAGCACCTCATCGGGCGGCGCGACGACGTCGGGCACGGCTCAGCCCGGTGGGTCGGGGTCCCAGGGCGGCGGGTCGAGCAAGGTCGTGCAGGTAGCGGCGAGCATCAATGCGTGGGGCAGCGTCCTGGAACAGCTCGGCGGCACTCACGTGCAAGCCACCTCGATCATCACCAATCCGGACACCGACCCCCACGATTATGAGCCGACGCCGAAGGACGGCACCGTGATCGCCAAGTCTCAGTTGTTCATCGAGAACGGCATCGGCTACGACTCGTGGGCAGCCAAGTCCCTGGCTGCCAGCCCCGACCCGAGCCGCACGGTGATCGACGTCGGCGATCTGGTCCACGTCCCCGACGGCGGAAACCCGCACCGCTGGTACTCTCCCACCGACGTGAACACCGTGGCCGACACCATCACCGCGGATCTGAAGAAGCTGGACCCAGCCGACGCGTCCTACTTCGACGCGCAGCGGCAGAAGTTCGCGACGGTCGGACTGGCGACCTACCACAAGCTGATCAAGGACATCCAGACCAAGTACGCCGGAACTCCGGTCGGTGCCAGCGAGTCGATCTTCGCCCCGCTGGCGCAGGCGCTCAAGCTCGACCTGGTGACCCCTCCGTCGT
>CAXTHY010000038.1:0-10925 GCA_964244175.1 uncultured Jatrophihabitans sp. | reverse complement strand
GCGGCCAAGGCCGCCGGGATCCCGGTATCGACGGTGACCGAGACCCTGTCGCCGGCGGGCGTGAGCTTCGAGCGGTGGCAGTCCGCGCAACTGCAAGCGCTCGAGAGCGCACTGCACCGAGCGACCGGCAAGTGAGTCAACGTCCGATCACCCAGCAGGACGCGGGCACTGGCGGCTCGGCGGCCAGCCGACACGACGAGTCGGCGGATCGCCATGCGAGGCAGCCGGTCATCGAGCTGCGCCGTGCCGCGGCCGCGGTCGGTGGGCGCCGAATCTGGTCCGACGTGAACCTGAGCGTTGACGCCGGGGAGTTCGTCGCCGTGCTCGGCCCGAACGGGGTGGGCAAGACGACGTTGCTGAAGATGATCCTCGGCTTGATTCCGGTCACCGACGGAGGCGTGTCGGTGCTCGGCGGCCGACCTGGGCAACGAAACAAGCAGATCGGGTACTTGCCGCAGCGCCGCGCGTTCGACGCAGGCACCCGGGTGCGCGGGGTCGACATCGTGCGCCTCGGGTTGGACGGCGACAAGTGGGGCGTCCCGGTCCCGGCTTGGGTGCCAGGATCGCGTAGCCAGCAGATCGCGCGCCGCGTCGACGAGGTCATCGAGCTGGTCGGCGCCACCAGCTACGCCCGCCGACCGATCGGGCAGTGCTCCGGCGGTGAACAGCAACGCCTGCTCATCGCGCAGGCGCTTGCCCGCCGGCCCGACCTGCTGATCCTCGACGAACCGCTGGACAGTCTCGACGTCACGAATCAGGCCTCGGTGAGTGCGCTGATCCGCGAGGTAAGCCAGACCCAGCAGGTTGCGGTCCTGCTCGTAGCCCACGACGTGAACCCGATCCTGTCCTACCTCGACCGGGTCATCTACCTCGCTCACGGCGGCGCGGTGATAGGTCCGCCGGCCGACGTGATCACCGCCGACACGCTGACCATGCTCTACGACACCCCGATCGATGTGCTCACCGACCGCGCCGGACGCCTCGTCGTCGTTGGGCAGCCGGACACCCCGCCCGAGCACCGCGCACCCGGTCTGACGCAGCGGCGATGACTCCGGCGATGTCGGTAGCCGCGCGCTGGAGGACAGGGTGAGCGAAGGGCTGAGCTGGAACATCATCGACGACGTCCGACAGCTGCTGTCCTTCCACTTCATGCTCAACGCCCTGCGGGCCGGCACCATCGTCGCTGTGGTCGCCGGCGCGATCGGCTACTTCATGGTGCTGCGCCGGCAGAGCTTCGTCGGCCACACCCTGGCCGTCGTGGGGTTTCCCGGCGCAGCCGCAGCTACCTATCTCGGGCTGGCGGCCACGCCGGGCTACTTCGGGTTCTGCATCGCCGGCGCGCTGATCATCGCCGCGTTGCCCGGCTCCGGGCGCGCCAACTCCGGCCTGGGCGGCTACGGCGAAGAATCCGCCTTCATCGGCACAGTGCAGGGCTTCGCGCTGGCGTGCGGCTTCCTGTTCGTCAGCCTCTATAAGGGCTTTCTCACCGGGTTGAACAGCCTGCTGTTCGGCTCGATCATCGGCGTCACCGACGAGCAGGTCGTCACCTTGCTGATCGCGGGCGCGATCTGCCTGATCGTGCTGGCGATCATGGCCCGCCCGTTGTTGTTCGCGAGTGTCGACCCCGACGTCGCCCGCGCCCGCGGCGTCCCGGTCCGCCTGCTCAGCGCCCTGTTCCTCGTCGTCCTCGGCGTCGCGGCCGCCGGAACCAGCCAGGTCACCGGCAGCCTGCTCGTCTTCGCGCTGCTGGTCGCGCCCGCCGCCACCGCGAGCCGTCTCACCGCCCGCCCCGCCCTCGGCCTTGCCCTGTCCATCGTCATCGCCGTGGCCGTCGTCTGGACCGGTGAAGGCGTCGCATTCTTCTCCCCCTACCCGATCGGATTCTGGGTCACCACCTTCGCGTTCGGGCTGTTCCTGATCGCGGCGGCCTACCGGGCTGCCACCGACGCCTACGGCCGTCGACGGTTCCGGACGAACCCACAACGCACCGTCGCAGCAGCATGACCGCCGCCAACCCCATCACGGGATTGACGAACATGCTGTCGACGGGGTTCATCCAGCACGCCCTGCTCGCCGGGACCGCGATCGCCCTGCTGTCCGGCCTGGTCGGCTACTTCGTGGTGCTGCGTGGTCAGGTGTTCGCCAGCGACGCGCTGTCGCATGTCGCCTACGCCGGCGCGCTGGCCGCGTTGGCCGCCGGCGTCGACCTGCGGTTCGGGCTGTTCGCCGCCTGCGTCGCGGTCGGACTCGTGCTCGGGCTGCTGGGTGGCAAGGGCGCGGCTGACGATGTCGTCATCGGCACCACCTTCGCCTGGATCCTGGGGCTCGGCGTGTTCTTCCTGGCCTACTTCACCACCCACGCGGCGACCGTCAACGGTGCCGCCAACGTCACGGTGCTCTTCGGATCGATCTTCGGCATCAGTGCGGCTGATGCGCGCGCAGCGACCTGGATCGCGGTGGCCACAATCGCGGTACTGCTGGTCATTGCCCGCCCACTGTTGTTCGCCAGCCTCGACCCCGCGGTCGCCAGCGCCCGTGGGGTCCCGGTCCGGATACTCGGCCCGCTCTTCCTCGCCATCGTCGGCGTCACGGCCGCCGAGGCCAGCCAGGCAATCGGCGCGCTGTTGTTGTTCGGGCTCGTCGCCGCGCCACCGGCCGCCGCGCAGCTTCTCACCCAACGCCCATGGCGGGGCTTCGTGCTATCTGGACTGCTGTCGGTCACCGCAATGTGGATCGGCATCATCGTCGCCTACGCCGCCCCGAAACTACCGGTCAGCTTCGACATCATGACCACAGCCACTCTCCTCTACCTCAGCGCGGCCGTGATCTCGCGGGTGCGCCGACATCACTCCCCGACAACGGCACCACGAGGTGCCACCTGAACGTAGGCGAGAGAGAAGAACGAGACAGGTGGCGAGCGGCAAGCTACCGGCGAGTCTTGCCTTTCGTGGCCCGCGGTGGCTTGGGCGAGTGTTGCGGGCACAGTCCGGACAGCTCGACGGTGTGGGTGATGTCGGTGAACCCCGCGGCCGCGGCCACCCGATCGGCCCAGGCCTCGACTTCTGGGCCTGACACTTCGACGCTGCGCCCGCAGATGCGGCAGACGATGTGGTGGTGGTGGTCGCCAGGATGTTGTGAGTCGCGCGGGCCGCACAGTCGGTACTGCGCTTCTCCGTCGATGGTGTGCACGACGTCGGCGCGATCGGTGTCGGCCAGCAACGCAAGGTGGCGATAGACGGTGGTCAGGCCGATGCGTCCGCCGCCGGCGCGGATCTCGGTGAACAGGTCGTGGGCAGTCCGGAATCCATCGGCGGCGGCCAAGGCGGTTTCGACCGCCTGGGCCTGCCTGGTGTTGCGTTGACGTCCTGACGTCTTGGTCGAGGCAGACTCGGAGCGCGGCTCGGGACGCGCGGAGTCGGCATTCGCGCTCACGTTGGCGGACGGCACCCGTAACAACTCGCCCGCCGCTTCGTCCTGATCGTCGGACACCCCAGCGAAACTAACACATAGCGATATTGCTCACCCGGCTACGTCTCGACCCTTCGTTGTCCCTGAACCAACCCGACCCCGATCATGCCTGGTCGGCTTGCAGATCGACGTCCATGCGGGCGCGCAGATCGTCCAGCGAGATGCCGTAGGTCTCGCGGACGGTGACCTGAGCGTCGCCGAGTTCGAACACCGCGTGGTCGGTGTAGACGCGGCTGACGCAGCCGAGCCCGGTCAGTGGATAGGTGCACGAGGGTACGAGCTTGGCCGTGCCGTCGCGCGTGAACAGGCTCATCATCACGTAGACGTCGCGGGCCCCGATGGCGAGGTCCATCGCCCCGCCCACCGCCGGGATCGCGTCGGGCTCGCCGGTGTGCCAGTTGGCGAGGTCGCCGCCGGCCGAGACCTGGAACGCGCCGAGCACGCACACGTCCAGGTGCCCGCCGCGCATCATCGCGAAGGAGTCGGCGTGGTGGAAGTAAGCCGCACCCGCAGTCTCGGTGACCGGGATCTTACCGGCGTTGATCAGGTCGGGGTCGATCTCGTCGTCGTGGGCCTCCGGGCCCATGCCGAGCATCCCGTTCTCGGTGTGCAGGGTGACGCCAGCGCCGATGGGCAGGAAATCGGCGACGCTCGTGGGTTGGCCGATGCCGAGGTTGACGTAGGAGCCGGTGGGGATGTCGACCGCGACGCGCTCAGCGATCTCGCGTCGGTCGAGAGGTTTGCGATCGGTGTTCTCGACGGTCATGGCTTGGTCACCACCACGCGGTCGACGTACAGGCCGGGCGTCACGACGGCTTCGGGGTCGAGTTCACCAGCCTCGACGACCTCGTCCACCTGCACGATCGTCAGGGCGGCGGCGGTGGCCATCACCGGCCCGAAGTTACGGGCGGTCTTGCGGTAGACGAGGTTGCCGACCGTGTCGGCGCGGTGCGCTTTGATCAGCGCGACATCGCCGCGGATGGGGTACTCGAGCAGGTACTCCCGGCCGTCGATGGTGCGTTGCTCCTTGCCTTCGGCCAGCGGCGTGCCGACCCCGGTGGGGCTGAAGAACGCGCCGATGCCGGCGCCGGCCGCGCGCATGCGCTCGGCCAGGTTGCCCTGCGGGACGAGCTCGAGCTCGACCTTGCCCGAGCGGTACAACTCGTCGAACACGTACGAGTCGCTCTGCCGCGGGAACGAGCAGATGATCTTGCTGACCTGGCCGGCGGCAAGCAGCGCGGCCAGCCCGACGTCGCCGTTGCCGGCGTTGTTGTTGACGACGGTCAGCTCACGCACCCCCGAGCGGCGCAGCGCGTCGATGAGCTCCATCGGTTGGCCGGCCGTGCCGAAGCCACCGATCAGCACGGTGGCGCCGTCCCCGATTCCGGCGACGGCCTCGTCGACGTCGGTGCTGATATCCGTCACGCCGGCTTCTCGGACACGTTCTCGAGCACCACGGCCAGACCCTGCCCGACACCGATGCAGATCGCGGCCACGCCCCACCGCTCGCCCGACTCGCGCAGCCGCGCGGCCAGCGTGCCGAGGATGCGTCCACCCGACGCCCCCAGGGGATGGCCGATCGCGATCGCACCGCCCTTGGCGTTGACGATGTCCGGGTCGACCTTCCAGGCATCGACACAGGCGATCGACTGCACCGCGAACGCCTCGTTCAACTCGACTGCGGCGACGTCGTCCCAGCCGATACCGGCCCGGCGCAGCGCCCGGTTCGCCGCCTCGACCGGCGCGTAACCGAACTCCTGCGGCTCGAGCGCCATCGCCCCCCGGCCGGCTACCCGGGCGATCGGAGCGCGGCCGATCGCCTCACCGGCCGCCTCCGCGCCGAGCAACACCGCCGATGCGCCGTCGTTGAGCGGCGACGCGTTCCCGGCCGTGATCGTGCCGTCAGGGCGGAAGGCGGGCTTGAGCTTGGCCAGCGACTCGAGCGTGCTGTTCGGTCGCACGCCCTCGTCCCGGGCGAGCTCGACGCCGTCCACCGTCACGGTGATCGGGTCGTAGAAGCCGGCCTCCCAGGCGGCGTGGGTCAGCTGGTGCGAGCGGGCGGCGAACTCGTCCTGCCGCTCGCGCGAGATCGAGAACCGCTCCTGCAACTGCTCGTTGGCCTCGCCCAGCGACACTGTCCAATCAGCCGGCATGGCCGGGTTGACCAGCCGCCAACCCAGCGTCGTCGACACCA
Organism: uncultured Jatrophihabitans sp.; assembly: GCA_964244175.1. GTDB lineage: Bacteria > Actinomycetota > Actinomycetes > Mycobacteriales > Jatrophihabitantaceae > Jatrophihabitans. The sequence goes on along the minus strand of CAXTHY010000038.1, from coordinate 5,263 downwards.
CCTCGGTGTTGCCGGCCGGAAAAGCCCGCGCCGGCTTGGGCAGCACCCACGGCGCACGGGTCATCGACTCCACACCCCCCGAGAGCACGATCTCGGCGTCGCCGGTCTCGATCATCCGCGAAGCGCTCATCGCCGCGTCCAGGCTCGAGCCGCACAACCGGTTGACCGTCGACCCGGGGATCGAGACCGGCAGCCCGGCCAGCAGCACAGCCATCCGGGCAACGTTGCGGTTGTCCTCACCGGCACCATTCGCGTCACCGAACACGACCTCGTCGATCCGGGCCGGATCGAGATCGGAACTACGCCCCAGCATGGCGCGCACCACCGTCGCCGCCAAGTCATCAGGACGAGTACCGGCCAAGGCCCCGCCGAAACGCCCGAACGGCGTGCGGACCGCGTCATAGACGAAGCACGAACTCATGCACAACCCCCTGGATAGATCAGGAACACGGTCTCATGATGGCCCTGTAGCCCGCACCGCAGTTGGGCGGCACGCTGATAGGGGCCGAACGCGGGCGACGCCCCCCAGTACCAGTTGCGACAGGCTACGTCGATAGGGACACGTTCGGGTTGGGCGGGTGGGCTGGTTCAAATATCTTTGTCTCGAGCACGTCAGCTGAGAGCGGCCGGGCGAGCAGGAAGCCCTGGATTTCGTCGACGTCCTGGGCACGCAGATAGTCCAATTGCGCCGGCGTTTCGACCCCTTCGGCGAGGGTCTTCAGTCCAAGATCCTTGCCAAGTTGAACGAGTGTTCGTACCAGGGCTTCCGACTCTCGAGATCGGGTGAGCGCGTCGGTGAAGGTGCGATCGATCTTGAGACAATCGACCGGAAAGCGCTGCAGGTAGGCAAGACTCGAGTATCCGGTCCCGAAATCGTCGATTGCCACATGGATACCGAGCGCTTTGAGTTCGTGAAGCCGGCGCGCGGTGTCCTCGACGTTGCGCATGAGTGCGGTCTCGGTGATCTCGAGGGTGAGCGCTGAGGGGTCGAGGCCGCTGACGTCGAGCGCTGCGCGGACGTCATCGACAAGGATGTCGCGGTCCAACTGACGGGCAGAGATGTTTACGGACACGGTTAGTTCGCTTCCCCGTGCGCGCCACGCCGCCATTTGCGCGCACGCCTCGCGCAGCACCCACCGCCCAACGTCGACGATCTGGCCAGTCGATTCGAGCAGCGGAACGAAATCGTCGGGCTGAATCTGGCCCATGGTCGGGTGTTCCCAGCGCAGCAGTGCCTCAGCCCCAATGACCGACAGGTCGCCAAGGTTGTAGATCGGTTGGTAGTGGACGCGGAGCTGGCCGCATTCGAGCGCGGCCCGCAGATCGAACTCGAGCTCGTAACGACGCTGAAGCTCGGTGCCCATCTGGGTGCGGTACACGTCGAAATTGTTCTTGCCGGCGGCCTTTGCCTGGTATAGGGCCATGTCGGCCTCACGAAGCAGCTGTTCGGGCGTCTCTCTGTTCCCCACCGCGATTCCGACACTTGCGGTAATCAGCACTGGGGTGGCGCTGCCCTTGAGCTGGAACGGCTGACGCATAGCCTCCATGAGACGTTCAGCCACCATTTCCGGCCCCTCGGGCGGCGCCGCGTTATCGAGCAGGATGACGAACTCGTCGCCGCCCATCCGGCCGATCGTGTCGGCGTCGCGGAGGGTGGCGGTGAACCTGGCGGCCACAGCTTGGAGAAGAAGGTCTCCGACGCCGTGACCAAGCGTGTCGTTGACGTTCTTGAATCCGTCCAGGTCGATGTAAAGCGCGGCCCCCATCGTCCCGTCGCGCAGATTCCGTGCCATCAACTGCTCGATGCGATCCATAATCAACGCGCGGTTGGGCAGACCGGTCAACGCGTCGTGCAGCGCCCGGTGGCGCAACTCGTCAGTCTTCTCGTCCACCAGCGACAAGGCGCGGACGCGTCCGGTCGCCAAGACGAACAGCAATGCCGCCATCAAGAAGCTCAAAGCGATTCCCGCGACGAGCATCATGACCGCGGTGCTGTTCGTAAACAAGCCGGCCGCCGGGAGGACCGTCCAGGTTCGTACCGTCCAGCCGTTGTGCAAATTCGTCGTTACGACGCTCGACCCGCTCGGCTCGGCGGCGGACCGGAACTCAGCATGCGAGCCGCTCGCTGCGTAGGTGAAAGTAACGTTGAGGTTGGGATGATCCGCTAACGCGCGATCCAAGATCACCTTTGGCAACAGATCGGTGCCGACCCAGCCGAGAAACGCGGCCCGGCGCGCTGCCACCGTCGAAGGCGGCATCCCGCCGCGGTACACAGGGCTCAATATTGCGAGCATCGTGGGGGCGCCGGTGCCGGTGCGCATGGGAAGGTAAGCGCCGAGACCGGAATCCCGGGCGCGGAGCCCGAGGTGCCCCTGCGCACCACTACAGACGTCGTAGCCCGGGGGAACCTCCGATTTGCCGGTCCGCGTGAAGCCGGTTGTGTAGAAGCAGTAGTAGGGCCGAACGCCGGCCGGGATGACGTGGAACGGGCCGTGCGTCGCGGCCCGCGAAGCGAAACTGGGTAACTCGGCCCGGCTGACCAACACAGCGCGGCCGAGACCGACAAGTTCGGGGTAGCGCTGCAGGGCCTGGACAGAAGCGCCCCAGCGCTTGAAGTCAGCCGCCGTGGCGCCTGGACTTCCAGCTACGAACCCGCCGGCGCTGACGATCAGGTCTTGCTCATGCAGAATCGCCGATTGCAGCGTCTTAGCGACGTTGGCTGCGGACGTCACAAGAGCTAAGCGTTGACGCGCTGCGTCCTTGCTCGCGACCGAGGACGCCGCCAGGACCGCCGCCGCACTTCCGGCGATCATCACTACCGCGGCGACGGCGATCCATCGCTGCAAATGGCCCCGCGCGCCGCCACCGCCGGGTTTCCGGGTCGTGGTGAACGCTGGGGCGGTTCGTGACATGGGGGACTCGTTCCGGATTGAGTGCGTTGACAGGCGCCGTCCCCAACGGCCTGACTGATTGCAAATAGGCGGGACACCGATGCATGAGAACTAACAGTATATTAACATACGGCGAGTACGTGTGGTGAATTCTCTCCATGCCAGCCCGTCGGATGACTGCCTCGTCGCGGCCCACCCGCGGTAAAGTAGTTAGCGAGCGGCACGTTTGACCTGATACATCGCGTCGTCGCTGCACTGGAGGGCGTGTTTGACTGACTCGCCCGGGGCGGCCAGGTGAGCGCCCACGCTCGCCGGCACGGTGATGGTTTCTCCGTGGATGAAGTGCGGCTTTCTGAGCTCGTCGGTGATGCGAGCGGCGAGGCGGGCCAGTCCCTTGGCGGTGATCCGGGGCGCGAGGACCGCGAATTCGTCGCCGCCAAGGCGGGCGACGGTGTCTTGGGGCCGCACTTGCTTGCGAAGCCGGGATCCGGTGAGCAGTAGGACTTCGTCACCGGCTTGGTGGCCGTAGTTGTCATTCACCAGTTTGAATCCATCGAGGTCGAGATAGAGAACTCCGACCCCGTCGCGACTCGGCCGGCCATCCCTGGCCGTGAGGGCGTGCGCGAGCCGCTCCTTGAACAAGGCTCGATTGGCCAGACTAGTGAGGGGGTCGTGGGCGGCTGCGTGAGCCAGTTCTTGTTCAGCCTGCTTTCGGCGGGTGATGTTAACGTGGGACAGGACGGCCCCCCTCGCCGGAGCGGGGAGGGGGTTTACCCGCAAGAGGAACCATCGTCCGGCCGCTGGCGATGGGCATGGGTACTCCAGCTCCCGATGTACCGTTTTGCCATCGAGCACGGATTGAATTCCGTCGCGAACCAGGGCGGCATCGGCGCAACCAGCGTCAGCGGAGCGGCGGCACAGCTCCAGGTAATTCACCCCCACGCCGGTCGCATCGGGATGCCCACCGTTGTCGACCGAGAACATCCGCCACGTGTGATTGACCGCCACGATGGTGCCTGCGCCGTCCAACACCGCGGTCGCATCGGGTAACGCATCCAAGACCGCATCGGCAAGTCCGAGGCTCGACGGAAACGCCATGCATCCGCTCCCTTCCTCGGCCCAGAGCTGGCGTACCGCGGGCAATGGCATTCCCGCGCTTTCAGCATGCTCCGACACTTGCCCCATCGGCGGTTTTCGGGCGTTCTGAAGCGATGTCGAGGAGCTACCTGCAGGCGTTAGAGATCCGTGAGGGATTCGTGAGGGCTCGTGTCGGATCGGCTCGTGGTGCCTAGCGTCTCTTGACGTGGGCCCGGTGACGCAGCAACGCAGCACGGGCAATGCGGGTTTACCCGAGACGCTGCGATATCGGGCCAAGCGCGTGCTGCTCGGCCGACCGCTCGTGAACTCTTCCCTGCGGGAGGAGAAGCTGTCGAAGAAGGCCGCGCTCGGTGTGTTGTCCAGCGATTGCATCTCATCCTCTGCCTACGGGTCGGAGGAGATGCTGATCGTGTTGTTGCCGATCTTCGGATTGGCGGGCTTCCACCTGCTGATGCCGTTGACCGGTGTCGTCCTCGGGCTGCTGGTGCTCACGACGCTCTCGTACCGCGAAGTGGTGAAGATCTACACACGGGCGGGCGGTTCGTACGTCGTTGCGCGCGAGAACTTCGGACCGAAAATCGCGCAGATCGCCTCGGTAGCGCTGTTGATCGACTACATCGTGACGGTCTCGGTGCAGACCGCGGCCGGCACTGCCGCGATCACCTCCCTGGTCCCGGCGCTGTCGGCGTACGCGCTCGAGATTTCTATCCTCATCGTCGCGTTGCTCGCCTACGGCAACCTGCGCGGGGTGCGCGAGGCCGGGAAAGCGTTCGCGTTCCCGACCTACTTCTTCGTCGCCTCCGCGGGCCTGGTGATCGTCGTTGGGGTGGGCCGTGAGATCTTCGGCGACCTGCCCACCATCACCTATTCGGCGCAGCAACGCAGCCACGACCTCGTCGGCGTGCACGACACGCACCACGCACTGTTCACCCTCGCCGCGATCTACGTGCTGATGAAGGCCTTCGCGAACGGTGGCGCGTCACTGACTGGGCTGGAGGCAATTTCAAACGGCGTGAGCGCCTTCAAACCGGACGAGGGGCAGAATGCTCGACGCACGCTGAGCACGATGAGTGTCATCCTCGGGTGTCTGGTGCTGGGCGTGTCGTTCCTGGCCTGGCAGACCCACGCGACGCCGTTCACGAGTGGGAGTCCGACGGTCATCAGCCAGGTGGCGCACGCGGCGTTCGGGCACGGATGGTTGGGCAACGCCGGATTCGTGGTTGTCCAGGTCGCGACGGCGCTGATCCTCTACACCGGCGCCAACACGCCGTTCA
>CAXTHY010000037.1:24866-32907 GCA_964244175.1 uncultured Jatrophihabitans sp. | reverse complement strand
GGCGCGGCCGTCAACACCGCGAATGTCCGGCCCGGCGACACGGTGGCGATCTACGGCATCGGCGGCATCGGCATCAACGCCGTGCAGGGCGCGCGGTACGCCGGCGCGAAGAACGTCGTCGTTATCGACCCGCTGGAGAACAAGCGCGAGAAGGCGATGGAACTCGGCGCGACCCACGCGTTCGCGTCGGCCGAGGAGGCGTTCGACGCCATCACCGACATGACCCGCGGGCAGATGGCCGACTCGGCGATCCTCACCGTCGGGCTGATGACCTCCGAGGTCGTCGGTGCCGGGTTCAACGCGATCGGCAAGGGCGGGACGGTCGTCGTCACGGGGCTGAACAAGCTCGAGGAGCAGACCATCGAGTTGCCGGGCACGATCCTCACGCTGTTCCGCAAGAGCATCAAGGGCAGCCTGTTCGGCGACTGCAACCCGACGACCGACATCCCGAAGATCCTCGGGCTGTACCAGAGCGGCGACCTCAAGCTCGACGAGATCATCACCCGGACGTACACCCTCGAAGAGGTCAACGAAGGTTACGACGACCTGCTCAACGGCAAGAACGTGCGCGGCGTGATGGTGCACGAGCACGCGTGACGCCGGTCCTCGACCGCGAGCGGGAGTTCGAACTGCTCGTGGCGGCGCTGGACGCCGGCGCGCACGTCGTGCTCGAAGGGCCGCCCGGCACCGGCAAGTCGACGCTGCTGCGCGCCGTGGCCGGCAGCCGGGACGTCCCGTTCTTCCTGGTCGAAGGCAATGCCGAGCTGACCCCGGCCCGGCTGGTCGGGCACTTCGACCCGGCGCAGGTGCTGGCCAAGGGCTACCGGCCCGACATCTTCGTCGACGGCCCGCTGGTCGAGGCGCTGCGCAGCGGCGGGCTGCTCTACGTGGAAGAGATTAACCGCGTCCCGGAGGAGACGCTGAACGTCCTGATCACCGTCATGTCCGAGGGCGAGCTGAACGTCCCGCGGCTGGGGGCGGTACGGGCCGGCCCGGGTTTTCGGCTGGTCGCGGCGATGAACCCGTTCGACGCGGTCGGGACGGCGCGGATCTCCTCAGCGATCTACGACCGCACCTGCCGCATCGCGATGGGTTACCAGTCGGCGGCCACCGAGACCGGCATCGTCGCGCTGCGCGATCAGCACGTCGACCCGGTCTGGAACGCGTCGGTGGTCGAACTGGTGCGACGCACCCGCACGCACCCCGACCTGCGGGTGGGTTCGTCGGTGCGGGGCGCGATCGACACGGTCGGCATCGCCGCCCGGCTGGCCGTAGCCCGGGGAGTGGCGCGCACCGATTGGCACGCCGGGCTGGACGCCGCGCTGGTCGCGTTGTCGGGCCGGGTGCGAATGCTCGAGTCGAGCAACCGCACGCCCGAGGACGTGGTGCGCGAGCTGTACCAGGCGGTGTTCGGGCCGCCGCCGGACAATGCCGCTGACGCGCCGGGAGGGGAGTCGCCGCCGGGGGAAGCCTGAGCCCGCCACCGGCGGGCACCGACGCAGACCGCAGGCGGCACGCGAAACCGCGCAGCCGCACCACCGGCCGGGCCGCGCTGGCGCGGCACGACGGGTTCGCCGACGTGTCGCCGCAGGTCGGCCAGCTCGACGAGGAGGCGTTGGCCCGGCTGCTCGCCGCCGACCCGGACGCCGCGCTGGCACTGCTGGCCGACCTGACCACGGCGACCGATGAGTCCTTGCGCGCGCACGCCCGCCGCCTGGCCGCCCGGCTGATCATCGACCGCACCCGCACTGGTCGGCCCCTGCATCGCGGCACCGGACGCCCGCGGCTCGTTCCGGCGAGCCGGGGCGGTGACCTCGACCTGGACGCCTCGTTCGACGCGGTGGTGACGGCCGCGGCCGAGGGGCGGCCGGCCCATCTCGACGACCTGTATGCGCGGGACTGGGGCAGCCCTCAGCTCGCGCTCTGCTTGCTCGTCGACGACTCCGGGTCGATGACCGGCGCGCGCCTCGCCGCGGCCGCGACGGTGACGGCCGCCTGCGCGCTGCGCGCACCGAGCGAGCATGCGGTGCTGGCGTTCGCCCGCGACGTGCGCCCGATCCGTCGGCTGCAGGACAGCATCGCCGCCGAGACCGTGGTCGACCAGGTGCTGCGGTTGCGCGGGCACGGGGTGACCGGTCTGGCCGGTGCGCTGCGGGCGGGGGCGGAGATGCTCGCCGACGCGCGGGCGATCCGCCGAGTAGTGGTGTTGCTGTCGGACTGCCGGGCGACCGACGAGCAGGATCCGGTGCCGGCGGCAAGGGCGATCCCGGAGCTGATCATCGTGGCGCCGCGCGACGACACCAGCGAGGCGGCGGCGCTGGCTGCGGCCTCCGGGGCGCGATGGGCCGCGCTCGAGACGGTCGACACCGCGGTCGGCCTGCTGAACGATCTGCTGAGCTGACCATCCTGGGGCCGACGGTGCCCGCATCTCTGGCGGTGGCGCGACGGCCGGTTCGCCGGGCTCAAGGGATAGGTCCTAGTGTCAGCAGTGATGACCGAGATCCCCGCCCGAATGCTGCGTGACGTCGTCGGCCACTACCCGTCCGGGGTCACCATCGTCACGGGCCTGTCTGACGGCGCCCCGGCCGGCTTCTCGTGCCAGTCGTTCCATTCGCTGTCGCTGGATCCGCCGATGATCCTGTTGCTGGTCGGGCGTGCTTCGACGTCGTGGCCGAAGATCCGCGCCGCCGGCCGGTTCTGCGTGAACATCCTGGCCGACTCGCAGGCCGAGCTGGCCCGGTCCTTCGCGGTCAGCGGGGCCGACAAGTTCGCCGAGGTGGCCTGGACCCCGAGCCCGATGGGCTCGCCGATCCTGGACGGCAGCAACGGCTGGCTCGACTGCACGCTCGGTGACGAGTTCGACGGCGGTGACCATTTGATCGTCACCGGCCATGTGCGGGGACTCGGCTCCGAGGAGTCGCTCTCGCCGCTCGTCTTCCACCGCGGCGTGTTCCGCGCGATGAACCAGGAGCCGGCCCCGGCCGACCTGCAGTGACGGTGACGGCCGAGACCGCGCGACGATCCACGCCTCGCCGCCTGAAGGCGATGTCGGTGTGTCATCGTCGCCGACTTGCCGGTGTGTGCGCCCTACGGCCGGCGGAGCACGAACCAGATGGGTTGCCGGTGTCGTTGTTGCGCACCGCGACCCCGGTCCCGACGCGGTGAAACTGACACGGTGTGCCGCGAAATCGGCACGATCGGGCATTAGCCGATAGAATCCCTTCTTAGCTGGTAGACAATGGGGGAAAGAATGGGCGCTCACGGCGGCACAGCGGTGGTGGCCATCGTCGGCGGGGGTGCGAGCGGCACCCTGACGGCGATGCAGGTGGCCCGGACGGCAGCGCTCGCGGGTCGTCGGGTCGAGATCGTCGTCGTCGAGCCCGACCGGGTCGCCGAGGGGCTGGCCTACTCCACCCGCGACCCCCGACACCGCCTGAACGTCTCGGCGAAGGGCATGAGCGCCTATCCCGACGACCCGGACCACTTCCTGCGCTGGCTTCGGGCCCAGGTCGACCCGGCGTTCGCTCCCGGCGGTTTCGCCCCGCGTAAGCACTACGCCGACTATCTGGCGAGCTGTCTGACCGAGGCGGTGAAGGACTCGGCGGTGACGCTGGAACAGCTACGCACCCGGGTCACGGATGTGCGCCGGCACGGCCGTCGGCTGCGGCTCGTCCTCGCCGACGGCACCAGCCGCGCCGCCGACACCGTGGTGATCGCGACCGGGCACGGCGCGCCGTCGACCGCGTGGGCGCCGCCGGCGCTCGCCCGCTCGCACCGCTTCGTCGCCGACCCCTGGCGGGCGTCGGCCGCCGCCACGGTGCGCTCAGGTGACTCGGTGGTGCTCGTCGGCGCCGGACTCACGATGGCCGACATGGCGCAGCGCTGGGATCGCGCCGGTGTGCGCGTCCACGTCGTCTCGCGCCACGGGATGCTGCCGCTGCCGCACGCCGCCAGTCCGCAACCGCCGGCCGCCGCGCCGCCGCTGCCGGGCGACGGGCCGCTCACGCTCGCTGCCGCCCGCCGCCTGGTCTTCGACCAGATCCGCGCCCACGACCGGGAATGGCGCCCGGCGATCGACGGGTTGCGCCCGATCACGGCCGCGGTCTGGGGCCGCTTCGACGACGACACCCGAGCGCGTTTCCTGGCGACGGCCGCTCGCCGATGGGATCGCGTGCGCCACCGCATCGACCCGGCATTGCACGCCTGGCTCACGCAGCGATGTGCCGACGGGTCCCTGATCTCGCACACTGCGTCCGTCACCTCGGCGCGGGAGACTGCGACCGGCGTCCTGGTGGGTTTGAGCGACGGCGCCGAGATCAACGCCGCCGTCGTCCTGAACTGCACCGGCACGTGTACCGCCGTGCAACACGACGAAGACCCGCTCGTGCTCAACCTGCTCAACTCGGGCCTGGCCCGGCCGGGCTCGCTCGACTTGGGCTTCGCGACCGACGACGCCGGCCGACTGCTGCCGACGTCTGGCGACCAGCCGGCCGTCTGGACGGTCGGCCCGCTGCGCCGCGGTCAGCTTTGGGAGAGCACCGCCATCCCCGAGATCCGATGTCAGGCCGCCGCCGTCGCCCGCGAGGTCGTCGCTGCCCTGCCCGCCTCGGGCATCCAGCGCCGGGTCCGCGACCAGTACGGCCTGCCGCTCACCGCATCGAGCGCCGCCGGCCGCCTCTACGTCGAGGGCCTCGGCCGCATCCTGCGGGTGCGATCCGGCGCCGAGGCGCTGCTCACCGAAGCCGTCACCCTCGATCCCGACTTCGCGCTCGGGCACGCCGCGCTCGCGCTGCTCGGGGTCGAGTGGTCCGTCGACGTCGATGTGGAGAAGGCTCTGGACGCAGCGCACCGCGCCGCGCCCAAGGCCGACGAACGCGAGCGTCGCTTCGTCGACGTGGTCACGGCGCGGGTGCAGGAGCCCGGGGCGGGCTCGGCGGCCACGCTGCTGGCCTACATCCAGGCGTATCCGGAAGACGCGCTCGCGGTCAGCGTGGCCGTCCCGACAATCGCGTTCGGCGGCGCAACCGAGATCCCGGCCGAGGCCTGGGCGCTGGTCGACGGCCTGGCCCCCGCATACGGCGACGACTGGTGGTATCGCGGCCTGCTCGCCTTCGTCCGTCAGGAGCAGGGCGACTACGCCGAGGCGGCGCACCTGGCCGACCTCGCACTGGCCGCCGAACCGGCCGCCGGGCACGCCGTGCATGCGCGCACGCACGTCTACTACGAGTCCGGCGACCACCGGGCCGGTCTGACGTGGCTCGACGGATGGATCCGCTCCTGCGGCGCCCGTGCCTCACATCGGGCGCACTTCTCATGGCATGCCGCGCTGCACGAGTTGGCGCTCGGCGACGACCGCGCCGCGCTGCGCCGCTACGGCGCGCAGCTGGCCCCGCCGTCGGTGCACGGCGTGCGCGCGCTCGTCGACTCCGCGTCCCTGCTGTGGCGGGCCCGGATCACCGGTGCGTGGGACACCATCGATATCGCGCCGGTGCTGGCGGCGGTCCCACCCGCCCTGCTCACCGCGCCACCCACCCCGTTCGTCGCCCTGCACGCGGCCGTGGCCCTGGCCGCGGCCGGTGACTGCGCCGGTCTCGCGCGGTTGCGTCGATACGCGGCCGCGCAGCCCGATCAGGTCTTTGCCGCGACGGTCGCGCCGTTGGCCGATGCGCTGTGCGACCTCGTGCACGGTGATCCCGACCGCGCCGCCGACCGGCTGGCCGCGCTGGTCGGCGTCGAGCGGCTCGGTGGCAGTGCCGCGCAGCGCGAGATCGTCGAGGAGACGTTGATCCTGGCGGCGTCGTCGGCGGGCCGGACCGAGCAGGTGCGCACGATCCTGCAGACCCGGCTGAACCGGCGTTACTCGCCCCGCGACGCGTCACGCTGCGCGGCGCTGGTGTCCTGAACGCGCCGACCCGAACCTGACTGCGTGTGTGCTTCGGGTTAGCCCGGGCGTAATGGCGGGTACTCTGATAGCACGTTCAGCCAACGGGCTGGCAGACAGGGGCGCAGCATGCGTATCGGAGCAGCTCTTTTCCTGATCGCCGTAGGCGCGATCCTGAAGTTCGCGGTGACCGACAAGGTCAATGGCATCGACCTGGGCGTCGTCGGCGTCATCCTGATGATCATCGGAGTCGTCGGAGCGCTCATCGAGCTGTTCCTGATGCTGAACCGGCGCCGCACCGCGGTCGTTGCCCGGCCGGGCGTCACCTACGTCGACCACCCGATCGATCGCACCTACTGAGTCACCGGCCGCGCGTCCGTCAATCGAGCGCGCGGCGTACCCGCAGGCCGGCGTACCCGCAGGCCGTCGAACGCGACGGTGCACACCGCGTCGGCCAATGAGTTCGGTCTGCGCCGGGCCGGGCGGTACCACTCGACGAGCGAGTTGACGAGCCCGAACAGCAGGTGGGCCGTGACAGTGGCGTCCGCGTCCGGGCGGATGTCTCCCTCGCGGCGCGCCTGCCGGACGAGTCCGGCCACGAACCGGTCGAAGGCCCGACGGCGTTCGAGCGCCGCGCGCTCGATCTCGGTGTTGCCGCGTACCCGCAGCAGCAGGGTGACGTAGGGCAGTTGCGCCTGCAGCACCTCGACGCTGCCGCGCACCACGAATTCGAGACGTGCGATCGCCGGCGCATCGAAGCGGCGGGCGCGATCGGCGACGGCGAACAGCTCGTCGAGCGCGCGATCGACCGCCAGCCGGAGCAGCTCGTCCTTGCTGGCCACGTGGTGATAGATGGCCGACTTCGCGATGCCCAGGTGCCGCGCGAGATCCTCCATGCTCGTCCCGTCGAACCCGCGTTCGTTGAACAGCTCGACGCTGCGCGCCAGCACCGTCTCGCGGTCGAGCCCGGGACGGCCGCGCCGTCGCGGCGGCGGGGCCGGGTTCGTCTGGGCTGTCACCGGCGCAGCTCGGCGCTGCGACCGCGGAATTCGGCCACCACCTCGTCGCCGCGGCGCACCGTGACGTCGTAGATCCCGGTGCGGCCGAACCGTGTCCGGGCCTGCGCGTGCGCCTCGAGCACGTCGCCGAGCCGGCCGGCCGTGACGAAGGTGATATCGCCCCCGGCGGCGACAGTGGCCGGGCCCCAGCTGTTGCAAGCACAGGCGAACGCGGTGTCGGCCAACGTGAAGATCAGGCCGCCGTGCGCGAGGTCGTGGCCGTTCACCATGTCGCGACGCACCGTCATGCGGGTAACCGCCCAGCCCAAACCGTGGTCGACGAGCTCGATGCCCAGTGCCGCCGCCGCGCGGTCGGCCGCCATCATCGCCAGCACCGCACCGGCGCCGCCTTCGGTCTGGTCAGCCGGCATGGCGAGATGCTAGCATGAATAACCGAACGATCGGTCGGGAAATCGAATCGGGAGAGCGGCGGCATGACGCTTCGCAGTTACGTTCAGGGGTCGTGGGTCGAGCCGGGCGACGCGGGCGTGCCGATGTTCGACACCGTGTCCGCGCAGGGCATCGACGCGGCCGGCGTGCTGGCCCATGGCCGGCGTATCGGCGGCCCGGCCCTGCGCGAGCTGAACTTCCACCAGCGGGCCGCCATCCTCAAGGCGCTGGGCCAGTACCTGCGCGAGCACCGGGACGATCTCTACGCGCTCTCGGCCCGCACCGGTGCGACGCTGTTCGACAGCAAGTTCGACGTCGACGGTGGTCTGGGCGTCCTGCTGACGTATGCCGCCAAGGGCAAGCGCGAGCTGCCGGCTGACAACGTCATCGTCGAAGGCCCGGTCGAGGCGCTCGGCCGCAGCGGGCAGTTCGTCGGCCAACACCTGCTGACCCCGCTGGCGGGCGTGGCCGTACAGATCAACGCGTTCAACTTCCCGGTGTGGGGGCCGCTCGAGAAGTTCGCCCCGGCCTTTCTCGCCGGCGTTCCCACCGTCGTCAAGCCGGCCACCGCCACCGCCTTCCTGACCCATCGCCTCATCGAGTTGATCGTCGAGTCGGACCTGCTGCCCGCGGGGTCGCTGCAACTGATCTGTGGCAGCGTCGGCGACCTCTTCGACCACCTCACCGACCAGGACCTGGTCTCGTTCACCGG
>CAXTHY010000037.1:0-24856 GCA_964244175.1 uncultured Jatrophihabitans sp. | reverse complement strand
TCGGCGTCCACCGCGCAGCGGCTGCGCACGCACCCGAGCGTGGTCAGCCGCTCCGTCCGGTTCAACGCCGAGGCCGACTCGCTGAACTGCTCGATCCTCGGCCCCGACGCCACGCCCGGCACGGCCGAGTTCGACCTGTACGTGAAGCAGCTGGTCAACGAGATGACGGTCAAGGCCGGGCAGAAGTGCACCGCGATCCGCCGCGCGCTCGTGCCGAGTGACCAGCTCGATGCGGTGGCCGAGGCCGCCGCGGCCCGGCTGGCGAAGATCACGATCGGCGACCCGGCCGACGAATCAGTGCGGATGGGCGCGCTGGCCAGCCTGGACCAGCGCGAAGAGGTGCGCCGCTCGCTCAAGGCGCTGCTGTCGGTGGGCACTGCGGTGTTCGGCGATCCCGACCACGTCGAGGTCGTCGGCGCTGACGCCGAGCGCGGCGCCTTCATCTCGCCGGTATTGGTCCGAGCCGATGACGCCGAGCGGGCCGAGCCGCACGAGGTCGAGGCGTTCGGCCCGGTGAGCACCCTGATCGGCTACCGCGACACCGCGCACGTGATCGAGCTGGCCGCCCGCGGCCAAGGCAGCCTGGCTGGCTCGGTCGTCACCGGTGACACCGCGTTCGCCCGCGATGTCGTGCTCGGCATCGCCCCCTGGCACGGTCGGCTGCTCGTGCTCGATGAGGACGACGCCAAGGAGTCGACCGGGCACGGCTCGCCGCTGCCGCTGCTCGTGCACGGCGGCCCTGGCCGGGCCGGTGGGGGAGAAGAGCTGGGTGGTCTGCGCGGCGTCACGCACCACATGCAACGCACCGCGATCCAGGCCAGCCCGAAGGTGCTCGGCGCCGTCACCGGCCACTGGGTGCGGGGCGCCGCCCGGAATGACGACGGTGTCCACCCGTTCCGCAAGTCGCTGGCCGAGCTGAAGCTCGGCGACTCGCTGACCGCCGGCCCGCGCCGCGTCACCGATGACGACATCGCGCACTTCGCCGAGTTCACCGGCGACACGTTCTACGCGCACACCGACGCCGAAGCGGCCGCGGCTAATCCGTTCTTCGACGGCATCGTCGCCCACGGCTACCTCGTCGTCTCGCTCGCCGCCGGGCTGTTCGTCGATCCCGAGCCCGGTCCCGTCCTGGCCAACTACGGCATCGACGAGCTGCGTTTCCTCACCCCCGTCTATCCCGGTGATGAGCTGACGGTGACGCTGACCTGCAAGGCGATCACGCCACGCGGTGACAGCGCGCACGGCGAGGTGCGCTGGGACGCCGAGGTGACCAAGCAGGACGGCGCGGTGGCCGCGCAGTACGACGTCCTGACCATGGTCGCCCGTGAGTGGCCGGCGTCATGACGTTGGAACTGCAGACCCACTTCGAGGCCACCATCGAGCACGACAAGCGCATCGAGCCGCGCGACTGGATGCCCGACGCGTACCGCAACACGATGATCCGCCAGATCGCGCAGCACGCGCACTCGGAGATCATCGGCATGCAGCCCGAGGGCAACTGGATCACCCGGGCGCCGTCGCTGCGGCGCAAGGCGATCCTGCTGGCCAAGGTGCAGGACGAGGCCGGGCACGGCATGTACCTCTACAGCGCGGCCGAAACGCTTGGGGCCGATCGCGCCGACCTCACCGACAAGCTGATCACCGGCCGGCAGAAGTACTCGTCGATCTTCAACTACCCGACACTGTCCTACGCCGACGTCGGCGTGATCGGCTGGCTGGTCGACGGCGCCGCGATCTGCAACCAGGTGCCGCTGTGCCGCTCCTCCTACGGGCCGTACGCGCGCGCGATGATCCGCATCTGCAAGGAGGAGTCCTTCCACCAGCGGCAGGGCTACGAGCTGCTTATGACGATGATGCGCGGGACGGACGCGCAGCGGCAGCTGGTGCAGGATGCGACCAACCGGTTCTGGTGGCCGTCGCTGATGATGTTCGGCCCGCCCGACGACAAGTCGCCCAACACCGGGCAGTCGATGGCGTGGAGGATCAAGCGGCACACCAACGACGAGCTGCGGCAGCGTTTCGTCGACATGACCGTGCCTCAGGCCGACAAGTTGGGCGTGACGCTGCCCGATCCCGATTTGCGCTGGAACGCCGAACGAGGCCGCTACGACTTCGGCGCGGTCGACTGGTCCGAGCTCGAGGCCGTCATCAAGGGCGACGGGCCCTGCAACGCCCAGCGGGTCGCGCAGCGCCGGGTCGCGCACGACGACGGCGCCTGGGTCCGCGAAGCCGCCACCGCCCACGCGTCCAAACACCGGTTTGCACCCGCAGGCGGCGCTAACGCGCCCGCCGCGGGCGAGATAGCGACGGAAGCGGGTGCAAACCGATGACCACCGACTGGCCGCTGTACGAGGTGTTCCTGCGGGGTAAGCGGGGCCTCAACCACGTGCATGTCGGGTCGCTGCACGCGGCCGACGCGACGATGGCGCTGCACCATGCCCGCGACCTCTACACTCGCCGCAACGAGGGCGTCAGCATCTGGGTCGTCGCCGCCAGCGACATCACCGCGTCGAGCCCGGATGAGAAAGACCCGTTCTTCGCACCGTCGGGCGACAAGGTTTACCGGCACCCGACCTTCTACGACATCCCCGACGACGTTCCGCACATGTGATGAGCGACGACAACCCGTACGAGTCACTGGCCGACGACGAGGGTAGCGACCACCGCTGGGCCTTCGGCACCGGCTTCACCGACCCGCTCGCCGGCATCGACACCCGCGTCCCGGACGGGATGGACGCCGACGCGCTCGCCACGTTCTGCCTGATGCTCGGCGACGACGCGCTGATCTACAGCCACCGCTTGCAGCAGTGGATGACCCGGCTGCCCGAGCTGGAGGAGGAGACGGCGCTGGCGAACGTCGCGCTCGACCTGCTCGGTCAGGCCCGCATGTTGCTGGCCCGCGCCGGCACGATCCTCGACCGCAGCGAGGACCAGCTCGCGTACTTCCGCGACGAATCGCAGTTCCGCAACGTCCGCCTCGTCGAGCGGCTCGACACGGACTTCGCCGAGCTGGTCGGCCGGCTGCTGATCTTCGCGACCTGGCGGCTGGCCCTGTTCGAGCAACTCGCCGACTGCGCCGACCCGGTGCTGGCCGCGATCGCCGGCAAGGGCGTCAAGGAACTCACCTATCACCGCGACTACGCGGCCCAGTGGGTCGTGCGCCTCGGCGACGGCACCGCGTTGTCCCAGCAGAAGATGCAGGCCGCTCTGGCCACCAGTTGGCCGCTGGTCGACGAGCTGTTCGCCGCGCACATTGCTGACCAGGGCCGAGTTGACCGGACCGAGTTCGACCTCGTTCTCGACACCGTCTTCGCCACCGCCGGGCTCGCGCGGCCGAGCGCCGCACCGCTGGCCGCGGTCGGTGGCCGCTCCGGCCGCCACGGCGTGCACACCGAGGCCCTCGGCTACGTGCTGGCCGAACTGCAGAGCGTGGCCCGCGCCCACCCGGACGCGACATGGTGACGGCCACCCAGACCGCCTGGGACGCCGCGGCCGCCACCCCCGACCCCGAGCTGCCGATGCTGACGTTGGCGGATCTCGGCATCCTGCGCGCGGTCGACGAACATGACGGTCGCGTGGTCGCCACGATCACACCGACCTACTCCGGCTGCGCGGCGATGCGTGAGATCAGCCACGACGTGGCGCACCGACTGCAGCGCGCCGGCTACGCCGAGGTCGAGGTCCGCACCCAGCTCGCGCCGGCCTGGAGCAGCGACTGGATCACCGCCGACGGACGACGCAAGCTCGCCGCGGCCGGCATCGCCCCGCCGAGCGCTGCCCCCCGCCGCGCCGGCCCGATCCCGCTCACCCTCGGCCCGCGCCCGAACGTCGCGTGCCCGCGCTGCGGCTCGCCGGCGACCACGCAGACCGCCGCGTTCAGTGCCACCGCCTGCAAGTCGCTGCACCGGTGCACCGCCTGCCATGAGCCGTTCGAAGCGGTGAAAACCCTATGAGGACGGACTTCCACGCGCTGACGGTCGCGCAGGTCGAGCGGCTGACCGACGACTCCGCCGCCGTCACCTTCACCGTGCCGGCCGAGCTGCGCGACGACTTCGCGTTCGCGGCCGGGCAGTCATTGACTGTGCGCCGCGGCGCCGAACGACGCTCCTACTCGATCTGCGCGCCGGTCGGCCGGGCCCCGCGCATCGGAGTGCGCGAGGTCGCGGGCGGCGCGGTGTCCGGTTGGCTGGTCCACGACATCCGCGCCGGTGACGTGCTCGAGGTGCAGGCCCCCACCGGCTCGTTCACCCCGGACCTGAACGTCGGTGCCGACCACGTGCTGATCGCCGCCGGGTCGGGCATCACGCCGACGCTGTCGATCGCCGCGTCGGTCCTCGCCGCCGCCGACGACGCCACCGTCACCCTGCTCTACGGCAACCGCCGCAGCGACACCGTGATGTTCGCCGACGACGTCGCCGACCTGAAGGACCGCTACCCGGCCCGCATGCGCCTGGTCCATGTGCTCTCGCGCGAGGCACAGGAGGTCGAGCTCTACAGCGGCCGTCTCGACGCCGAGCGCCTGCGCGCCCTGCTGCCGGTGACGGTCGACGTCGACGCGGTCGATCACTGGTGGTTGTGCGGACCGTTCGGGATGGTCACCGACGCCATCGACGTGCTGACCGAACTCGGGGTGGAGCGCGCCCGCGTCCATCGCGAGCTGTTCTACGTCGAGGACGTGCCGCCGCCCGAGGCCCACCATCACGAGGCACCGGCCGGCCCGGGCGCCGCGGTCACCGTCGTGCTCGACGGACGCAGCAGCACCGTCACCGTCCCGGCCGGGACGGCCGTGCTCGACGGCGCGCAGAAGGTGCGCCCGGACCTGCCGTTTGCCTGCAAGGGCGGGGTGTGCGGCACCTGCCGGGCCCGCGTTACCCACGGCGAGGTGACGATGCGCCGCAACTACGCGCTCGAGGACGACGAGGTGGCGGCCGGCTACGTGCTCACCTGCCAGGCCGTTGCGACGACCGACGAGCTGACCGTCGACTACGACGCCTGAGGAGCACGCGATGCACGATCGCACCCCCGCCGCCGCGGACCTCGAACCGATCGAGCGAGCCTCGACCGACGAACTGCGCGCGGTCCAGCTCGAACGCCTGCAGTGGTCGCTGCACCACGCCTACGCGAACGTGGCCCACTACCGGCAGGCCTTCGACGCGGCCGGCGTGCACCCCGACGACTGCAAGGACCTCGCCGACCTGTCGCGCTTCCCGTTCACGGTGAAGTCCGACCTGCGCGACAACTACCCGTTCGGGATGTTCGCCGTGCCGCAGGCGCAGGTGTCGCGCATCCACGCGTCGTCGGGCACGACCGGTCGGCCGACCGTCGTCGGGTACACCGCCGACGACATCGCCACGTGGTCGAACGTCATGGCCCGCTCCATCCGCGCCGGCGGCGGCCGCCCGGGTGACAAGATCCACGTCGCCTACGGCTACGGCCTGTTCACCGGCGGCCTGGGCGCGCACTACGGGGCCGAAGCGCTCGGCGCCACCGTCATTCCCGTCTCCGGCGGCATGACCGAGCGCCAGGTCATGCTGATCAACGACTTCGAGCCCGACGTGATCATGGTGACACCCAGCTACATGCTGGCCATCGCCGACGAGATGGAGCGCCAAGGCATCGACCCCCGCAGCACCTCGTTGCAGGTCGGCATCTTCGGGGCCGAGCCGTGGACCAACGACATGCGGGCCGAGATGGAACGTCGCCTCGACATCCACGCCGTCGACATCTACGGACTGTCGGAGGTCATGGGCCCGGGCGTGGCCATGGAGTGCGTCGACACCAAGGACGGCCTGCACGTCTGGGAGGACCACTTCTATCCCGAGATCATCGATCCGCTGACCGGCGAGGTGGTGCCCGACGGCGCAGAAGGCGAACTCGTCTTCACCTCGCTGACCAAACAGGCGATGCCGGTGGTCCGCTACCGCACGCGCGACCTCACCCGGCTGCTGCCGGGCACGGCCCGCACCATGCGGCGGATGGAGAAGATCACCGGCCGCACCGACGACATGATCATCCTGCGCGGGGTGAACCTGTTCCCGACCCAGATCGAGGAACTCATCCTGCGCACGCCGGCGCTGACCCCGCACTTCCAGTGCGTGCTCAGCCGCCCGGGCACGTTGGACGAGCTGACGGTGCGGGTCGAGCGCCGTACCGACGCCAGCCCCGAAGACGGTGCCGCCGCGGCCGACCAGCTGCGCACGCTGGTCAAGAACACGATCGGCGTCAGCATCGGGATCGACGTCGTGGCTCCCGACGCGGTCGAGCGCTCGGTCGGCAAGATGCGCCGCATCGTCGACGAGCGCCCGGCCCGCTGACCGGCCGCAAGGCCGGGCTGCCGCGCTGGTTGACTGCACCCCATGGATGCGATTGCAGAATGGGCCAGCGCCTACGAGCGGGTCGGTCGCCTCGTCGGCGATCTCGACGCGCAACAGGCGGAAATCGTCGTACCGGCCTGCCCGGACTGGACCGTGCGCGACCTGCTCGCCCACATGGTCGGCCTGGGCGTCGACGTCCTGGCCGGCGACGAGCCCGACGACCACAACAGTGAGTGGACGCAGCGACAGGTGACTGCCCGCGCCGACGTCGGCATCGCCGAGCTGCTGGCCGAGTGGCGCACCATCGCCGAGCCGCTGCAGGACTGGATGCGGCAGAACTCCACGCGTCCCCTGGGTGACGTGATCATCCATGAGCAGGATCTGCGGGGGGCGCTGGGCGTCTCAGGTGCACACGACACCGACGGCCTGCACGCGCTGCGCGATCGGATGGTCGACGGCTTCGGCACGGCCGTCGCCGAACGCCCGCCGATCGCCCTCGTCGGCGACGAGTGGCAATGGTGTTCGCGCGGCGCGGCCGAGGACGCCGAGGTAGTGGTGCGGGCCTCGGACTTCGACCTGACCCGGGCGCTGATGTCGCGCCGCTCGGTGACGCAGCTGCGGCAGTGGACCGAACGCGGCGAGATCGAGCCCTATCTGGACGGGTTCGGTGGGCTGGGCCCGCTGCCCGACACCAACCTCTCGGAGTAGCGCCTCGGGCGCCGCTGCCCGAGCGGACAACATCGCCGAAGGCCCCTGGACCCGACGTCGAACCCGATCTACCGTTGGCCGGTCTTCTGGGGATCAGGACTGGAACGAGCAATGGTCAGACATTCGGTGCCGCCGGGGCGTCGCGCGCTGCGCGCCGTGGGCAATCGGCCGTCCCCCCGCCGCCGTCCGGCCCCCGCCCACGCGGGTGTCTCGCTGTTGGCTGCCCCGCACAGCGTGGCGGTCAGCGGCACGCTGGCCGCGGTCACCGCCGTGGTCGCGACCGTGGCCCTCACCGTCGGCAGCACGGGCCGCACCCAGGCGCCCCGCCCGCAGCGCAATGTCGCCGATGTCGGCCAGCCGATGGTGCGCACAGCCGGAGATCTGAACGCCGCCGACGTCGCCGGCGGTGTGTTGAGCGGCGGCCTCCAGGGATCGGTGTTGATCGGTTTCGGCGGGGGCGCCGACGAAGGCGCGGCCGAGTCCGCCCGCGCGCCGGTTGCCGACCTCACGCCGCCGAGTGCGCTGGCCTCCGACGGTATCCCGAGCACTGCGCTGGCCGCGTACCAGGACGCGGCGAAGGCCGAGGCGGCGAAGAACCCGAAGTGCCGGCTGCCGTGGCCGCTGCTGGCCGGCATCGGCCGGGTCGAGTCCAATCACGGCCGCTTCGCCGGCGCCGTCCTGCAGGCCAGTGGCGTGTCCACGCCGCCCATCATCGGCATCCCGCTCAACGGCAACGGCACCGCGCTCATCCGTGACACCGACGGTGGCCGCCTGGACGGCGACACCGTCTATGACCGGGCGGTGGGGCCGATGCAGTTCATCCCGTCGACCTGGACCAGCTGGGGCCGCGACGGCAATAAGGACGGCGTCAAGGATCCGTTCAACGTGTTCGACGCCGCAGCGGCCGCAGCCGACTACCTGTGCGCGGCCGGCCGCGACCTCGGCACGTACCGCGGCCAGGTCGCGGCCATCCTCAGCTACAACCACTCCGACGCGTACGTGTCCGAGGTGCTGGGGCTGGAGAAGATCTACGCCAGCGGCGCAGTGGGCGTGACCATCCCGGTCATCCCGGCGAAGCCCGACGCGAAACCGGGCAAGCACGTCGCCAAGCCGACGCTGCCGCCGGTCGACCCAGGGCCGCCGCGCGCGCTCATCCCGCCGACCAAGCCCGCCGGCTGCGCCAAGAAAGTCAGCACGCCCTGCCCCGGTTCGTCGAGCTCATCGCCCGGCACTGGCACGACCACGCCGCCGGTGACGGCGGATCCGGGCGAACCGAGCACCGATCCCACCATCGACCCGCCGGTCACGGACCCGCCGGTCGACCCGACGACCAGCGACCCGCCAGTCGACCCGACGACCAGCGACCCGCCAATCGACCCGACGACCAGCGAGCCGGATCCCGAGCCGACGGATTCGGGCAGCGACGGCGACACCAGCTCGGCCGACGACCCGGGGTCGGACGAGGCCACGCCCTGAGCGCGGGCTTGATCAGGACAGCAGGTCGGCGACCGCGTCGAGCGAGTCGGGCGGCGCCTGCACGATCAGGCTGGTGATCACGGTTGCCTCCCACTGCTGCAGCTCGTCGCGGATCTTCGCCGGCGAACCGACGAGCGCGATGTCCTCGACCAGCGAGGTCGGCACCGTCCCCATCGCCTCGAGCTTGCGTCCGGCAAGGAACAGCTCTTGGATCTTGGCCACCTCGGCCTCGTAGCCGAGGCGGACGAAATGATTGGCATGGAAGTTCACCGTCTTCGCGCCCATACCGCCTATGTAGAGCGCGATGGCCGGACGCACCATGTCCGCGGCCTTCTCGAGGTCGTCGTCGATCACGATCGGGACGAACGCCGGCACCTCGAAGTCGGCGGCACTGCGTCGCGCGCCGGGCCGGGCGAAACCCTCGGCCAACGCGTCGCGGAAGAAGCCGTCCATCTTGGGGGAGAAAAACATCGGCAGCCAGCCGTCGGCTATCTCGGCCGCCATCGCAACGTTCTTCGGACCCTCGGCGCCGAGCATGATCGGGATGTCGCTGCGCAGCGGATGCACGATCGACTTCAACGCCTTGCCCAGGCCCGACCCGCCTCGATACGGAAGCGGGTAGAACTCGCCGTCGCTGGTCACCGGCTCGTCGCGGGCGAGCACCTTGCGCACGATGTCGAGGTACTCACGGGTGCGGGCCAGGGGTTTGGGATACGGCTGGCCGTACCACCCCTCGACCACCTGCGGGCCGCTCGCGCCGAGGCCGAGCACGAACCGTCCGCCGGACAGGTGGTCGAGCGTGAGTGCGGCCATCGCGGTCGCGGTCGGCGTGCGCGCCGACATCTGCATGATGTTGGTCCCGAGGCGCACGCGCGACGTGCTGGCACCCCACCAGGCCAGGGGGGTCAGGCAATCCGAGCCGTACGCCTCGGCCGTCCAGATCGAGTCGAAACCGCGCGCCGCACACCGGGCGATCGCATCGGTGATGCCGGCCGGCGGCCCGGCCGACCAATAACCGGTGTGGTATCCGAGCTTCACAGCTGCCTCCGATGTGACAATGTAGAACGCGTCCAGACGATCTAGTCGGCGCCGCGGTCGGAGGTTACCCGTGTCGTGACCTTGCGGGGAGCGTCGGGCATATTTAGGTTCGGTGCAGCGCAGAATTGCGCGCGACGGGGCAGTCGTCGTCATAGCGCTCGGGGATGGACCCGGCCTGCGTCGGTGCGGTAGCGAGAGGCGCCGAATCGACGTGCGGCTGTGGGAGGTGTGGTGATGGCCGACAGTCCCGCCCCGTTCGACGTGCCCACACCTGGGGCGGTCGCGTGGCTCGACGTCTCGGCCGACAACCCCGACACCTGGTCCGCTCGCCCACGCACCGGGCCGCTGGGTATGCAGATCGCGCCGCTGCGTCAGGCCCGCGCCCCGTACCTGTTCAAGGGCGCGCGGTTGCGCGGAACCCGCTGTATCTGGTCGGCCTCGACCGTCAGCGGGGCCGAGCTGTACCGCCAGGCGCGCAGCGCGAGCCTGACGCCGTTCGATCAAGGTGTGCACCTGCTCGCCCGCACCGACGGCAGCGGCTCGGTCTTCGACGCGACGGACGGTGACGCGGCGGTGCTGCCGGCCGGCACGCTGCAGGTCTTCGACCCCTCCGACGAGATCGCCGAGCACTTCGTCGGCAACACCCACCTGTACACGCTGAACATCCCGCTGGCCGCGATCGGCGTCGAGGCGGCGACGATCCGCGAGATGGGCGAGCGCAGCTACGACCTGACCCCGTTCCAGGCGCAGCTACTGCGCTCGGCGGTCGGGTTGCTGCTCATCGGCAGCGACGAGCTGTCGACGTCGTCGAGCCTGATCGGGGTCGACCGCTACCTGGCGTCCGTCGCCGGGCTATTGCTGCGTACCGCGGTGCGCCGACCGAACCAGGACCTGGCGCAGGCCGAGAACACCCGGCTGCGCACCGACGCGATCATCTTCGAGCAGGCGGCTGACCCGAACCTGACCCCGGCCACGATCGCGGCCCAGCTCAACATCTCGCTGCGCCAGCTCTACCGCGCGTTCACCGGCGCCGAGTCGCCCGCGGCCCGCATCCGCCGGCGGCGCCTCGAACGGGCCGCGGAGATCCTGGCCACGCGAACCGGCCCGGGGCAGGTCGAGCGGGTGGCCGTCGAATGTGGGTTCGCGTCGGCCGAATACTTCTCCCGCGCCTTCCGCCGCGAGTTCGGCCTGAGCCCGCGGGCCTACCGCTCGGCGCACCGCGATTCCGCCCACCGCTGAGCCTTCCCGTCAGTCGTCGGCCTCGGCGTTGCGTTCGGCGACGTCCAGCGCCTGGCGGGTCTCACGGCGCCGGGCCTTTGCCTCGCGCACCTGCTGCCGGGCGTCCTCGAGCTCGCGGCGCGCGTCCTCGAGCGCGCCTTTCGCCTGCGCCAGTGCCTTTTCGGCCTCCTTGACGCGCGTCGCGGCAATGGTCTCGCCCTGCTGCGCGTCGTCGGCTGCGGTCTCGGCCTGCTCGAAGTCGGTGCGGGCGCGTTCCACCGTGCGGCGGCGGGCCCGTTCCTCGGCCGCGGTGCGCTTCGGCTTCCTCGGCACCGGTTCCGCCGCTTTCTTCCCGTCCGTGGTCGGCCGGTCCTTGCCGCCGCGCACCAGCGTGAGCTGCGGTGGCCCGTCGGTGCTGAACCCGAACCCGGAGAACTGCTCGGGCCGCTGCAGCCGGCCGAGCCGCGCGGCGATGTCCGGGTCAGCGACCGCGGCGTCGAACGTGCCGCGCACCTCGTCCATCACCGTCGCCGAGGATGTCGGGCGCTCGGCCTGCGCGAAGGCCTGCTTGGTCAGGGCGGCGACTAGGGACCGGCGTTCCTGCGACAGCGTGCGCAACTGCGACGCCTCGAGCTTATGTTGGGCGGCCCGCAGCCGGTCGCCGATGTCGGCGATTGCGTCGAGCTGGTCGCGATGCTCGAGGACGTAGGCATTCACGATCCAGGCGGCGACGGTCGGCTTGCGCAGCTTGCTGATCGCGGCCGCCGCGGCCGGGTCGCCGTTCTGCTTGAGCCGGGCGGCGAGCTCGGCCCGCTTGGCCATGAACTCCTCCGGGCCGACGGCAAACAGCTCGCGCGCGACGTCGTCCTCGATCGCGTCGCCGGCCACGGGAGCAATCTTCGTCCAGGCCGGCGCGCACAGCCAGGGCACCCCCGAGAGGGGTCAGGCGGACGCGTCCGCTGCGACCGCGATGTCGTAGACGCGGGCGGCCGTGCCGACGAACAGCGCCGCGCGCTCGTCCGCGGTCAGGTCGGCCGTGAGCTCATCGTAGCGGGCCCAGACGTCGGAGTAGCGCGGCGTCGCCAGCCGCTCCACTGGCCAGTTGCTCGCGAACAGGCAGCGGTCGGGACCGTAGACGTCGATGCACTCGTGCACGAGCGGAGCGAGATCAGCGGCCGTCCACGCCGCGCCGCCGGAGACGAAGCCCATCCCGGAGAGCTTGAGCACGGCCTGCGGGACCTCGCGGGCGAAGCGGGTGATGCCGGCGCGCCACAGCTCCAGCCCCGGGTCGATCGCCGGGTCAGGGACGCCGGTGTGCCCGAGCAGCACTGTCAGCCCGGGCAGCCGCGCGAAGACCTCCGCGGCCAGGGCGAGTTGGTGCGGAAACACGAGCAGCTCGAAGCTGAGGTTCCGTTCGGCCAGGACGCGCAGTCCGCGGATCCAGGCCGGGTCCTCGAGCAGGTTTACGGTGAGGATGTCGGCGCGGGCGGAGTTCGGGTCGCACCAGGCCTCTTGCCGGATCCCGCGCACGAACGGGTAGGCCGCGTGCCGGTCGAGCACGTCCGCGAGCTTCGGGTCGCGCAGGTCGGCATAGCCGACGCACACCGTCGGCACCGGCGCCCCGGCCGAGACGTCGGCGGCCAGCTCGGCCAACCAGGCCGTCTCGATCACCGGGTCGGCGGCGTGATCCATCTCGGCCTGGACGTGCACCACCCCGGCTACGTCCAGCTCGGCCGTGTCGCGCCGGAAGTCGTGGGGGAGGTAGTCCTGACGCAGGACGCCGAGCTCGGGATCGGCCATCCACGGGTAACTGAGCCGCTGCAGGTCCCACAGGTGCAGGTGGGCGTCGATGAAGCGCGGGGTCATCGCGTGGCCTGGGCCCGCCGCCGCAGCTCGGTCTTGGCGATCGCCTGCACGTGGACCTCGTCCGGGCCGTCGAAGATCCGCATGGCCCGGTGCCACGACCACATCGCGGCCAGGGGGAAGTCGTCGCTCACGCCGGCCCCGCCGTGGACCTGGATGGCGGCGTCGATGACCTGCAGGGCAACCCGCGGCACCGCGACCTTGGCCATCGACACCAGCGTCGCGGCGGCGCGGTTGCCGTGCACGTCGATGGTGCGAGCGGCCAGCTGGCACAGCAGGCGGGCCTGGTCGATGGCCAGGCGCGACTCGGCGATCTGCTCGCGCACCACGCCTTGCTCGGCCAGCGGCTGGCCGAACGCCACGCGGGTTGCCGCGCGCTCGACCATCAGGCCCAACGCCCGCTCGGCCGCGCCGAGGGCCCGCATGCAGTGGTGGATGCGGCCGGGCCCGAGCCGGGCCTGCGCGAGCGCGAAACCTTCGCCCTCGGCCCCGAGCAGGTTCTCGACCGGCACGCGGACGTCCGCGTAGACGATCTCGCAGTGCCCGTGCTGGTCGTGCCGGCCGAAGATCGGCACGTCGCGCCTGACGGTGACCCCGGGTGTCGCGGTCGGCACCAGGATCATCGACTGCTGGCGGTGCCGCTCGGCCGCGGTGTCGGTCTTGCCCATGACGATCAACAGCTCGCAGCGCGGGTCGGCGGCTCCGGACGTCCACCACTTGCGGCCGGTCACGACGTAGCTGTCGCCGTCGCGGACGATGCTGGTCTCGATGTTGGTGGCGTCGCTGCTGGCCACGGCGACCTCGGTCATCGAGAACGCCGAGCGGATCGCGCCGTCGAGCAGCGGCGCAAGCCAACGCTCCTTCTGCTCCGGGGTGCCGAACAGGTGCAGCAGTTCCATGTTGCCGGTGTCGGGGGCCTGCCCGTTGATCGCCTCGGGCGCGAGCTCGAGACTCCAGCCGCTGATCTCGGCCAGCATCGCGTAGTCGAGTTGGCTCAGGCCCGACTCCGACGGCAGGAAGAGGTTCCACAACCCGCGACGTCGGGCTTCGACCTTCAGCTCCTCGACGACCGTCGGCAGCGTGTGGTCGTTCGGGCCGCCGGCGGCGCGGTGGGCGTGATAGCTCGCCTCGGCCGGGAACACGTGCTCGTGCATGAAATCGATCATCACCTCGCGCAGCTCGAAGGCGCGTTCGGACGGACGGAGCTCGAGCGCGGGGGCGTCGATCGGCCTGAAGTCCGGCGTGCGTGCCAACTGCTGGGTCATGGGAGCTCCTTCTACGGGGTGGTGTCCGACAGTCCGGCGTGGCTGGTCCGCAGCATCCGCTTGAGGATCTTGCCGCTGGGATTCTTGGGCAGCTCGTCGAGCACGACGACGAACTTGGGGGTCTTGAAGCCGGCGAGACGGGCCCGGCAGTGGGCGATGACGGCGCCGTCGTCAATCGTCGCGCCGGCGCGGGGCACGACGGCGACGACCACGGCCTCGACCCACACCGGGTGCTCGATGCCGAAGACTGCGGCCTCGGCGACCTCGGGCAGCTCGTACACGACCTCTTCGACCTCGCGGCTGGACACGTTCTCGCCGCCGGAGGTGATCATGTCCTTCTTGCGGTCGACGACGTAGAGCCGCCCGGCGTGGTCCTGGTAGCCGAGGTCGCCGGAGTGGAACCACCCGTCGCGGAACGCTTCGGCCGTCTTCCCCGGGTCGTGGAAGTAACCCGTCGTCGCCTGCGGGCTGCGGTGCACGATCTCGCCGATCGCACCCGTCGGCACCGGCCGCCCGGCCTCGTCGACGATGCCGGTCTCGACGTTGAGCACCGGCCGGCCGGCCGAACCGGGATGCGTCAACTGCTCCTCGGGTGGCAGTGCGGTGGCCAGCGACGCCATCTCCGTCTGCCCGTAGAAGTTCCACAGCCGCACAGCCGGCAACCGCCGGCCCATCTCGGCCAGGATCTCCACCGGCATCGCCGACGCGCCGTAGTAGCCCTTGCGCAGCGAGCTCAGGTCCGTGGCGTCGAAGTGCGGTGCGCGCAACAGCCCGATCCACACGGTCGGCGGGCAGAACAGCTTGGTGATCCGTTCGGCCGCGATGGTGCGCAGCAGCTCGTCGGGGTCGGGGCGGCGCAGGATCACGCTGGTCGCGCCGAGATAGATGTCGGTGCTGAAGAAGTTGTCGAGCTGCGCGCAATGGTAGAGCGGCAGCGCGTGCACCTCGACGTCGTCGGCGGCCATCCCGCCGCTGATGATGCAACTGGTGTACTGCCACAGCACCGAGCGGCTGCTGAGCAGCACGCCTTTGGGACGCGACTCGGTGCCGCTGGTGTACATCAGCCGCAGCGGGTCGTCGTCGGCGATGTGCACGTCGGGCGCCGGCTCGCCGTCGTGCTGCGCCCAGGCGTCGACGTCGTCCCAACCCGGCCCGGTCGGTGCGCCGGTGAGCGCGACGGTGGCGCGGACGCGGACGCGTCCGCTGCTCAGCGCCAGCGCGGCGCTTGCGACCGCGACGAGACCGTCCTCGACGACGAACGCATCGGCCTCGCTGTGATCGAGGATGTAGGCGATCTCGTGCGGGCCCAGCATGAAGTTCACCGGCACCAGCACGACGCCGATCCGCGCGGTCGCGAACACGAGCACACCGAACTGCCAGCAGTTGTGGGCCAGCAGCGCGAGGGTGTCGCCCTTTCGTAAACCGGCCTGGTGCAGGGCTCCGGCCAGCCGCTCGACCGTCTCGTCGAACTGCCGAAACGTCAGCCGGACGTCGCCATCGATCACGGCTTGCTTGTCGGGTACGCGCAGCGCCGCGCGACGGGGGAGATCGCCGAGACCGTGCCGGCGCGCGCGGTCGACCCCGGCGGTCATGCGGCGCCGATCGTGAGATTGCGGGTGCGCTGCTCGGCGCGGTCGAGCAACGGTTGGATCGAGCGGCCGATCTCGTCGAAGCCGTGGCCGGCGGTGGCGCCGGCGACGTAGCGGGCGTGTATCCCGTCGAGGATGACGCTCAGCTTGAAGTCGGCGAACGCCAGGTACCAGTCCACGGGGGAGACGTCGGTGCCAGACAGCGTGGCGTAACGGGTAGCCAGTTCGGCCCGGGTCGGGAAGCCGTCGAGCGCGGTGGCCTGTCCCGCGTGGGGATTCGGTGTGGCGTCGTCCACCTCGTCCCAGAAGCACAGCAACATGCCCAGGTCGCACAGCGGGTCGCCGAGCGTGGACATCTCCCAGTCCAGAATCGCGACGACGCGCCCGGTGTCGTGAGCGTCCACCATGACGTTGTCGTACTTGTAGTCGCCGTGCACGATGCCCGCGCGCCGCGATGCCGGCATCGCCCGGCGCAGGCGGGCGGCGACGTCGAGCAGGGCCGGGCGGTCAACGGTGTGCGCGGCCTGCCACTGCCGCAGCCACAGGGTCAGTTGCCGGTCGAGGAAACCCTCGGGACGTCCCCAGCCGGCCAGCCCGACCGCGTCCGGGTCGAGCGCGTGCAGCGTCGCCAGTTCGCGCACGAGGGCGTCGGCGAAGGCGCCGCGCTCGGCCGGGGTGAGCCGGGCCGTGTCGTCGAGCGCCGACATCATGCGCCCGGCCACCCGGTCCATGACGTAGAACGGGGCGCCGATGACGTCCGGGTCCGGGCACGACGCGACGATGCGCGGGACGGGCACCGGGCTTGCCGCGAGAGCCGATTGCACCCGCACCTCGCGGGCCATGTCGTGTGCACTCGGCAGCACCAGACCGTAGGGCGGGCGGCGCAGCACCCACTGGGCCGTGCCGTCGGTGAGCGCGTAGGTCGGGTTGGACCGGCCGCCGGAGATCAGCTCGGCGGCGAGCTGTC
Source organism: uncultured Jatrophihabitans sp. (assembly GCA_964244175.1). Classification (GTDB taxonomy): domain Bacteria; phylum Actinomycetota; class Actinomycetes; order Mycobacteriales; family Jatrophihabitantaceae; genus Jatrophihabitans. The sequence continues at coordinate 8,418 of CAXTHY010000037.1, read as the reverse complement.
CCTGCAGGCCGCCCGGGACCACCGTGTCGAGAAAGCGGGTCACGGCGACGAGGTCCAGCTCCGCGGACGCGCGCGCTGACACCTGCCCGGCTCCTCTCGGCGAGTCGCGAGTCGCCTGTCGGCGTGTGCCAGCGACGTTGCCAGACCGACCCCCGGCTCAGGTGTCCTGAATTGGTGCAGCCGCGCGAGGTGGCGGATTACGCCCAGACGATCATGGTGGCGGCGCCGCGCTGTCCGGCGGCGGGCTGTCGGTGGACGCGCTGTCGGTGGACGCGCTGTCGGTGGACTCGCTGGTGCTGGGCTCGCTGGTGCCGGACGAGCCGTCCGTCGACGAGCTGGTCGTTGTCGGCGCCACGGGTGAGACCGTCGGGGACGTGCTCGCGGTGTCGGTCGGCGTGTCGGTCGGCGTGTCGGTCGGCGTGGGGGTCGCGGTTGGGGTCGGCGTGTCGGTCGCCGTGGACACGAACGTGTACGTCTTCTGGTTCGACGTGCTCACCCGGGAGTAGGCGGTGACCTTCACCGCGCCGGCCGCGTGTGCGGGCATCGTCAGGGTCAGTCGGTTCGCGGCCACGATCTTGAACGGGACGGATGTCGTACCGACCGTCACCCGGGTCACCGTCGCCAGATTCGTGCCGGCGACGGTGACCGGGGTTCCGCCGCTGTCCGGTCCCCTGGACGGGGACAGCGTCGACAGTTGAGGTGCCGGCACGTAGGTGATTGCGCTGTGGGCGCTGCCCCACGAATTGGACACCGTGACCGCGACCCGGCCGGCCTTGTGGGCGGGCACCTTCACGACCAGAGTGGACGCGGTGCGCTTGGCGAACGAGTACAGCATCGTGGCGCCCACGGTCACCGAGGTGGCCGTGTCGAGCCGGCTGCCGGTGATCGTCACGTAGCCGCCCTTGACCGCCACCTGCGGCGTCACCGACGACAGGTGCGGGCCGGGGGCCTGCCGGCCACTGGACATGGGGCGGGTCGCCCCGCGGTACCGGCCGCTGTAGGCGATGACGTCGACGAGCCGGGACCTCATCACGCGGTACCCGCTCTGCTCGGCCTGGATCACGTTGCCGTTGCCCTCGTATACGGCCACGTGACCGATCGTCGCTTCGCTGCGTCCGGAGAAGAACACGAGGTCGCCCGGGGTCAGCTGTCCGATCGTGGGGTGGAAGCTGCCCGCGCGGCTGTGCTGGGTCGCCGCAAAATGGACCAGACTCTTGTACGGCGACCACGCGTAGAGCGCCAGGCCGGAGCAGTCGAAGCCGACGATGTGGCAGTCCAGGTCACCGCCGTTGTGCGCGCAGACGCCGAGGGTGGGGCCGCGGCCGTTGCCGCCCGCCCACGAATACGGCACTCCGAGCCACGACCGGGCCCGCTGCGCGGCGGTGACCCCCATCGCGGCGGTCCAGTGGCTCGAACGGGCAGCGCTGCGCACTCCTTTGTGCGCCGCGCGCACCTGGGCCGAGATCCGTTGCTCCTGCCGCGCGGTCAAGCCACCCTGAATCGGGCTGTTCATCGTGGGGCGGGTAAAGGTGAACGCGTCGGCCGACGTCTTCGACGACCAGCCGGCCGACGTCACCACCCGCACGTGCGTCCGGCCGTAGTTGTGGAAGGGATCGCGCACGGTCAGCTTCGTGGCCGACACGACGTGCACTTGCGTGCCCTTCCCGGCGCCGAACATCACCCTCTTGACGTGCGTGAAGTTGCGGCCGTAGACGGTGATCAGGGACTGGCCCCAGTACGTCGCGTGGTGGGTCGACAGACCGCTCACCACCGGCCGCGTGCCGGCCAGCGCCGACACCGAACACAGGACCAGGATCAACCCGGCCGTGGCGATGATGGACAGCGTTCGGGCAAGCAGCTTCATGAAGTTCTCTTGATCCGGCCAAGGGACATTGCTCGGATGTTCGCATTGAGTGCCCGTAAAGTCGACTGCCCTTGGCACCCACGGCGCGCGCTAGTAACCTCGGGCCGGCCGTAGGGCACCTCCAGCCCGAACCCGTCAGCTGACCCCGTGGGCGGTCGAGGAAGAAGTGGAGCTGGTCCACCCGTGGCCATCAACCGTCGTCCCGGCCGGACGCGCACTGCGTTCGCCGCCCTGGTGATCCTGGTGTGCGGTCTGGCGCTCCGCCCGGTCAACGCCGTGGCCGCGCCAGCCAACCCGCCGACCCCGACGCTCGCCTCGGTGACCGCGAAGCTCAACTCACTCGGACGGCAGACCGAGCGGCTCGCCGAGCGGTTCGACAAGGCCCGCATCGACGTCAGCGCCGCTCAACGCGAGGCCGCTCGGTACGAGCGCGCGGCCCGGGACGCCGCCGCCAATTATCGCGCCGCCCACGTCACGTTCGTGCAGGTCATCACCACTCAGTACGAGTACGGCTCGACGAGCGCGGTCGCCGCTCTCATGACGAGCGACTCGGGACGCCAGTACCTTGCTCAGCTCAACGGTCTCGATCTGTTGGCCCAGCATGAGGCTGATGTCGTCACCTCGCTGAAGGTCGCCACCGCGACCATGACATCCGTCCGCAGGCAAGCAAACACCGTCCTGCGGGCGGCTCAGGCCCAGCGCGAAGTCGTGCAGCGGGAACGGGACGCGGCCGCTGCGCAGACCACGAAGTTCCAGTCGTTGTTCGCCACGCTGACCGCCGCTCAACAGGCGGCGTACGCCAACCGGATGGCGGTGAAGCTGGCCGCGGCCCGTCGCGCGACACCGACGGCTCCGCGTACGGACGACGCGACGACGGGATCGGACCCCGGATCGAGCGCCCCGACCGTGCACGCGGGCAGCGCCGCCGCCCAGCGGGCAGTCGACTTCGCGCTGGCCCAGGTGGGCAAGCCGTACGCCTTCGGGGCGGCCGGTCCCGGCTCGTACGACTGTTCAGGGTTGACGATGGCCGCCTGGCGCGCCGGTGGTGTCTCGCTGCCGCACCTCGCCGCGGCCCAGTACCACTACGGCACCCATGTCGGGCTCGGGCAACTGCAACCAGGCGACCTGGTCTTCATGTACCACCCGATCGGCCACGTCTCGATGTACATCGGTCACGGGAGGCTGGTGTCGGCCCCGCAGACCGGCGAGAACGTCAAGATCATGCCGCTGTCGTACATGCAGCGCGACATCGTCGGCGCAACCCACCTGGCCTAGGGCGTGTCTCCCAAATGATTGGCGGGTGACCGTGACGCTGGTGCGGTGACGCGTGCTGCTGAACTCACTGATCAGGTGTGGGCTCGCATCGAGCCGGTGTTGCCGAGCTCGGATGGCCTGCGTGGTAGGCCTTTCCGGGATCACCGGCAGGTGGTCGAGGGGATCGTGCACCGATATCGAACCGGGGTCGCGTGGCGGGATCTGCCCGATCGGTTCGGGCCCTGGCAGACGGTGTGGAAGCGGCACCACCGCTTCGCCACCGATGGCACCTGGGACCGATTGCTCGCAGTGATCCAGGCCGACGCTGACGCGGCCGGCCACCTGAACTGGGACGTCAGCGTGGACTCTTCGGTCATCCGGGCGCATCAGCACTCGGCTACCGCCAAGCGTGACGATCCCGCCGCTGTGATCGTTGTGGAGGACTCGACGAGCCTGCCGGGCGACACAGGGGGCGGCATCGAATGACAAGAATCCCCGCTGCTGCGGGGACGAACCGGGCGATCACGCCCTCGGGCGCTCCCGCGGCGGGCTGAGCACGAAGATCCACGCCGCAGTCGACGGGCGCGGGCGGCCGCTGGTCATCCTGCTCACTCCGGGCCAATCCGGTGACGCACCGATGATGCTGCCGCTGCTGGCCGCGATCCGAGTCGAACGCCCACGCGGTCGACCTCGCACCAGACCGGATCGGGTTCTGGCCGACAAGGCCTACTCCTCGAAAGCGATCCGGACCCATCTGCGAGCCCGCGGCATCGGAGCGGTGATCCCCGAACCCGACGACCAGAAAGGTCACCGCGCGCGACGCGGCTCAGCCGGCGGGCGCCCCGTGAGCTACGACAAGGACGCCTACAAGGGCCGCAACGTCGTCGAACGAGCCTTCAACACCGTCAAGCAGTGGCGCGGACTGGCCACCCGCTACGACAAACACGCCCTCGTCTACCGAGGCGCGCTCATTTTCGCCGCAAGCCTGCACTGGCTCAACGATTTAGGAGACACGTCCTAGCTGCCCGCGACCGTCCTCGTGAGGGAGCACGCAGAAGCCCCCAGATTTCTGGGATGGTCCCGGCCGCACCGCGGCCCGGCTGGAAGTACATGATCGATCACCCCTTCGGCGGGTCCGACTGAGGGCGCGCGTCTAGACAGCAGGTAGCACTGCGGCCAGCAGGGCGGAGGTACTGAACGTGCCAGTGGTGTCGACGGTGCGCACGAGCACGACCTTCGTCCCCTTGTTCACGGTGCAGGCCCAGTCCGCACCGTTGTCCTTGGGGTCGAAGTCGTTCTGGAAGCAGACCCCGGTGGCGGCACCGACGGTGACCTGCTGCGCATTCGTACCCTTTCGCGCCTGCAGGACGAAGGCGTTGTGGGCGTTGATCGCGTTCGGGTAGCGCTCGATCGTGATCTCGACCGCGGGCTGGTCCGGACCCGGCAGATGCTCTGACGTGTGCAGTGGCCCGGTCTGCAGCGCGTAGATGCGGCACCCGCTGACCTCGCCCCCGGACTTCAGCACCGTCACCTTGCCCAGCCGCATGCCCATGGTGTCGCGCACGGACGCGTTCGTCGCGAACGGACACGACACCGCTCGGGCGATGCTCGTCGGCCCCGTCGAGATCGGTGGAGCGGTCACGACCACGGCCGAGGGCGACGTGGGTGTCGCAGCGTAGGACGAGGACACCGTGTCCGACGACGCCGGAGCCGATGTCGGGCTCGGCGAGCCAGAGCCCGACGAGCAGGCATCCATGACGAGCAAGCCGACACCGACCAGCACGGCGGTCAGGCAGGCGCGGGTCACTCCTTCATGATGTCAAAGGCAGCGGGCCGACCCCCCAATGAGGCTGCCGGTCCGGATGGGGGTGTGCGCCCGGCTGGCCCGCGTTCGCCCGGTGGTTCACTGCCGTCGAAGGGGCCCGTCCCGATGTTGACATAGGAGACCTGCGTGAAAGTGCAAGCATTGCGAACGAGAGGGTTGTCGATCAGCGGGATCGCCGCTCATCTCGGGTGACGATAAGACGATCGTGTGCATCTGAACGGCGAGCGCCGCCCGGGGGAACGCACACCGGCCCGGTCGTATCAGTCAGGATCGCCTACGTCGAGGCCGCCGCCGCTATTGCGCAAGCGCGCCGACTCAGGCGTCGACGTCGACGAGGTTCTGGTGCACCGAGCGGGGGTACTTGCGGACCTCCACAGCTTGCGCGGCTATGACGCGACGCAGTGCGCCAGCGCAGAGTCGATCAATGACAGCGACGTTGTGGCGGCAAGCGGGGATCGTCAACTGCTCGCCGCGTGGCGGGCCTTGGGCGTGAACGCTCGTCTCTACACACGCAACGCCGACGACCTGGCTGGGATAGAACATCTCATCGAGATCGTGGCCGTATGACGAACGCCGCTTGGCTCGGATGTCAGGCTGACGGAGATTGAGCCGGCCTCGGCTCCCAGCCGGTGGCGTGGTCACCGATAGCGCGGACCGCCGTGATGGCCGCGGCGATGCGCGGGGACGTGTGCTCGCCGTCGCGGACGACGAGCACGCTGTACCGGTCCGTGGACAACCCGGTGATGGGCATTCGCACGATTCCGAGGTCCGCCGCGACCGGCGTCAGCTCGGGCGCGATGGTGATACCCCATCCGATGCCCACGAGTCCGAGGGCGGTGCCGATATCGTCCACGCTGGCGGCCACCACCGGCTCGTAACCGGCGGCGACGCAAAGGTTCACGGTCATTCTGCCGAGCGCCGTCGTGGGACACACGACCCATGCTTCGTCGCGCAGATCGGCCACGGAACATGCCGCGGCGGCAGCGAGACGGTGCTCCGCGGGCACACAGAGGCGTAGCGGATCGTGTCCGAGGACCCACTCACGCAGACCAGGCAAGGCGGGCGGGTGGGCTACCCCGAACCGAGACACGATGACCAGATCGAGCTGGTCGCGCAGCACCAATTCGGCGGCGAGGTCGTTCGTCGTGGCCACCAGGCGAATCTCCATATGCGGGTACCGGCGGCGGACGTCGCTCAAGGCGCGGCTCATGATCTGGGGCCCCTCGCGGAAAGGCACTCCGACCCGGAGTAGACCGCTTACGTCCAGCTTGCCACTAGAGAGCATGGCTTCGGCCGAGCGGAGTTCCACCAGGATGCGCTCGGTGTGTTCCACGAGAGCGCGGCCGGCGGGGGTCAGCGTGATGCGGTTGCCAACGCGGTCGACCAGCGCAGTACCGGTTTCGCTCTCCAGCAATGACAGCTGCTGTGACACCGCCGAACGCGTGTAGCGCAAGCTGCGAGCGGCGGCGGCGATCGATCCTTCCGCCGCTACGGCCCGCAGCATGACGAGCTTGCGTATGTCGAGCATGCGTCAGATTGTTTAACGCCGCGTGTCGTTCATAGTGACTGCAGACTACTTGTTCGGGCGACTTCCGCGGGCTTGAGTAGCCCCATGTCTTCCACCGCGGCGCCGACGACGTTGCTCGAGAGGCAACGCATTGCTACCTCAGGGGCACGCGCGGTTGAGGGGTTCAGCATCGACGGTGAGCACTACCTGGCCGTCGCGCAGGTAGCCCTCGATATCCCAGGTAGCGACCCGAGTATGAACGGCGGCGACAGCGACACCGATCTGCTGTTGCTCCGTCGCGTGGCCGGCGACTTCGTCGCCTGGTCGACCCTTTCTGCGGCCGGTGGTGAAGACGCCGAGTTCTTCACGATCGACAACCGGGCCTTTCTGGCCGTAGCCAGCATCCGCACCGGCTCGGGTCCCTACGAATTCGCCATCGACTCGACCATCCACACCTGGGACGGTGCTCAGTTCGTGCCGTTTCAGAAGGTGCCCACCTTCGCCGCCAAGCAGTGGAAGCACTGGACGGTAGACGGGCGCCATTTCTTGGGCTTGGCCCAGGGCGTCCAAGTGCCGGGGCGCGAAGCCGAAAATCGGAATTCCCTCGTTTTCGAGTGGAACGGAACGGCGTTCGTCGAGGCCCAAACAATCCCGTCACGATGGGCCTACAACTGGCACGCCTTCACCGTTGCCGGGTCATTATTCGTGGCCCACGCCGAGCACCTCGGCGCAAGTGTCCTCTACCGCTGGGACGGCGACCAGCTCCAGCCTCATCAGAGCCTTGCCGACTCGAGTGGCCGTGCGTTCGCGACGTTCACCGACGACGACGACTTCTACCTCGTGGTGGCGACGATCGCGCGTCCCAGCCGACTGCTGCGCTGGGACGGCGAGCGCTTCGAGGAGGTCCAAACACTCGATGGTCTGGGTGCGCGCGAGCTCGCTGTCGCCCGGCTGGACGGGCGGACATTTGTCGTGCGCGTCAATTTCATCCTCGGCACGCCGGCCGCTCCGCACCCGGTGATGGATTCCCAGATCTACGAGTTCCGAGACGGCGCCCTGCACCAAGTGGCGACCTTCCCGACCACTGGCGGCACGGACGTGGCCGTGCTCAGCGGGTTTGGCGGGCCCGACGAGGTGGAGCTGGTCGTGTCGAATTCGCTTACCGGGCAGCTGCGCTTCGCCACCGACACCGTCGTCTACGCGCTTTCGGCCCGGTCGGAGTAGGCGACGTGACGAACTTCGAAAGCCCCGAACTGGTCGACCTGTTCACCATCTACACGGCGAGCCCAGCGAGCATGGGCGCTCGCCTGGGGGCGACGGTCGCGCGCTCGACGGCCGGTGACCCGCTCATCGTCGCGACGGGAACTGATCTCGCTTTGTTCCCGGGCAATGGCGCCGCACCGACGATCGAGCCGTTCCGGCTTTCCACCCGCGGTTTCAAGGAGCTGGCCGCGATCTCGCATCTCGGCCCCGCGCTCGCGACGCTCGTGGCCCTGCGCGAGGCCGACGAATCGGCGTCGTGGCGAGCCGATGCTGAACAGCTGCTGGCGGGGGTCAAGGCTGCGCGCGCCGCGAACTCCGTCGAACTGTGGCGCGAACGAATCGCCGTGCGGGCCTTTACGGGTCGGGAGCCGGCGATCGCGGCGATGGTCGACTACAGCTGCGCGCTCACCGAACGGTTCCTCAACCGCGCCTTGGACGACCCGTCGTACCTGACGATGCGGTCGTTACGCGAGAACTACCTGGAGGGACCTTCCGCGAATCTGCGGGTGCCGTTCAACCGCGTCATGGTCGCCACCTTCTTCCTCTCCGGTATGGACATCGCGCACCGGCTGATCTCCTGGGCCGACGACCTCGATGTGCCGTGGTCCCAGACCATGGTCATCGTGGCCGGAAAGGCGGGACGCCCGACCGCCGGCGTCACCGTCGAGTCCAACAGCGTGGCCGGGGTCATCATCGCCGCCTCGC
>CAXTHY010000036.1:12294-34515 GCA_964244175.1 uncultured Jatrophihabitans sp. | reverse complement strand
CCACGACCGTCACAGCCCGGACCCCCCCAGCTGCGAACGCACCCCCGCCAGCAGTTCCACAATGCGGCTGCTCTCCCGCGGCGCGACTTGCGACAGCCTGTACTCATCGACAATGGCGCGCTCGTCGGCGAGCGCGACATAGCCCTCGACCTCATCGCTGACGAGATGCCGACTGCGCTGTCGCTCCCCCGGACCGCACCACCCGGTCGTCGGCCACCAAACTAAAGCGGCGACCGCCCGGCATCGGTCCGTTCGGAAGCTGCCGGGCTTCAGTCTCTGTTCGCGGTGTTTGACGGCGGGTGGATGACCTGTGGGCGGACGGCGAACACTGGACGGATCATCAGGGCTAGCCCGAGGATGGTGATGGCCATGGTGATGACGTCGAACATTCCGGAGCCGAGTGCGAAGGAGTGGATGGCGAACATCACGGGTAGGTAGAGGCAGGCGAACCAGGCCCACCGCTGACCGCGGCGTAGCGCGAAGACGATGAGGGCTAGGCCGAAGATGCCCATGCCGAGGCCGAAGCTCCATTCGTAGTGGAAGGTCTCTTGAAGGTATTGGAACGTCCAGTGGGGCGCTTGGTCGAATCGGTGCCCGTTGCAACATCCGGAGCCGTCGATCGGTGTGGAGGCGGAGTCGCCGGAGCCGATCAGGTCGCCGACGCCCATCAGGATCAGTGCCACGCACAGCAGTGCGTCTAGTAGCCAACCGGAACGTTCGATCAGCGTTCCCGCCAGTCGCGGCCGGTTCCGGGTTTTGTCGGGGGTGGCGACGGTGGACACTCGGGCTCCTTCGGTCGTGGTGGTCACCGGTTGCATCCGGCCCGTGCGACGTTAGGAACGTCGATGCGGCTGGGCCACGGGGCTGGCCACCGGACGTGTGGTGGGTGACCACCGTGTGTCGGTGGGGTTGACCGCATACGGTCGGCGGCCGGGTGCCGGCATCATGAGTACGTGTATCCCGGTCGCGCAGCGAAACCGCGGCCCCACGTTCGTGGAGCTGCCGGTGCGCTGGTCGCCGGCGGGGTCGGAGTATTGGGTCTGGCCGGCGCGCTTGGGTTCGCGGCGGTGTCGGCGCACAACCGGGATTGGTCAGGCCTGTCGGCGGCGGCCCTGCCTGTGGCCTTTCTCGTCGCCGGTCTGCTCGGAACGAGGGCCCGTCCGGACCACGTCGGGCTGCTGTTGCTCGAGTCAGTCGGGGCGTTGCATCTGGTCGCCTTCTCGCTGCTCGGCTTCGTCGCCGCTCGATCGCGGCCCTCAGGATGGGGTCTGTGGGTGGTCACCGTTGTTGGGGATGCCGCCTATCTCGGGGGTTTCCTCGCGCTGGCCGTGGTGGTCGCGTGTTATCCGCACGGCACTCAGCGCACCCGCGTCCAGGTCTGGTTCGTCCGGCTGGCGATGCTGGTAACGGCGCTGGCATTGCTCGAGGAGGCAGTCGGTCGCTCGTCGCTGACGCTGAGCGCCGGTTCGGGCGCGACGGCGTTACCGGCGCCGTCTCCGCTGCCGTTGGTCGCGTTGCCGTTCGAACTGTTCGTCGCCGTCCCCGCGCTCGTACTTTTCGCGGTAGCCGTGTTGGTCGGCGCTGCGCGCGGTTTCGACGAGGCCGAACAGCGCGCATTGAGCTGGGGACGGATCGCTGCGATCGTGTTGGGGACGCTGTTGGCGATCACCCCGGCCGCGGACAGCGTGTTGAGCGACGCGCAGTGGTCGGCCGTCTTCCTCTCATTGGCCAGCACCGTCCCCTTCCTGCTGTTGGCCGGGTTGGTGCGCTACCGGTTGCTGCAGGTCGATGCGTATCTGGTGCGGACCGTTGCTCGTGGTTTCGTCGCCGCACTGGTCGTCGTCGCTGTGGCCGCGGCGTCGGCGGTGTTCGATCGTCGGGGTATCGCTGCGGCCGGACTGGCGCTGACCGTCGCCGCGGCGCTTGGTGGGGGGCCGCTGGCTCGCAGATTGGAGCGAGTCGCGGACCGGCTCGTCACGGGTGGCCGCGTCGGCCGCGGGCAGGTCGCCGAGCGTCTAGCGGGGACGCTGGCGGCCGCCGGTCACGACACGATGCTCGACCGCGCCTGTTCGGTGCTCGCAGAAGCGCTGGACGTGAGCTGGGTCAGGATCGTGGGCCCGGGGCCGCTGACGGGCTCCCACGGCGACCAGAGCGGACCGGCGCAGGCGTTCGTCGAGCTGTCAGCAGCCGGACAAACCATCGGCACGCTGGAATGCGGCCGGCGACGCGGAGGCTGGCGCGGCACTGACCTCGCCGTCCTTCGCGGGTGCGCCGGCCAGATAGCGCTCATGACGCGCGAGATCGATCTCACCCGACAGCTCGCCACCCGCGTCGAGGAGTTGTCGGCCTCGCGCGGTCGACTCGTCCAGGCCGAAGACACAGCGCGCCGCCACATCGAACGAGATCTGCACGACGGCGTCCAGCAACAGTTGGTCGCATTGTTGGCCAGCCTGACCGTGGCTCGGTCCACCACCGCAGGCGACTCCCCGGCTGCGGCGGCATTGCATACCGCGCACGACCTCGCTCAACAGGCACTGCGCGACCTGCGAGAACTCGTCTCCGGTATTCATCCGCCGCTGCTGGGTGATCGGGGTCTGGTCGCGGCCGTGGTAGGCCGGGCAACCAATCTGCCGCTCAACGTGGACATCGACGCAGACCCCCGCATCGCCGACGTGCGGTTCGCCCCCGAAATCGAAGGCGCCGCGTACTTCGTGGTGCTCGAAGCGCTAGCCAACGTCATGAAACACTCAGGCGCACAACATGCCCGCGTCCTCCTCGCCCCGCTGGACGGCGCCGGGCTGCGGGTCGCGATCGTCGACGACGGCAACGGCGCCACCGACGGCGACGGGTCCGGCCTCACCGGCCTGCGTGACCGCGTCGAAGCGCTTGGCGGCCGGTTCACCGTGCACGCCGACAGCGGGATCGGGACGACTGTGATCGCCGAATTCGAGATCGCGCTGCCGGTGGGCATCGATGCCTGAGCGCACGTTGCGGGTCGCGATCGCCGAGGACCACCTCCTTGTGCGAGAAGGGATCCGGCAGGTCCTCGACCTCGAGCCCGATCTGGACATCGTCGCCACTGTGGGCACCGCCATCGACCTGCTGGACGCCGTGGCCGAGCACGGCGTGGACGTGGCGGTCACCGACATCCGCATGCCGCCTAACCATCACATCGAAGGCATCGACGCGGCCCACGAGATCCGACGCAAGCATCCGCACGTCGGGGTCGTCGTACTGTCCGCCCACGCCGACAACGCCTACGCCGTCGAACTGTTCCGGGACGGCACCGCAGGACTCGCCTACCTACTCAAGGAACGCGTCGGCGACCCAGCCGATCTGGTCGACGCCATCCGCACGACAGCCGACGGCGGCAGCATCATCGACCCCGTCATCGTGGACACCATGATGCGCCGCCGCAGATCGCTGTCCGACGTCCTCACCAAGCGTGAAACCGAAGTCCTCGAGCGCATGGCCGCAGGACGTTCCAACCCCGCGATCGGCCAGGCACTGTTCCTTAGCGTCTCGGCCGTCGAGAAGAACATCACATCCATCTTCGGCAAACTCGGCCTCACCGAAGAACAAGCCACCCACCGCCGAGTAGCCGCTGTGCTTGCCTACCTCGCCGAACACTAGCTACTGATAGTGATCAAGTCGTCAACTCCGGTCACATCAATCGACTTACCCGACATCGAAGCCCGCAGGTCCCTCTGGCACAGACCATCAAAGACATCCGCCTCCTCGGCATGACCGCGAGTCCGGGATCGACTACCGGCTCTCGGCAGCCGGTGAAGCCGCTAGAGCCGCAGAGCCGGTAGAGCCGCGGCGCGGCAAAGCCAGTAGAGCCGCTGGCTGTGCGGCGCCGTCGACATCGACAACGTGTCCGAGCAATTCGCCGACAACCAACGTCTGACCACGGCCAGCTCGACCCAGACCGGCAGATCCTGAACGCCGCAGCCCCTCAATTGCGGGCTTATGAGACCGCGGCGTCCGGCATACCCGTTGCAGTTTGTCATCGGCTGCAGGCTGTCGCGGGTCGCTCATGTGACGACGGGCCGATGTAGTGGGCCGATGTCCACCCCGACGCCCCACCGCCTACGTGCAGCCGTCCGGTAACGCCGAGCGAAGCCCTTCAGCAAAATCGCGCGGACGGCGGGAGGAACCAAGTGGACGAGATGGCCGTAGCGTCGGCGGTCGAGCCCGAGCGACGAAGTCACCCCCGCCCTGATAGGGGCGATCTCAACTGACCCGTCGGCTAGTCGGCACGCGCGCGGCTGGACAACCGGCCGACTCATACTTCCCATTCTGTGGTATGCCTGGACTAACAGCGTCGAGGTCTCGCTGCTTCGCTCCCCGATGGGACCATCCCACGGTGGCACCTCGCGTCAACTCCGGGCGTCGGCAACGGTGCCCGATCGAGGCCGCTATGACCATCTCCCCTGAGTCTTCTGCGCCACACGCCGGTCGAGCTGAAGTCGAAACCGCGCTCGACCTGGACCGTAGCGCCACGCTGTTGATGGCTCAGGCCGATGCCGGTTTGGCCTTCGCCCAGACCGAGGTTGCGACTTATCTCGATGCATCGAACCGGAACACTGACGAGGCCAGGTCCGCGCTTCGCATCGCGATCGGTACCCAGCTGTTCGCAGTCGGCTATCAGGCCACCTGCCGCCAGGCTCTGGCTGACGCGCTGGACAGTTTCGGCCGCGTGGACGATTCATCGGGTGGCAACGACGAGTGGCTCATGTCGTCCCAGGCCGCGAGCGCCGCCGTGGCGCAGGCAACTGCAATCGCCGCCGACGCCGACGCGACCCTGGCCGCCGAACTGCACTCCAGGGCGGTGCAGGCTGCGACGACGGCTCGCGACGCTGTGGTGGCAGCCGCAACAATGGTCGCGCAGGCCGCGGCGACCGCCCGTGAGGCCCGGGCCAAAGCGGACGCTTTAGCCGCCGAAGGCGTCGCTGCCGTAGCCCGCTCTGCAGCCGCCGACGTGCAAAGACGGGCCGAGGAACAAGCCGCCCTGACATCACTCGCGGCGTCAGCAGCGGCCGCGGCACTGCCAGCGCACGACAGTCCCGAAGCGCTCCGGTCTGCCGCTCGACTTTCGGCCTTGGCAGCGTCCGCGGCGTCGGGCAAGGCGCGCGAAACCAAACACGCGGCCGCAATTGTGGCGCGGGCAGTTGCGCACGCAGCTGCAGCGATCGACGCAGCCACGGCTGCTACCGCGGCGGCGACCGAACAGGACGTCCGCCATGCCGCCGCGGCAGTCCGGGCCCTGGCCGATGCCACCGCTGGAGAGATGGCCGAAACGACCAGCCGCGCAGGCGATGCGGCCCGCGCCTCGGCCCACTTGCCCCCAGCCGCAGCGCTGTCGCCGAGGACACCGGGGTGGTGAGCGACGAGGCGCCACTCACGGTTGCCGGGCCGTACTTCGATGTCCGCATCGATTACCAGTCCCGTGAGATCGCCGTGCATGGCGAGCTCGACGCAGCCACAGCATCCTGCCTCGGAACCGCCGTCGCTGGACTGCAACGCGCTGCTGACGGCGACATCACAGTGCGACTTGGCGAAGTGACCTTTCTGGACATGGCCGGGCTGGGCGCGCTCGTCGGCGCCCGATCGGCCCAAGCTGCCAGGGGTCACGGTCTTTCTGTCGTCAAATGGAGCCAACACGCACGCCGGCTGGCCGAGCTCGCCGCGGTTGAGGACCTGTTCGCGTCATCGGCGAACCCGAAGGACGAGGCCACCGAGGGCGGGGTCGACGACGCGCGTGATCTCCAAGAAGGCAGTCGACCCAATCCCCGGTCGGCCCCTTCGAACGCTCATCGGCACGGCAGCGCCCCGATGCTGGCCAGCGAGCCAGACTGCACCTAATCCTTCACCTAGTCCTCATCCGGGGAACACCCGGGAACACGGCGCGGGACACGACCACCCACCCGTGTCCCGCACCTCGGGCCGCTTTCAGCTCGAACTCGATCCACGGCGCCGCAAATTCGAAGAGTTGAGCGCCCGCGCCGAGAGTGAGCGGCGTGATCATGGCCAATTGTCATCTGTTCTCGGCGAGATGGCTCCGTATTCTTACAACCGTGGCCGTAGGTGTAAGTGGCGTTCGACAGCAAAGTGTCTGGGCCAGCGTCGTCAGCGACGACGCCCCAGCGCTTCGGAGCTGGTTGGTCGCGCTCGGGTTCACCGAGGACTTGTTGATTCCGGGTGACAGCGACGGTCAGATCCACCACTGCCAGCTCGACTGGCCCGAGGGTGGCCGAATCTTGCTCTCCAGCACCGGCGAGCGCCCAACCCCCTGCCGGCCGGGGACGAGCTCTCTGCATGTCGTTACCGCGGATCCGGACGCCGTACTGGGCCGTGCTCGCGCTCTCAGCGCATCAGTGGTGCACGAGCTCACCGACCAGATCGACTATCGGTCGCGTGACTTCACTGTGGCCGACCCTGACGGTAACCATTGGACGTTCGCGACCTTCGCCGGCTAAGGGCCTGGCAGGCTGCGCGAGAGCCCTCGTCCTGCGCGTCATTGCGTGCATGCACGGCCGCGCGCCGATGAATGCGTATGAGGCCAATGGGTAACCTGACCACACGATAATCCGGGCGGGGCCTGGGTGGATTGGCGGGCCTGGTGCCCGTTGGGTGGCGCACAAGACATGTGTCGTCGACCTCGACCGACCGATCGGGGAGGATTGGATGCCGTTGTCGCTGGTCAAGCGGATTCACGGGCGGGTGCTCTTGACTGTTGAATTCGGAGTTCTCGCACGGGGTCTCCGACGACGACCCATCCCCGCGACCGGCGTTCCACGTTCGCCGATGGCCGATGGCCGCTACCTCTTCGTCCCGATGCGCTGGCCATGGTCAGCGGCGGACCACCCACGTCACGATTTGGGTGCGGCGGGTGAAGCTGAGCTTGGCCAGGATGCTGCGGATGTGGGATTCGATTGTTCGCTCCGACAGGAACAGGCGCTCGGCGATCTCGCGGTTGGTCAGGGACTGCGCGACGAGGGTCGCGACCTCGTTCTCGCGGGCGGTCAGCGGGGACGTGTCTAGCGTTTTGAGTGTGCGTGCGGTGGCGAGGGGGCCGGGCATGTCGAGGCGTTCGAACTCGGCCGCCGCCAGGTCACGTAACTGGGCCACCGACGCGTCGGTTTCGGGATCGCGCGAGACCCCGAGGGCGAGTAACGCTTGGGCGTGGCCCAGGCGAGTGAGCGCGAGATGTGGCCGTGCGTTCACCCGCAGGTTCATCGCGGCCGCGGCGCGGTAGTGCGCGAGGGCGTCTGTGGGGCGGCCGGACACGCGGGCGAGGTCGCCCAGCATCCGTGACCCGGATCCGAAGCCGAACACCACGCCGGAACCGTCGCCGGTGTAGTAGTGACCCACGTGGCCGAGCCGCGCGCATAGATCGGCCGCAACCTCCGCGTCCTCGAGCAGGACGGCGATGTGCCACAGCTGAACCATGGTGCCCGTCCAGCGCACGCCTCTGGGTACCGTTCGGGTCGCGTCCCGAAATCGTTCGAACTCGGCCCGCGCCAGCTCGTGGCGGCCCTGCAGCGCGTGCATCGTCGGGTGAGTGAGCTGGACCAGAGGCCACGGCGGTCCATGCGATATCAGCTCTGCCCAGTCGGCAGGCACCTCGCTCGGGTCGCCGCGAGTGACGGCGAGCTGCACACTGAACGCGTAGGTCAACCCGAACAGTGCGAACTCCCCCAGCCGGCGGCCGAGCTCGCGCGCCTGCCCGTTGTTCGCGCGGGCGGCAGCGAAGTCGCCATCCTGTGCGGCACGGGCGGCGCGCATGCGCAGCTCGTGCCAGCGGGCGATGTGAGAACCACGGGTGCGGGCGATGTGTGCGACCGCGTCGATCTCGCGTTCCATCTGGGCCAGGTTGCCGAGTTGGAAGGACGAATCAGCCCGCCACAAGTGCCCCCACAGCGCGCCGATCGGCCGTTCGCCGGACGCGCCGAGCTCGATCGCCCTGCGGCCGAGTTCGAGCCGCTCGCCCACGGTCTCGACCCCGGTTATCGCCAGGTGCCGCGCGGCGATGGCGTCGAGTTCGGCGGCTGGATCTCCGGACCGCTCGGCAGCGGCGAGCGCTGCGGAAGCCAGTTCTGCGGGACGCGTGCCGCCCTCGCGTTCAGCCATGGCCACAGCGATCTGGGCCAGCAACCGCGAGCGCAAGGCGAACTCCTCCGACGGCAGTCGCGCGAGAGCTCGCTCGCAGATCGGCGGCACCACCGAGAAGATCCGCGGGTTCCCCGAGCCATGCACGACCAACGCGGCGCGCGCAAGCAGATCCGGGCGCCCGGCGGCGTCAGCCAGGTCGGCTGCCTCAATGCATGCGTCCAGCGCATCCTCGACCCGGTCGGCCAGGGTCAGCGCCTCCGCCAGGCGCAGCAGCAGCCGGGCCCGCTCGGCTGGACCAGTGCCAGCAGCGCTGTCGAGCGCGAGCCGGGCGAAGCGTGCGGCGTCCTCGTGGGCGGCGGCGGCGCGCGCCTCATCGTCAGCCCGTTCGGCCCACATCCGGCAGGCGTCGACGTCGCCGCCCCGCTGCCAATGAGTGGCCACGAGTGCGGCCTCCGCGCCGAGGTCTGCAAGTGCAGCAGCGCAGCGGCGATGAGCCTCGAGCGCTGCCGACGGCTCGATCTCGGCGTAAACCGCGTCACGAACTAGCGCATGCTCGAAGCGCACGCCGTCAGCCGTCCGGCGCAACACGCCGTCGGCCAGCGCGGGCGCGAGTAGGTCGAAAGTCTGCGAGGAGTCGTGCCCGGTCAATCCAGCAAGCGCCGCGACCGGTACGCGCTCACCGAAGACCGAGGCGAGGTCGAGCAGCTCGCGGGCGGCGGGCGTGAAGCCGGCGAGACGGGCAACCACGAGGCGACGCAAATCCGGCCGGTCGGCCAAATCCTCACCGCGCGCCGTGTGCTCGGCGACGAGGCGAACGAGCAGCGGGTTGCCGCCCGTCCGCTCATGCAAGGCGCCGGCCAGCCGATCATCGATGCGGCCGACGAAGGTAGGTAGCCAGGCCGCGATCTCCGCGCGGGCCAGGCCCTCCAGCCGGATCGTTCGGACGGCGTTGACGCGCAACAAATCCGGCAACACGTCGCCGAGCGGTCCGGCCGGCGTATCCCGATAGGTCGCTACCACGGCGAGTCGTTGCTCGTCCAGCTCACCGGCGAGGTGACGCAGGGCGAGCACCGACAGCCGGTCGGCCCAGTGCAGGTCCTCGAGCACGATCAACAGCCCGTCCTCGCCCGCACGGGCCTGCACCACGTCGGCGATGGCCTCGAGCAGCCGGAAGCGGGCGTGCGCATCCGTTGCCTCGGCGACCGGGAACGCCTGCGCCTCGGCCCAGCCGCGCAGCAACCGGGTCCACGGCCACAGCGGCGGCGCGCCGGGATCGTCGATCGCCCGTCCACGCGCGGTCGCCATGCCTCGGTCACGGGCCATCGCCAACGCGGCATCGGCGAGCGCACTCTTACCGATGCCAGCCGGGCCACTGACAAGGACAAGACGGCCACGGCCGGCACCCGCGTCAACGAGAGCGGCACGCAGAAACGCCTGTTCCTTCCCGCGTCCGGCTAGTCCATCCATCGCGTCAGTATCGCTGACGTGGGGTGTACTAAAGATCTTGGACAGTGACTCTCGAAACGAGAGGATTTGTTCATGCCAGAGCAGCGTCGAAAGTTCAGTCCGCAGTTCCGGGCTGAGGCTGTCCAGCTGGTGATCGAGACCGGGAAGCCGATCGCGGAAGTGGCCCGTGATCTGGGTGTCGTGTCCCAGACTTTAGGCAATTGGGTGAAAGCGTTCCGGGATGCCAATCCAGAGCCGGAAGCGAAGCTGTCACCGATCGAGCGAGCCCGGGTGAGCGAGCTCGAGGAGGAGAACCGTCGTCTGCGGATGGAGAACGAGTTCTTGAAAAAAGCCGCGGCCTTCTTCGCCCGGACGCCACTGTGAGCGCGCGTTGCGCGCTGATCGAGGCGGAGAAGGCCACCTACAAGATCGTGTGGATGTGTGCGCTGTTGGGCGTGGCCCGCTCGTCGTTCTACGCCTGGCGGGCCCGGGTCGAAACCCCGACCGCGGCACGCCGCCGCCAGCTCGCCGAGTTCATCAGGGCCGCGTTCTGCGAGTCGCGGCAGGTCCACGGGTGCCGGCGGATCGCCCGCGATCTCAACGACGCCGGTCACGACGTCTCGGTCGGGACTGTCGCGGCGATCATGCGCGAGCTGGGCTTGCAGGCGGTGCAGCCGCGCGCCTACAAACGCACCACCGTGGCGGGTGAGGCGCCGGTTCCGGCCCCGGACCTGATCGGGCGGGACTTCGCTACCGGCGGCACCCCCGGCGCCCGTCTGGTCGGTGACATCACCTACCTCAAGACCGGTGAGGGCTGGCTCTACCTGGCCACGGTGATCGATCTGGCGACCCGCATGGTCGTCGGCTGGCAGACCGCGCAACACATGCGCACCAGCCTGGTCACCGACGCCCTGCAGATGGGCATCGACGCCCGCCTCGTCCAGCGCGACGCGATCTTCCACTCCGATCGCGGCACGCAGTACACCTCGGCCGAGTTCGCCGAGTTCTGCCGCACGCGACACCTGCGGCGCAGCGTCGGGCGCACCGGCGTGTGCTGGGACAACGCCGTCGCCGAAGCCTTCTTCGCCGCCCTGAAAAACGATCTCTACCACCGCTACAGCTGGCCCACCCGGGCACGAGCACGTTTCGCTGTCGCCGAGTACATCGAGGTGTTCTACAACCGCCGAAGACGGCACTCCAGCCTCGGTTACCGCACCCCCACGCAAGCCCTCACCGACCACCAACGAGCAGCAACCGCTGCTTGATCAACAACGCGAGGAACTGTCCAAGATCCTTGACACAGCCCAACCCGTACTCGGTTTAAGTACTGCCACTGACGCGCGACCGCCGGCCCCCGACAACACTTCGCCGCATCACGTCAACGACCCAGGAGGCACCATGCACGCACAGATCATGTACTTCGACGGACCACGTTCACCCGAGCTCGTAGCCGCCGCGGAGCGCGCCGGGAGAGAGCGAGTCACACCGGCGGCATTGGCCGACGAAACGCTGCGCGCCGCGCACCACGCCACCTACGTGCTGCGTCAGCCCGACGGCGGTGAGATCGTCATCGTGGTGGTCGACGACGAGGCGGCCCTGGATCTGGCCGAGAAGGTCATTGGGAGCGCGCCGCTGCTGCCCGGCGAAGACCCGGCGCTGCTGCCCGGCCCCGACCGGGTCATCCGGTGCCCGGTCGTCCACGCCGTCGAACAGGGCGAACTCGTCCTGAACTGAGCCCCGGGTGATCAACGGCGGAGGGAGCTAGACCGAGCAACCGAGGCGCACCGAGAGAGACTCCTGACCCCGCATACAGGCCAGCACTTGACCGTGCGCTGGGCGGAACGGGCGCAGAACTGGCGATTCCGGGTCTGCAGAGCAACCCGCCACGACACGAATCGGTCGTACGTGACCTCGCACCCCCGTCGTGTTGCATTGGTCATCGCTCGACTTGCAGGAATCGCCCGTCGTCGCCCCTACACCATCCCGGTAGTGCTCACCGGGTCGTAAGTGCCCGCTCCCCCAACATTCGCGGGGCCTTCGCTTCGCCGAAACGTGACTGCGCCGGGCAGTGCAACCGACGTGCAACACCATCGTCCCCGCTGCGCGTCGACAGGACCTGGAGAACGACCGGCCTGCCGGGCGACGCCCTCGACATCGGCCTTGCGCGACCGGGCGCTCGCAACGCGGCATGCGGCCGCGCTGGTGTTGCACGTTTGTTGCACGGCGGCCGACTCGATCAAGATGGGCGACCGCATTCGAGCTGCTTCGAACGCTCAGAGCGCCTGAAATCAAAGGTTCCAGCGCTTCGTTCGAGATCACCAACGGCGATGAGCACTACACCTGAGTTCAGTGGTCAAGCAGGGCACAAAATTGGGCCCCGCATCGCTGCGGGGCCCGTATTTGCTGCCTTCTACGTGGGCGATACTGGGATTGAACCAGTGACCCCTACCGTGTCAACGTTTTCCCGCGAGAGTTGGCAGTGTTGGTTGATGGCCGGACCCGCTGGTTACATCGCCTCCGCCTGTTGGTCAGGTTGGTTGCGCTGGTTGCTTCGGGTGTGGTGTTGGACGACCGTTGCACGTCACCTCCCGGACGCTTGCATCTACCGCCGTTGATCTCATAACGCAATTGAAGCCCCGGCCTGAGCCACACAGGTCATGGCCTTCCATCGTGCTGGAGTTTTCGCTGGTCGAACAGCGAATGGCGTCGATGCGTCACTCCTCGCCAATTTCGAAATCGACGTCACTGTGTCGAGCCGGCCGGCCAACTCCAGGCTGCTCCCAGTCACGAGACGTTGGTTGGCCTGCCGGAGTCCGAAGTACATCAATCTGGATCGATGTATTCTCGAGCCCGTGGTCGATCAGCCTGGCGATACTGGCCAATTGCCGCTGTTCCTGCGGTTGGCGGCGGACTCGACCCGGTGGCGCCTGTTGACTGAGTTGGCGCGTAGCGACCGACGGGTGAGCGAGCTGACGGAGCTGCTCGGCGAACGGCAGAACAGTGTCTCCTACCATCTCGGGCGACTGCGCGCGGGTGGCTTGGTGTCCGGACACCGCAGCGCGGCCGATGGCCGCGACAGCTATTATCGCATCGAGTTCAGCCGGTGCGCCGAGCTGCTGGCTCAGACCGGCACGGCCCTGCACCCGTCGCTTGTCCCGGATGCCGCCACCAGACGGGTCGACCCGCGGCCGGCGCGGCGACGCGGGCCGGTGCGAGTGTTGTTCCTGTGCACGGGCAACAGCGCCCGCTCCCAAATCGCTGAAGTCTTACTGCAGCAAGCTGGTGGCGAGCGGGTCGAGGTCGCGAGCGCGGGCAGTCACCCGAAGGCCCTGCATCCCGCCGCGCTACGGGTGATCCGCAGCTACGGCATCGACCCGACCGATCGGCGCAGCAAACCGCTCAGTGAATTCATCCAGCGGCGCTTCGACTACGTCATCACCTTGTGCGATCGGGTCCGCGAGGTGTGCCCCGACTTCCCCGGCCACCCGGACGCGATCCACTGGAGCATCCCCGACCCCGCCGCCGCTACGGGGGGCGGCCGAGCCATCGCCGCGGCGTTTCGCGCGACGGCCGCCGACCTGCAGGAGCGTGTCGCGTTCCTGACCGGACGTATCCTGTCCGCGGCGGCATGACCGCGTCGCCGCCGGACACCGATCAACCAGCCGCGGCAGCGCCGAGCCTGGGGCGGGTGCTGCGCGAGTGGGGCCGGCTTGGGTGCATCGGCTTCGGCGGTCCGCCCACCCACATCCGGCTGCTGCGCGAGCTATGCATGCGACGTACGGGGTGGATCGGCGCGGTCGAGTTCGAGGACGCGGTCGCGGCGTGCAATCTGCTGCCCGGCCCGGCCTCGACCCAACTGGCGATTTTCTGCGCGTGGCGGGTGCGGGGCAGGCGCGGTGCACTCGTCGGCGGTCTGGCGTTCATCGTCCCGGGCCTGGTCCTCATCCTGGTGTTGGCGGCGCTGTTTCTCGGCGCGCCGCCGCGGTGGGTGCTGGCCGCCGGCGCCGGCGCCGGGGCCGCAGTGCCCGCGGTCGCCGTGCACGCCGGTGCCGGACTGATACCTCCGAGCTGGAAGCGCGCCCGCACGGCTGGGCGGGCCAGCTGGCTGCGCTGGGCCGGCTATCTCATCGCCGCGGGTGCTGCGACCGCCACCATTGGGCCGTGGGTAGTGCTCGTGTTGCTGGCCTGCGGCGCGACCGAACTCACCATCCGCATCCCCCGCACACCTGGCAAGCCCCACATGGTTGTGCCGCTGCCGATACTCGCCAGCGGCGCGGTCACCACCGGCGCGCTGCTGTCGGTGGCCTGGGTCGCGTTCAAGGTCGGTGCCCTGTCCTACGGCGGCGGGTTCGTGATCATCCCGCTCATGCAAGCCGACGCCGTCAACCACTACCACTGGATGAGCGGCGGGCAGTTCCTCAACGCCGTCGCCCTCGGCCAGATCACCCCCGGCCCGGTCGTGCAAACCGTCTCCGTCGTCGGCTACGCCGCCGCCGGCCTGCCCGGCGCCACCCTGGCCGCCGCCGTCGCATTCAGCCCCTCGTTCGTGTTTATCCTGCTCGGCGCCCACCACTTCGATCGACTCCGCGCCGACCCGCGCGTCCGCGCGTTCCTCGACGGCGCCGGACCCGCCGCCATCGGCGCGATCCTCGGCTCCGCGATCCCGCTGGCCCGCGCGCTGAGCGAAGGCTGGCAATGGGCCGTGCTCGCCGGGGCCGCGATCCTGCTGTTCGCCGCCCGGCGGGGAGTGGTTCTCACCCTGCTGGCCTGCGGCGGCGCCGGTGTGCTACTCACCGCAGCCGGCCTCGCCCTGCCCCACTGACGACGTGCGCCACGATTCCGCGTCCGAATAGCCCATTGCAAGATGTATGCCCGTTGAATCCGGTGACTTGCCTGCTTCGCGGTGAGGCTAGGAGCTGGACAGGGCTCCCTGGAGCAGTTCGCCGACGAGGTGCAGATCGTCGAGTTGGACGTCTCGGCCTTCGGGGCCCGCGCGAATGAGACGTAGTGCGCGGTCGGATCGGTCGGCGAACCAGAGCTGGGCGTGGAGGATGGCGTCCTGGCGAAGTTGCGCGTGGGCACCAGCGAGTTGCCGCCGCAC
This sequence comes from uncultured Jatrophihabitans sp., assembly GCA_964244175.1. GTDB lineage: Bacteria > Actinomycetota > Actinomycetes > Mycobacteriales > Jatrophihabitantaceae > Jatrophihabitans. Next base: position 19,850 of record CAXTHY010000036.1, on the reverse strand, counting down.
GTCGGGTCCGACTGTCTGATCGAGGGTGAGGCGGATGATGTCCAGCAGATCGGTACCTTCTTTCGCTGCGCCGCGGTTCATGATGGACCGCAGCTTCATCGCGACCAACGGCCCGGCCTCGGCCACCTGCACCCTCAGGTCAGGCACACCGTGGGTTCTGATGAGGACGGGCGTGCAGGTGGCGGCCGCCCACGCGTGGGACAGCACGTGGAGCCGGTCCGTCGGATCGTCTGGTAGGTCCGCTAGTTCCGCGTCGGTGACTTCGAGTACGTCGACTTGAACGTCGCCGCTCGTTGTCGGTACCAGGACTCCAGAGATGTTGTTGCGGTCGGCTCCGCTGGAGACGCGATTCGCTACCAGACACGAGGTGTCCCTTCGGGCAGGTTCCAGCCCTCCAAGACCTCTCGTCCACGTCCAGGGTCCTGAGCGAGGTCGAGGGCGACAAAGAGAGGCTGCGCCAGCGGCCACGTTTCGTTCGGCGAGTCGACGCGCCGCGCGCACACGAGTGGGACCGGCGCCTCCCGAACGGTGGCCGCCCGGCTATCCCGATCATGCGCAGCGCCGAGAAGGTGGACCGCGCGTCGCAGCGTCGTCTGGTCGGGAACGTAGAAGTCGGGCGGGTAGTCCGATCGCACACCGACCGGGGCGCCGTAGGCGGCGGCCGCCATGGTGTCGGTCAGTACCCATCTCGTTGTCGTCTCGACGTCCTGAAAGCCAACCCGAAGCACTTGCTCGACGAATCCTTATCCGTGCCCGTGCTCGGCGAAGGGACCGTCCGGACGTCCGCGCGTGCGGGCGCAGACCACGCGCGCGCGAACTCCCAGAACAGTTCGGGGACCGCCGGCTGGCGGTCCTCGCCCAGCAATCCCGCCGTGCGCATACTTGTCAGCACCTCAGACACCGAACTCGGCGCCCGGCCCAGCGTTCCAGCGATCTGTCGCACCGCAGCCGGCTGCTCTGGACTTAGCAACAGCAGCGACGCCACTTCCAGTCCGACACGCCCCGCCAGCGGATTTGAGCGAGCTGTCGTCGGTCGGAGCGCAGAAACGTCAACATCGACGAAATCCCCGCTCCGGCCAGATGCGATGACCGCGCAGGTCCAGCCATGCCCAACCGGCAGCGTTCAAGACACCTCGTGCGTCGGCCGTCACCCTGTCGGCAACGACAACGCCGATGGTTTCCAGCGGCAGTCGCTTGCTCCAATCGGCCAAGCGCCGCTGCAAGCCGTCCACAGACGCGATAGCTTGCCCAGCCGTAGGTCGCTGGCGTCGGCGAAGCTGCGTGGCTACCCGCATCGGCAATCGGCACCCAACAGGTAAAGAACGGCCAGCTGCCGGACATCGCCGCGCGGAGGTGAACGGACCCAGCCGTCCGGGGGCGCGACGGCCATCACGCACGAGTCCGAACCTGGATTGTCAGACTTCGACGTGCGATCCGATGAGAATGACTCGGTCGCGGGGCAGGTGGAATTGTTCGGCTGCGTCGGCGGTGATGTGCGAGGTGGCGATAAACAGTCGTTTGCGCCACTGGGTCATCTCGAGGGAGTCGCCGGTGCGTAATTCGATCTTGGAGAGGAAGTAGGTCGCCCCGGCGAGGTCGATCGGTCCTTCGGTCTGCTCGGGGCTCAAGGAATTCAGGACGGCAGGCACGTCGGTCGTCTCGGTGTAGCCGAAGCGGATCGCTACGTGCGTGATCCCGTCCTGAGTGGTGCCGAGTGCGTCGACCAAGACGCGGTGCTCGTCCGGGACGCGGGGAATGGTGTCGACATCGATCGAGACGATGACGACGTGGGCGTGGCGGACGTGGTTGTGTTCGACGTTGGCACGTAACGCCAGGGGTGTGGTTTCGGCGCCGCGGTTGAGGAAGATCGCCGTGCCGGGCACGACGGCGGCGCGGGACGGATCGGCGTTGAGGTCGTCCACGAAGCTGCGGAGCGGTCCCTCCATTGCCGTCCGACGGGTGGTCACGAGCTGTCGACCGCGCTGCCAGGTCGTCATCACCGAGAACGCGACGACAGCGATGACCAGCGGTAGCCAGGCGCCGTGGACGATCTTGGTGAGGTTAGCGGATAGGAACAACAGGTCCACGACGAGCAGCGGGGCCGCCAGCAGCGCCAGCAGCCATCCCGGCGCGCGCCAGCGGCGGTGGGCGACGTAGAAGAACAACAGGGTGGTGATCGCGATCGTGCCAGTCACCGCCATGCCGAACGCGAAGGCCAGCGCGATCGAACTGCGGAACGCGAAGACGAGGGTGAGGACCGAGACCAGCAGCAGCCAGTTGATCCACGGCACATAGATCTGCCCGTAGGTCGAGCGTGAGGTGTGCAGGATCCGAAGCCGCGGCAGGTAGCCGAGCTGGGCGGCCTGGGCTGCTACCGAGAAGGCTCCGGTGATGACGGCCTGCGAAGCGATCACGGTGGCCGCGCAGGCCAGCAGCACCATCGGCGTGCGCGCCCAGTCAGGCGTGAGCAGGAAGAACGGAGCGCTGGTGTTCGCCGGGTCGGCGAGGATCAGCGCCCCCTGCCCCAGGTAGCTCAACGCGCAGGCGGGGAACACGAGAAAGATCCACGCCACCGAGATGGGGCGCCGTCCGAAGTGGCCCATGTCCGCGTAGAGGGCCTCGGCCCCGGTCACCGCCAGCACGACGGCGGCCAGCGCGAAGAAGGCGAGGTGGAAACGGCCTGCCAAGAAGCCGATCGCATAGGTCGGGGACAGTGCCTTGAGAATCTGCGGCTCGGCGCTGATGCCCCACACACCGCAGGCGCCAATCGCGACAAACCACGCGATCATGATCGGCCCGAACAGGCGTCCGACTGCGGCAGTGCCGAAACGCTGGCCAGCGAACAGACCAATGATGATCACCACCGTGATCGGGATGATCCAGTCGTCCAGTGAGGGGTTGACCACCTTGAATCCCTCGACCGCGGAAAGCACCGAGATCGCCGGGGTGATCATGCTGTCCCCGAGGAACAGGGCCGCCCCGAAGATGCCCAGCGCCGCCAGCACCGCCGTCGTCCGGGTTCGACCGTCGGACGCCCAGCGGCGCAGCAGCGTGATCAGGGCCATGATCCCGCCCTCGCCGTCGTTGTCGATCCGCATAGCCAGCAACACGTAGGTCACGGTGACGATCAGCATCACCGACCAGAACACCAGCGAGACCACGCCGAGCACGTTCTCGTGCGTCACCGGCACTGGGTGCGGGTCGGTCGGGCTGAACACCGTCTGCAGGGTGTAGATCGGGCTCGTCCCGATGTCCCCGAACACGACGCCAAGGGCGCCGACCACCACAGCTAGCCGGAGGACGTCGGCGGGGCGGGTCAGGCCACTGGTCACGCCCCGCACCCTAGCTACTTGCCTTGACAGAGACGGCTCGACGGCGGTCACCGAGCGGAGGTGGCCAGGGCGCGAAGAAGCCTCGAACCGTTGGGTCAGCAGGGATCGCGGACATCGTGCTCCGTACTGTAGTGACGAGCCGACGCTGTTGGGACACGATCCTGCCGGCGGAAGCGCTGGTGATGTCGAGCGAGGCGCGCTCGGCGCGACTCGCCGTTATCTGCGCACCCGCGCGACTATGCCCGCAGAATGCTATGCGCATCGGGGTCCGCCCACGCCGTCCGTAAGCATCTAGAGTTGCGGCGCTGCCAGCGGTAAGGGTGAACCCAACAAGAAGTGCGATTGGGCGAATTTCCAACCGTCTTCTGGCCAAACCGTTGTCGATATGGGTTGTCTGCAGATGCCGCCGCCGCGGCCGGCTTCAAGCATCCGCCGCCGTGACCACGAACGCCCAGACAACGACGAGATCACCACGAGATCACCACGCGATCTTCTGCACGGGTCCTAGGCGGCGTGCCAAATCTGCACCTGTTGACGTCACGGACTGATCAACACGACTTTCTGCCTCGCCGCGTCCAGTGGTTTGAGGCGCGTCCTCGGGTGCGGTGCGGTTTGGCGGTGTGTAGTCAGCGTCGCCACGAGGAGGGTCCGCTTGGGGTCTGACGAGGAGATCATGGAGTTCTTGGAACGCCGATCTGACCGTGTCGCTACGAGATGCCGCTGAGCTGGCTGACTGCTCCCACAACATCGTCGCCCGCTACGTGGCACTGCGTGGGCTGGTGGGTTGACCGATCTGCCGGCGGCCCGCCGCAGCTCATCGAGGGGTGTCTGGCCAAGGTCGAAGTGGATGGAACGGTCGACGGGCAAGATCCGCGGCGATGTCGCGCACGACAAGCTGGTCGCGGTTGGCTATTCGGGGGGCCCGGACCGTACGCTCCGGCGGGCGGTCGCCGCGGTGGGTAAGGACTACAGGCCGCGGCGCGCGCGGCGCACCTGCCTGGCGGCCGACCTGGCTTTCGGCGCCGGCGGGGACGGCGACCAGGACGGCGAGGCGGTGCCGTCATGACCACCACGTTAGAGGCGTGGCAGCCGCAGGTGTCCTCCATCCGGCAACCACCCAATGAGCGTTCCGAACGTTGGACTGGATCGGGCGACGGAGGAACTTCGTCGTCAGGGGCCGTCGGCCATCGGAAGAACGTTTCTGCTCGAGGCCGCGGCCGACTCGCCGTCGCCAACGACGCCGCCGAACGGCTCTACCGCTTGGTACCGAAGGGCTCTACCGCTTGGTAGATGCCACCTAGGAACCGGTCCGTGGCAGTCTCCTCGAATCTGCACCCGGCCGCCTTTGACGAGCTGATGCCGCAACCCTCGCGACGGCGACCGTGGGCCGGTTGCCGGCCACCGCATGTGTGCCGGGCCAGCGGCGGCTTCGTGCGGTTGTCGCAAGCAGGACTCAACTACCTCTCGTGTTTGCCGATAAACGATACGTAGACAGAAACGCGTTGGCGATATCGCTTGGTTGCGCCGACCTCGTTATATCGAAGCCACGCTGGCAGGAGGAGCGCCGATGAACGGATCAGGAGTGGCGAGGTCATGGGTTTGATCGTTGACCGTGGTTGCTTGCTGCGGCGGTTGCGGGTGGCGACGGCTGCTTGCCACGCGGAGGTTGAGGCGATCGTGAGTATCGCGACCCGGGTGCGGCGTCGCGATGACTACGTCGATCTGCTCGGTCGGTTTTACGGGCTGCATGCTGGCTTGGAGTCTCGCTTGCAGGAGCCGACGTGGGAATTGGCGTGGCGCGATGTCGGGATTGAGATCTCGGCGCATCGGCGGGCTCCGTTGCTCGTGGCGGACCTCTGTGGGTTGGGCCTGCAAGTACCTGCCATTGCGCCGGAGTTCGCACCGTTCGCGACGTTCGGCGCAGCGTTGGGGTGTCTGTACGTGCTGGAGGGATCCGCGTTGGGTGGCCAGGTGGTGGCCGGACAAGTCGCGGCGACGATCGGCGAGGTACCTGCCGCCTTCTTGACGGGTGGCGGGCGGCGCACGGGAATGTTATGGGCGAGCGTGCGGCGCGGGTTGCGGCAGTACGAGGGCTACGGCGGTGATAGCGACCTCGTTGTCGCGGGCGCACGGGCGACATTTGCTGCCTTTGGTGAGTGTCTGGCGATGGTGTTGGCGTGATGAGCGCTGGGCAGGATCTGCTTACGGTCGATGAGTCGCTGCGGCTTGATCAGTGCGCGCAGGAGCCGATTCATGTCCCCGGTGCGATCCAGCCCCACGGGGTGTTGCTGAGCGTTGACCCCGACAGTCTCGAGGTCGTCCAGGTGACTGAGAGTTCGGCGGCGGTGTTGGGCGTCGCACCGGTGAGCCTGCTCGGCGCGAGCCTCGAGGTCCTAGTTGGCGCCGAAACCGGTGCCCGTGTTCGCAACGCCCTGGGCGGTGAGACGGGTGAGAAGTCATCGGTTGAGGTGCTGATCGGTGAGCGACTCTTCGACGTCGTCGTGCACCGCGTCGATGGACTGGGCGTGGTCGAATTCGAACCTGCCGCTGAGAGCACGGTGCGTTACCTGCCCGCGTTGCACGCGGCGATCCAGTGTGTATCCGCGGCACCAAACGTGCAGGCGCTGCAGGGCGCGGCAGCGCGGGAGTTGCGTCAGCTGACCGGCTTCGATCGGGTGATGGTCTATCGCTTCCACCCCGACGGTCATGGTGAGGTGGTCGCCGACGACCACACCGAGGGGTTCACGAGCTACCTCGGGCTGCATTTCCCGGCGTCCGACATTCCGACCCAGGCCCGGCGGCTGTATCTGAGCAAGCCATCCGGTCTGATCGCGCGCACCGACTACCAACCCTCCCCGCTGCTGCCCGTCATCAATCCCCGCACCCAACGGCCGCTGGACCTGAGCCGAGCCGAGCTGCGCAGCGTCTCCCCGCATCACTTGCAGTTCATGCGCAACATGGGCCAAGGCGCCAGTTTCACCCTGTCGCTGGTGTCGGACGGCCAGCTCATCGGCCTGATTACCTGCGCCGACAGCGAACCGCATTGGATCCCCGGGCGTTTGCGGCGGGCGTGCGAGATCCTGGCCCAGCAGGTGACACTGCAGTGGACCACGATGACGAGCACGCACCAGTTGACGCAGCAGCTGCAAGCACACGACCTGCGCACCTCGCTGGTCGAGCAGATCAATGCCGAACTTGACGTGGCAGCTGGCCTCATCGACCAGGCCGTGACCCTGCTCGATCTCGTGGCCGCCGACGGGGCGATCGTGTGCTCGCACCACCGCCTGAGCATGCTCGGCGACGCGCCCAGCTACGACGCCGCATCCGCGTTGTTCGCAGCGCTAGCCCAGGACCAGCCGACCGTCTCACCACTACTGAGCGAGGCGCTACCGTTCGATCGCCCCGACCTCGCTGCCGTGGTCCCCGGATTCCCGGGAGTGTTCGTGCTGCCGTTCGGCAACGCCGGCGACTGCCTGGCCTGGTTTCGCCGCGAAGTCATCCAGACGGTCAGCTGGCTCGGAGAACAGTCGACCAGTAACCGCGACACCCCCTTGTCGCCGCGGAATTCTTTCGATCGGTGGCAGCAAACCGTCACCGACCGCAGCCCCGCGTGGGCGGAAAGCCAGATCGCTGAAGCCGCCGAGCTGTGTCGCGACATCGACCAGGTCCTTCTTCACCGGGCCGAAGCCGAAATGGCGCAGATGGGCTTGCATGACGCCCTCACCGGCCTGCCGAACCGGCGGCTGCTCTTGGATCGGATCACCTCAGCGATCGCCCGAGCCGAGCGCCATGGCGGCGAGGTCGCCCTATTGTTCTGCGACCTCGACGACTTCAAGCAGGTCAACGACACCGGCGGCCACGAGGCCGGAGACGCCGTCCTGGTCGACGCGGCCGCGCGGCTCACCACCGTCTTGCGGGCCGGGGACTCGATCGCCCGGGTCGGTGGCGACGAGTTCGTCATAGTGCTGGAACCACCCACCGGCAGCAGCTCGCAGACCGGCGCCCTGGTCGAATCAGCAGACCCGTCCCCACTACCGGAACTGACCGATTCGCGGCTCACCGCGGAACAGATCGCCGACCGGATACGCCGGGAGTTATCCCGACCTTTCCGCCACGATGCGATGGAATACACCATCTCGGTCAGCGTCGGCATGACGTTCGCGGCGGCGTGCAGTCAGGCCGAGGAACTACTCCGCGACGCCGACGCCGCCATGTATCGGGCCA
>CAXTHY010000036.1:9434-12284 GCA_964244175.1 uncultured Jatrophihabitans sp. | reverse complement strand
AGCAGAGCGGCAAGAACCGGGTGAATACCTTCGACGACTCGCTGCGTGCTGGCCTGCGCGAGCGAGCAGCCGCCGAACAGGCCCTGCGTCGCGCGCTCGCCTCCAACGATCCCGACAACCACCAACTCGGCGTGACCTACCAGCCGGTCGTGAACCTGCGCAACGGCCAGATCGCCAGTGTCGAAGCGCTCGCCACGCTCGTGACCTCCGACGGGCGAGATGTCGCATACCCGCTGCTGGCCTCCGTCGCCGAGCACACCGGTCTAATCAACCCGCTCGGCGATTTCGTCCTCGACACCGCCCTGGCGGCGTTGGTGCGGTACCGGGCCGCCACTGCCAGTCGTGACGCGACGATTGCTGTCGACCTGACCGCCCGCCAGGCACAGCGACCGGACTTGGTCGCCACCATCGGCTCAGCTCTTGATCGTCACGGTCTGACGCCGTCAGATCTTTCTCTGCAACTAAGCGAGGTGGCGCTGGCCGACGTCGATGCCCCTACCCGACGTCGGCTGAGCGAACTCCATGACCGCGGTGTCCGGATCACGATCAGCGACTTCGGCACCGGCTACGGAAGCCTTCGATGCTTGGCGATGCTGCCCGTCGATGCCGTGAAGATCGCTCCGTCTTTGACCCGAGGGCTGGCCGATGACCGCGCGAGCGTGACGCTGGTTCGCGCGATTGCCAGCCTCAGCGCCGACATGGGCCTGGCCTGCGTCGTCACCGGGATCGAGCACGAACAGCAGCTCGTCCTATTGCCGCGGGGCACGCTCGGGCAGGGACCGTTGTTCGGAACGGCCACGATCACCTCCCCGGCCGACTGGGATAACCCGAGCGTGGCGTACGGATCACGTGTCCTACGGCCGGCCCCTGCTGCTCTCAACGGCACTATCAGCGAAGTCGCAACCAGAGAGCTGCTTCACTCGTTCGGCACCCGCACCCACCTCGAACTGCACCTCGCTGGCGTGCTGGCCAAACCCCGAGACCCAGCCAGCGCGATCGCGGTCCTCCGCATCGAAGTCGATGGTCTGCGGCTGCTGTGCGAGCGCCACGGCGACACAGTGGCGAGCGGCGTTGTGCGGACGATCGCGACCCGAATCCTCGCGGTCCTGCCGATGACGACAACGATCGGGCAACTCGACGGCGACGAGATCGGGGCCTTCATCGAGAACTGCACCCGACCCGAGATCCGCCGCCACGCTGAGGAACTCGTTCGCGAGATCGCTCGACCTCTCGCCGTCGACGGGATCGAACTCCTGCCGACGGCGAGCGTCGGGCTCGTGCTGGCCGAGACCGGCTCGACCGCCACGCAACTTCTCGACGAATCCGCCCAAGCACTGCAACGAGCCCACCATCGCGGCGGCGACCGGGTCGAAGTCTTCGACGAGGCCATGCGGCAGCGTGCCCGCGACGCTGCCGCGTTCGCCGAGGATCTGCGCGTCGCGATCGCACGCCACCAGATCCACGTGGCGTATCAGCCCATCGTCACCGTCGACGGTCACCTCACGAGCCTGGAAGCGCTGATCCGGTGGAACCACCCCGACCGGGGACCGATATCGCCAGCCCAGATCATCGAGGTTGCCGAAGAGACGGGCCTGATCCACGACATCGGGCAGCTTGTCCTGCAGCAAGCATGCACCGACGCCGCTCAGTGGCGGGTCACGATGCCGTCCCTGACGGTGTCGGTCAACTTCTCCAGCCATCAGCTGGTGCGGACCAACATCGTCGCCGAGATCGAACGCAACCTCAGTGCAGCGAAACTCGACCCGGACGCGCTGTGCCTGGAGATCACCGAGACCGTACTGATGGACGACCCCACCGCCGCGGCCGCCGCGCTGAGTCAGCTCCGCAAGAAAGGGATCCGGGTCGCCGTCGACGACTTCGGCACCGGGTATTCCTCCCTGATGTATCTACGCCGCTTCCCTCTCACCAGTCTCAAACTCGACCGGCTCTTCGTCGCCGGCATCGACACCGACCAGCAGAACCGTGACATCGTCGGCTTCATCGTCCAACTCGCCCACGCGCTAAATCTGACCACCGTCGCTGAAGGCGTCGAAACCGCGAGCCAGATGCAGGTCCTGCGTGAGCTCGGCTGCGACCTCATCCAGGGCTTCTACTGGTCCAAGCCCGTCCCGGCCGACCAAATCACGGCCCTCATCGAGGCCGGCGCCGTCCTGCACGGTGAGGAATTCGTCGAGCTAGACCGATTCACCGACGCCTCGACGCGACCGGCGGCCACGCCGAGCGCCGGTGAGGTAGCGCGGGTCGATCAGCACCGGGCGCTCCTCGTCGATGACTCAGCCGGGCAGCGCAGCCTGACCCGCATCGCGCTCGAGGACACCGGCCGCTACCTCGTCGTCGCGGAGGCCGATTGTGCCGAGGACGCGATCCAGCAAGCCAGACACCACCGACCCGACCTCATCATCTTGGACCTGGCCATGCCCGGCCGAACCGGCCTGGAAGCGATCCCCGAACTCCTCGCGGCCGCACCCGGGGCCGAAGTCGCCGTATGGTCCGGCTTCATCTCCCAAGGCTCCGCCGCGCAAGCCCGCACCGCCGGCGCCGCTGTCTGTCTGGACAAATGGCTACCCCCCGAACGGCTCATCGCCGAACTGGACGCGATACTGTGACCGCGTCCAGCCCCACCTCGATACGCGAGGCCACCGATACGGGCGCACCCCGCACCGCCCCCTCAGCGGCCGCAGCACTATCGACCAACGTCCTCGACGCCGCCCCCGTCGCGATGGCGCTGACCGACGACCACGGCGTGATCCGGTGGGCCAACCACGCTCTCGCCCAACTCGTGCAGCACCCCGCCGACAGTCTGAACGGCCGGCCTTTCCCCTGCGGCAG
>CAXTHY010000036.1:0-9424 GCA_964244175.1 uncultured Jatrophihabitans sp. | reverse complement strand
CGACCGTTCCCCCAGCTCTCCCGCCCGGACGCGAGCAAAGACGATGCCGCCCCGGTCGACGGAGAGCAACAATGGACCCTCCCCGATGGCACCCTGCGCTGGGTCAGCGTGGAGTCCACACCCGCCGCCGACGCCACCGGTGTGCCGGTCACCGTCGATGGCCGGCCCTGCTCGATCATCCAGATCCTCGACATCACCGACATCAAAGAAATCCGATCCGAGCTCGAACGCTCCAACCGCGAGCTCACCCAATTCGCCTACGTCGCCTCCCACGACCTCTCCGAGCCGTTGCGGGTAATCGCTGGACACGTCGATCTGCTCGCGCGCCGCTACCGCGGACAGCTCGACGACGACGCCGGACGCTGGATCGGCTTCGCCGTCGACGGCTGCACCCGGATGAGGCAACTCATCGATGACATGCTCGACTACTCCCGCTACGGGCGCACCCAAGACAAGCACCGCCCGGTCGACCTCAACGACGTCGTAGCGCGGGCGCGGAAAACGACGTTCGGCGACGACGAAGAAACCCCATCGCCTGACATCGAGGTCGGTGACCTTCCGGTCGTACTCGGGTCAGCGTCCGAACTCGAACGGGTCTTCTCCAACCTGCTCGCCAACGCCGCCCGGTTCGTGCGGCCCGGGGTCGCCAGCCAGATCCGGATCGAAGCCTCCCGTGCCGGGGATACCCGGCTGGTCACCGTCACCGACAACGGCATCGGCATACCCACCGAACACGCCGATCGCGTCTTCGGCCTGTTCCAACGACTGCACCGCCAAGAGGACTACCCCGGCACCGGCATCGGACTGGCGATCTGCCGCAAGATCATTGAACTCCACCGCGGCCGCATCTGGGTCGAGGCCGCACCCGAAGGCGGCAGCCGGTTCTGCATCGAACTACCCGCCTCTGTCGCCACCCCTAAACCACAAAGGGAGCCCTGATCAGCATCCCCCGCTCCGTTCACATTCTGCTCGTCGAAGACAGCCCCGGCGACATCAACCTGACCCGCGAAGCCCTCATCGAAGCCCGCGTCACCAACACCCTCGCCGTCGCTCGCGACGGCGAAGAAGCACTCAACTACGTTCACCAGCAGGGCGAGTTCGCTGACGCTCCCCGACCCGACCTGATCCTGCTCGACCTCAACCTGCCCAAGAAGAACGGCAGCGAAGTACTCGCCGAACTCAAGAGCGACCCCGAGCTCGCCCGCATCCCCGTCATCGTGCTTACCAGCTCCACCGCCGAAGTCGACATCCACCGCTCCTACGACCTCCACGCCAACGCATACGTCACCAAACCCGTCGCGTTCGACGGATTCTTCGCCGCCCTCCGCCAGATCCAGGGGTTCTGGCTCGACGTCGTCAAACTCCCCGCCGACCCCAACCCGAAGACCGACCGGACCTAGTGGCGCCGCAGGCTGAGATGTTCAGCTCCCGCGCTCCCGTCGTTGGTTGCGTTGGCCTTGACGAGTTGGCCACGGATCCGGCGTGGCCCGCATGTGGCCCAAACAAGATCACGCCACGACCGGTCGTGGAGTCACGCTGACGCTCAACTCAGCGTCCAGCGCGATGGCCAAGCGGTCAAGCACCGGCAGGCTCGGGATCGTGCCGCCGGCCTCGAAACGGGCCACCGCGGACTGCGTCATTCCCGCGGCAGTCGCCAACTGCGACTGGCTCCAACCACGCTCCTCGCGCAGCCCGCGAACAGACCGACCAAGATCGAAAGCGAGCTTCGCGGCGTGATACGCCTCCGCTGCCCCAGGCTCGGCCATCCGTCGGTCGCGGACCTCGCTCCAACTCGTGCGCTCACTCATCGCTCGTCCTCCTCCACCGTGTGCTCCGCCGCGATACAGGCCGCCAGCGCCCGCTTGGCTCGCTCCACCTCGCGCGTCTCCCGCATCCGCGTCTTCGCAACACCGTCAACAACACGACCCGTCGCCCCGACGCGATCCAGTACGTGACCCGAACCGACTGGCGATCGAGGTGGAACCGCAGCTCGCGCAACTTGCCGTCCAACTGTCGCGTGTACGGCTCCCCCAGCAACGGCCCCTCATCGGCCAACAGATCGCCTCTAGAACGCCGCCGTAGCGAACCCGCGCAGTCGTCAGCTGCTCCAGCCAGTCCCGGACCTCAGGCTCCAACTCCACGGTACCCCACGCCATAGCGTTGATGCTATAGTTGGGATCTGACAACTGTTCGGAACGGCGGAATACGCGCAGGGATCCCGCGGGGGCCATTGCCCGATCTTCGGCTGAGGCGAGCTGTCAAAGTCCGAGCGGGTTATCTGGCAGCCACTCCGCGTGTGCTTTGCGAAGTCCATCGCGGTGCTCAGGCGATGCGGCAATGACATCGCCGCCGCCGTCGTAGGGATGGTAGAGCCAGTTCAGCTCAGCATCACTGATGATCACGGCCGCGGTGCCGTCGCCGGCGACGAGCCGAAGTAGCCGATCGAGTTCGTCCGAGCCGCGGGCCGCGCGGCTGATGAATAGGTGCGTCCAGAACTCGCGTCCGTCGTCTTCGCGCTCGCGTAGGACGCTTATCCACGGTTTAGGCGCGGGTATCGCGAGAACGAGGTCGGGATCGCGTTCGATGCGATCGACGGTGTCGGACCAGGCGGCCGTGATGACGGTGAGGTCGTCGCTCCCAGTACACCCGGAAACGGCTTGAAGTTCGCGAAGCACGACTTGGTGCCGGGCGAGGAGCTCTGCGTACTCGCCTGCGCTTTCGGCGTATCGCTTCGATTCGGGCAGGCTGTGAAATCGGATCCATCGGTCGTACGCACTGTGGCGGAGCTCGTGGCCGATCGGCCGGCAGCGTGGCCAACGCCTTGCCCAAAGCTCGGTCAGCGAATCAGGCTCGGGCGTCACTGGGACGAGCCTGCCGGTCCCCGCTTGGCGTCAAGCCGCTCGGCGTCATTCCACATCACCGGAGTCGCTCCGACCGGCGGGAATTCAGATACGGATCGTCGGACTGCACGAGGAACATCATTCGGTGCCCGACGAGAGCACCGTTGCGGGCCTGGTCCGCGAAGATGTCCAGTACCGCGTGCGCGGCTCGAGGTTCGAAGGCTGCGAACACGTCGTAGCGGCGCAGAACCATCACGAAGCCTGTGGCGTTCAGGTCTGCCCCGTAGTCGCCGGCGACGACATCGCGCATGCAGTCGTTGAGCGCGTCCATGTTCCGACCGAAGTAGTCCGGGAAGTCGAGCGCCTCGCCACAGCGGTCAAGCAGCGACGTCGTCTCTCGCAACCGCCGACATTCAGTCGATCACCTGGTAGCCGCGCGCGGTGAGCCATTCGAGCGCTTCCGCCAAGATCCGCTCGTCCCAGAACATGGTGACGAACGTGCTGTGCATCAGGCGAAAGTCGAGCTCCTGGGACAACTCAGCGCCTTTGTCGAACGCGGCCACCCTGGCTACCAAACCCACATGGACATCGCGCCGGTTCGCCCGTCGGCATCGACACCGACGATGCTGACCGCCTCCGGGCCACGACGTGACGAATCATCAAGCGGAACGACGAAGCTGTGCTCACCCGAGTCGACCGACAAGAACTCATTCTCGACGAACCGGAACCCATCGACGACGACGGTTCCGATGTAGCCGAGCATGGCCCCGGCTGCGTTGCCGTCCGGGAATCGCCACCCACCACAGCCGAACATCCCGTCCGGGCTACTGATCGCCGCAGAATCGGCCCGTCAAAGTGCAGCTCAACGTAGTCACGCACGAAGCACACAGCCAAGACTCCCGGCCCACGAGCAGCGCCCGCGCCGACTCGACGCCGACTGGCTCGCTGGACACGCCGCGATCCTCCCACTCAAGGTCTTTTCGTCTCCACCAAGTATCCGAGCCGCCTCGGATCGGGACTTGCCGACGTTCCGTCCTACTCGGACCCGCGGCCAGCTGATTGCCACGCGAGGTGTCGCAATTTAGCTCCACCGCTGCGGTCGCATCGCCTCGTTCAGTCACTCGGCACTGTTAGGTCTTGCACCACAGTGAACAGTGCCAACGCGGCGCCTCCCGCCCGAAAGGCCCTGTCGAAGCTCGCGGCGTGAGCCGATGATCCAAACACAAACGCAGTAGGGCTCACTCGCGTCCGGGCGTCGGCCTACTCACCGGATCCAACGCCAACCAATGCATCGACGCGACGGATCCGGCCGGGATGCTGCGAGATCCCAGCGACGGCTGCCCGTCGGGCCACATCGGGGCTACGCGCGAACTCGACGTTTCCAACGCCAACCAACGCTGGCGTGGCCCAGTGAGGCCCGAACAACATCCAGAAACAACTGAACCCTCGGAATCCGGGGGGTTCATTGGTGGGCGATACTGGGATTGAACCAGTGACCCCTACCGTGTCAACGCTTTCCTCCCTGGTTGTCCACGTTGGTTGCGACGGTTGATTGCGGTCCTGGTGTTGCACGACCGTTGCATGCAGCCGCCTCGAAGCGACCGCCATGACGCCGACCTAAGCACCATCCGATACCTCAGCCAGATCTATGCGCGCACGACCAACCTGTCGAGAACGAACATGCCTTTCCATCGTGCTGCGCGACTTCGAGATCACTCGGGATGCCGAGCCCAGTGGGCGCCGCGGCGGACCGGTGATCGAAGGCCAATCCCCGGAGGGAGGACACTGGCTAGCAACACAAATAGGAGACGGTCGTCAGTACCCCTCTGCTCGAGACGAAGTTCTACAGACCGCGATCACCCCGCGGCCTAGTGCCGCGTCCACGACTCGGTGAGCGCCTGGACCGCGGGATCGCGTCGAAGCTGACGCTCATTTCTGCGCCGGCGGGCTTCGGCAAGACGACACTGCTCGCCGAGTGGCTGACGGCCCGACCTTCCGCGGGAACGTCCCTTGCGTGGCTTTCACTCGATCGTGATGACAACCATTCGCAGACGTACTGGACCTACGTGATTGCCGCGCTGCGAACTGCTGCTCCCGAAGTTGGCATGAGCGCACTCGCATCGCTGGACGCGTCGCGGCCGCCACCTATCCAAACGACACTGACCACCCTGGTCAACGACGTCGACACCGTCGACGGCGAGATCATCCTGGTACTCGACGACTACCACGTCATCGAGGCGCCCGAGGTGCACGAGGGGATGGCCTTTCTGCTCGACCATTTGCCACAGCGGCTGCATCTGGTGATCGTCACCCGCGCTGATCCGGCGTTGCCGCTCGCCCGGCTGCGAGCGCGCGGGGAGTTGGTCGAGACTCGTGCTGCCGACCTACGCTTCACGGCCAATGAAGCCGCGGCGTACTTCAACGGGGTCATGGGCCTACATCTGACCGCACCGGACATGGCTGCCCTCGAGGGGCGCACCGAGGGATGGATTGCGGCACTCCAGCTGGCCGCGCTGTCGATGCAAGGACGCGACGATGTCGCCGGCTTCATTGCCGGTTTCGCGGGCGACGATCGCTACGTAGTCGACTACCTCGTCGAGGAGGTCGTGCAACGTCAGTCCAGCTTGGTCCAAGCCTTCCTGCTGCAGACCTCCATCCTGGGCCGGTTGAGCGGTGCTCTGTGTGATGCCGTTACCGGCCAGGCCGGCGGCAAGGCGATGTTGGAATCGCTGGATCGGGGCAACCTCTTCCTGGTTCCGCTCGACGATCAGCGGCGGTGGTATCGCTACCACCATCTCTTCGCCGATGTGCTGCAAGCACGCCTCGTCGATGAGCGGCCCGACGAAGTCCCAAACCTTCATTGGCGGGCGAGCGAGTGGTACGAGCGCAACGGCGAGCCGTCCGCGGCTATCAGCCACGCGCTGGCCGGCGATGACTACGGGCGGGCGGCGGATCTGATCGAGCTGGCCATCCCGGCCGCACGCCGAGACCGTCAAGAGACCACCGCCCGCGGTTGGCTCGAGCGACTGCCCGACGAGCTGATTCGAACCCGGCCCGTCCTGGCCGTCTTCTATGCCGGCTCCATGTTGACCGTCGGTGACCTCGACGGTGTCGCGGAGCGGCTGGCCGACGCTGAGCGGTGGTTCGACGGGCCGGATGCGCCACCAGGTCAGATGGTGGTCGTGGACGAAGAGGCGTTTCGCCGACTACCCGCGTTGATCGCGGTCTACCGGGCGGCACTCGCCCTAGTCCGCGGGGACGTCGCCGCCACGACGAGCTACGCCCAGCGGTCTCTCGAGCTTGTCGTCGACGGCGACCACCTAGGACGAGGTGCGGCCGCCGGATTGCTGGGGCTCGCCGCGTGGGCGACCGGCGACCTCGATGCCGGCTATCGCTCGTACGCCGATTGCCTGGCGAGCTTGCGGCAAGCCGGACACATCGCCGACACCTTCGGTTGCGCGGTCGCCCTGGCCGATATTCGGATGACGCAAGGTCGGCCCCGCGACGCGATGCGCACCTACGAGCAAACCCTGCAGCTGGCCTCCGCGCATCCTGGCCCGGTGCTCCGGGGCACGGCCGACATGTACGTGGGAATGAGCCAGATCCACCGCGAGCGCGACGAACTGCCGACCGCGGCCCAGTACCTGGTCAAGAGTCAGGAGTTGGGCGAGCACATGGGGCTACCGCAAAGCCCGTATCGCTCGCGCGTTGCCATGGCGCGTGTACGTGAGGCGGAAGGCGATCTGGGCGCCGCGCTGGACTTGCTTGATGATGCCGAGCGCCTCTATGTCGGTGACTTCTTTCCGAACGTGCGGCCCGTCCCGGCGATGAAGGCACAACTGCAAGCTCGGCAGGGCGATCTAACCCGGGCGCTCGCCTGGGTGCGTGAGCAAGGCTTGTCCGTTGACGATGATCTCAGCTACCCACGCGAGTTCGAACACATCACGCTCGCCAGGATCCTATTGGCCGAGTACACGGGCCACCCCGCCGAACGGGTGATCCACCAGGCAACCGATCTGCTGACCCGCTTGCTCGCCGCCGCGGAAGACGGCGACCGGATCGGAAGCGTCATCGAGATCCTGGTGTTGCTGGCGGTATCGCAGCAACTGCGGGGCAACACGTCGGCGGGGTTGGTCCCGCTGGAACGCGCTCTGACGCTCGCCGAGCCTGAAGGCTACGTGCGGATCTTTGTTGACGAGGGTTCTCCCATGGCGGCCCTGCTGCCAGCGACCCACGACGGTGCGGCGAGCTATGTGCGACGACTCTTGACCGCGCTCGGCGAGACTGTCCGTATCCCATCGCAGAAGCAAGTCTTAGTCGAGCCGTTAAGTGAACGAGAACTCGAGGTGCTTCGGTTGCTTGGCAGTGATCTGTCCGGGCCGCAGATTGCCCGTGAGCTTGTCGTATCGCTGAACACCGTGCGAACTCACACCAAGAGCATCTACGCGAAGCTGACGGTGAACAGCCGCCGGGAAGCGGTTCGCCGAGCCGAGGAGCTGGATCTCTTGAGGCACCGTGGCCGCTGACGCGGTCCGCCTTATCGAATTGACTTCACCGGCAGGATCGCGGTTGCGCCGATGATGGCGCAGACGCCCGCGACCGCGTACAGCACCCCGTAGTTGCCGTGACCTATGGCCAAGATGGCCGGCGCGAGGGCCGGTGCGACGGAGAATGGGAGCGCGCCGGCGATGTTGAACACGCCAAGGTCCTTGGCCGCGTTGTCCTTGTCGGGCAGCACGTCGGCGACGAGCGCGAGGTCGACGGCCATGTATACGCCGAAACCGAGGCCGCCGATGGCCATGCCGACGAGAACGCCGTTGAAAGTACTGGCGAGCGCGATAGCGAACATCGCCAGTCCGTACACGACCGACGCCGTCAGCACGAAGATCTTTCGCCGGCCTGTCCGGTCAGATAGCCGGCCGGCGACGAGCGACGCGGCGACCATGACGACGGCCTGGACGAGGGTGCCGAGGAATATCTGGTCCGGCACGTCGCCCTTTGGGCTGCCGATGTTCTCCAATAGGTAGTAGGCCTGGTAGGTCGTGAGGAACGCGTAGGCCAAGACGAACAGGAATCGGCCGGCGAAGGCCCAGGCGAAGTCTGGGCTCTGCCGGGGGTTGAAGTAGAACGTGGCCGCCAGTTCCCGCAGCGACCAGCGCGGCTTGGCCCCTTTGGCGAGTTGCCGGTCTTTCAACGTCACCGCGAACAGCAAGATGAAGAAACCGCCAATCGCACATGGGGCCATGAACATGGCGAGTTGGTTGCCGCTGAACAGCTGGACCACGTAGGTGCCGCTCACCGACGCGATGGGGAGGCACACCCCGAGTACGCCGGAGACGAGGCCGCGCTGCGCCGGCGGGACCTGATCGGGCAGCACGGCCACCTGGACGGCAAGCAAGGCGTTGAAGAACAGCTGAGCGATGCACCATCCGAGTAGGACAACCGCGATGTTCGGTGCGAGCGCGACGATCAGGATTCCGACCGAACCGAGCACCAGGCCGATGACCATCCACGGCCGGCGCATGCCGAGCCGCGAGGAGGTGCGGTCGCTGATCCGTCCGAAGATCGGATTTCCGAACATCGCCACCAAGGCGCCGATCCCGGTGACCAGTGCCAGGCTGTCCGGCGCCTTGTCGATTCCCTCGATGGAGTTGACCTTCAACGCCAAGGTCACCAAAGCAGGCGCGATGAACACCAGGCACGTACTCATATAGGCCAGCGTGTAGAGCGAGATGAACCGCCAACCGACCCGTTCGAGCGCAGCCACCTCAGGCAGAACCGCCGCTGGAGCGGGTGGAAGCGAAACGTCGGTCAATGCGTCCTCAAAGCCGTGTGGACCCAGACTGACTGACTTGTCGGCACGGACGTCGTAGCGAGTGTGACAGCTCCACGGCCTGCCGGCGCCAAAAGTCACCACATCAGTCACCACTTGTGGTGATGCCCGGTCACCACATTCGCTTCTACGGTCCGACTATGAGCTCAACAGACGCACGGACCGGCCGGTGGAACGACGCCGGCCTCTACGAAATCCGGCTCAAGGGGCACCTTGACGCCCGTTGGGCGGCCTGGTTCGACGGGCTGGCCCTTACCCGCAACCGCGACGGAACCACCGCCATCCGTGGCCCGGTCATCGACCAAGCCGCCCTGCACGGCCTGCTTCAGAAGGTGCGCGACATCGGGCTGCCGCTCGTGTCCGTCACCCGCATAGATCCCGAGAGCCCCAACAACCACCAAGGAGCCTGACATGACCACCACCCTGCAAGCCCCAGTTGCGAAACGCGCCCCGATGACCTTCACGCGGAAGGCCGCGATGGTCGCCGGCGCGTGTTACCTGCTGACCTTCATCACCTCGTTCCCGACCCTTGGCCTATACGGCCCGGTGAAGAAGCTCGGCTACATCACCGGCACTGGCTCCGACGCCGGGGTGCGTCTGGGTGCCGTCCTGGAAGTGATCCTGGCCCTGGCCGGGGTAGGCACCGCTCTCGCGCTGTACCCGATCGCCAAACGGCAGAACCAGTCGGCCGCGCTTGCTTTTGTGACCTCTCGCCTGTTGGAAGGGACGATGATCGTTGTCGGCGTCGTCA
>CAXTHY010000035.1:18662-34538 GCA_964244175.1 uncultured Jatrophihabitans sp. | reverse complement strand
GCACTTTCCTCATTCAACCCGCCGTATCAGCAGCCACTAGACACGGAACTGGGTCAGAACGGGGGTGGTTCTGGGTCGGCATCCTTGTCGGGTTGCGTCGCGCTCGTGGTGTCGACGGGGTGTTGGTACGGGGGGCGGTCGAACGCTCGGCCTGTCGGTGTCGTCCAGGTGATGGTGCCGTCGTCGTGGCGGCGGATGGTCCAGCGGCCGTCGTGGCGGATGAGGTGGTGGCGTTCGCAGGGTGGGTGTTGGTTCTTGGCGCTGGTATGCCCGCCGTAGTCCCATTCGAGGATGTGGTCGAGGTCGTTCTTCCGCGGCGGGCGTCGGCACCCGGGGAAGGTGCACGTCCGCGCCTCGGCCAGGACGTGTTCGCGCAGCGGGGCCGGCGCGCGGTAGGTCGTCTGCTCGTAGTCCAACAAGCGGCCGCGGGGGTCGGTAATGAGCCGGGTCCAGGTGCCCGACGAGTCGGCGGCCATGCGACGGGCCATCCCCGCCGGAATCGGGCCGTAGCCGGCGAGGTCACCCGGCTGCTCGTCCAGCCCGAGCAACGTCGACAGGGCGACGGCGACCTGGACGGCGGGTTTGCGGCCCTGCCACTTCACCGGGGCGTTGTGCAGGGCGAGGGCGGCGAGGTCGGCCAGCACGTCGGCCCGCTTCTGGTCCGCCGTCCGCACATCATCCGAGTCCTTCAACGCGCAGGCGTGGGCGTCGACCGCGGTCCAGAGCCGCTGCGCCTCATCGGCGCTGGTGTAGAGCTTGACGCTGGCCATGCCATCGTCCTCGGCCCACATCCGCACCTGCCGCTCAGCGACCGCATGCCGGTGTTTCTGCTCGGCTTGGCGCGGGTCGGCCGCGATGACCGCCTTTTTCACCGCCTGCCGGAACTCGCCCACCGTCTGCGTGCCGGCCTTGGCCAGCACGCGGGCCTCGATTCGCTGGGTCGTGTCGGAATCGAAGTCGGCGACCGCGTCGGTGAGCGCTCGGGCGTGCAGCATGCTGATCGACCCGTCCGCCACCAGCGCGAGCGTGTCGGGCAGCCGGGTCACCAAAGTGCTCGCGTCGGCCAGGCGGCTGTGGGCGGTGACCGGGGCCAGGCGCAGCACGCAGGCGACCTCCTCGCGCACCCACTCGCGCTCGAGTTCACGGCGGATCCCGTCGTAGCAGTCCTCCACCGCCAGCAGATGCAGGGTCGGCTGCGCGGCCGCGTCCAATGCGGCCTTACCCCGCTCGATCGCCGCCAGATGATCCAGCAACTGGTCATGAGACAACACGGCGGGATCGACCGCAAGAAGAGCGTTCAGATCCCGATCCATACCCCGAATTCTAGGAACGGGATCTGACGATTTTGCACCCAAAATCGCCTATGCTGTATGACTTTCTGAGAAGTCTCGAGAATCCGCATCCCACGGGAAAGAGAGCCGGAAGCGCAACGCAACCCAGGACCCGGTCGCTGCGTCTTTGATCTTTATGGATGCTCCTCAGCCAAGCCCTGTTTCCGTGATGACTTACCGGCTAACGTGCCGAGGCAGACGACCATGGTGTCGCCAACGCTCGAGCGCGGTTCAGACCCGCTAGAAAAGGCTTCGTCTATATGCCATTCGAGAAAGTCGCGGGCCGGACGGTCGGGTCGGCGCGACGGTACGGCAACCGGCGCTCTTGATGTTGCGCGCCATGTCCACAGTCGATATTCGAGCGCGGCGATTGCTACTTTGCTCGGGTGAGCGAGCTGATCGAAGACGAGGACGTGCGGGCCGCGAAACTGCTGGACGCCCAAGCCAAGGCCGAGGAACTCTTCGCCGCGGTGGCCGAGCGCGGCTTGCTCGCCGTCGGGGTCACCGAGGTCCAGGCCAGCGATGCGATCCGCGACCTGGCGGCGGAGCTGTTCGGCGTCAGCCGGCATTGGCACAAGCGGATCGTGCGCGCTGGGCCGAACACGCTGCACCCTTATCACGACAATCCGCCGGACCGTGCGATCAATGCCGACGACATCGTGTTCTGCGACTTCGGGCCGATCTTCGAGGAGTGGGAAGCCGATTTCGGCCGTACGTACGTCCTCGGCGACGACCCGGTCAAGGTGGCGCTGCGCGACGCGCTGCCGGTTGTCTGGGCCGCGGGCCGGGCATTCTTCGAGATCCATCCGGACGTCACCGGCGAAGAACTGTTCGCTCACGTGACCCAACTCGCCGAACAGGCCGGCTGGGAGTTCGGGGGCGAGATCGCCGGTCACCTGGTCGGGCAGTTCCCGCACGAGAAGATCGCCGGGGACAAGATCGAGTACTACATCACTCCCGGCTCTGACAAGCCGATGCGGCGCACCGACCGCAGCGGCCGGATCTGTCATTGGATTCTCGAGGTGCACCTCGTCGACCGTGAACGTCAGATCGGCGGCTTCTACGAGGAACTCCTCGATCTGGGTGACGCCGGTCAGACCACGCCGGACTGCTGGGCTACCGACGGCGCGGGTCCGTGGGTCCAGATGTCGAGATTCACGTCCACGTCCTGATAACCACCCAGTCGCCGCAGTTTCTCGTGGGTGGCGATGCGCTGATGGACTTCGTCGCCACTGAGCGGGTAATCCGGCGCGGGGTGTCGCCAATGCACGGCCAGCAGGGTGCCGCCAGCGGCCAGCCGGTCGACGGCCTGGTCAATGGTGCGCCCGAGGTCCGCGACATCGAGGTAGTAGCCAACTTCCGAGAGCACGATCAGATCGGCGTGTTCGGTCGGCCACTGGTCGGGTAGCGCCGCCTTGCGAATCTCGACCCCGGGCAGGTGCGCGGTACGGGTTCGGGCCCGCGCGATGGCGGAGTCGGCGATGTCCCAGGCGACGAGCCGGTCGCAGCGCGCGGCAAGGTGCGCGGTCAACTCGCCGTTGCTGCAGGCGGGCTCGAAGCCGACCGCGTAATGGTCGCGGGGCAGGCTGGCCAACACCACGGCGCGCTTGCGTTGCTCGTACCAACCGGTGGAGATCTTCCACGGGTCGTCGCTGCCCGCATAGAGCTGGGTGAAGTAGTCGGGCGTGAGGCTGGGTGTCACGCGTTCAGCGTGCCAGGCCGTCCACGCATCGGCGGCGGTCGGGGTGGGCGTCCGGATAGGGTCGACGCGGTGACGCGGGATCGGCCGGCCGGCGACTACGACTACGAGGTCGGCGGCGACGGCTACGCGCAGGTCAGACGGGCCGATCCGCGCATCGCCGCGCTCGTCCTCAGGGGTCTCGGCGATGCGCGAACCGTGATCAACGTCGGCGCGGGGGCCGGGTCCTACGAACCGGGTGACCGTGACGTCGTCGCGGTCGAGCCGTCGGCGTCCATGCGGGCGCAACGCCCCGCCGATCGGGTCGCGGCGATCGACGCCACCGCGGAGTCGCTGCCGTTCCCCGACGACTCGTTCGATGCTGCGATGGCCACGGTGACCATCCATCAGTGGAGCGATACCGTCGCCGGGTTACGGGAGTTGCGCCGCGTCGCGCGCGGTCCGGTGGTCATTCTGACCTTCGACGGCGATGCGCTCGACCGGTTCTGGTTGGCCGACTACGTCCCGGAGTTGATCGAGGCCGAGCGTCGCCGCTACCCGCCGATCGCGCAGGTGTGCGACATCGTCGGCGGCGTGTGCGAGGCGGTGTCGGTTCCGATACCGATCGACTGCGTGGACGGTTTCACCGAGGCCTTCTACGCCCGACCCGAGCGTTTCCTCGACCCGCGGGTTCGGCGGTCGCAGTCGGCCTGGGGGTTCATCGATGCCGCCGCCACCGCCCGCGCCGTGGGGGCATTGCGCGCCGACCTGGACAGCGGCGCATGGGATCGCCGCTACGGCCACCTGCGCCACGAACCGGTCTTCCTCGGGTCGTTACGCCTGATCGTTGCGCGACCAGGTATTCCCTATTAGTTAAATAGGGAAGGTAGGTTATGCTGCTGGCCATGTCTTCCTGTCGATGACGCAGAGCCTCGCGACCATTCTGCGCCCGCCCGGAGGAGATCTCGCCATGCATCTGATCCACGTCGTCCCCGCCCTTGCCCGATCGTCACCGCCGAGCCAGGTCGAGGCCTTGCAATCACGCGGTCACACGGTGCAGGCGTGGCGCCGATCGCCCACTGCCCTGGCCGGGCTCGTGAGCGATGCGGCCGTCCTCGTCGACGCCGTCCAGGACTCACAGGCCGGGCAGGAGTACTGCCGCGGGCTGGCCCGGATACGTCTGCACGCGCCGGTCGTTGTCGCTCTGGCTCCGCAGCAACTGGGCGGTCTGGGCGTCGAGTGGTGTGTCGACGATGTCGTCGTCACGACGACGACCGTGCTCGAGTGGGAGAGGCGGCTGCTGTGGGCCCTCGAGCGGCGACATCGCCGCGCCGCCGGCAGCCTGATGCAACGATTCGACGACGTGACGCTCGACGGCGAGGCCTTTACCCTGACGGTGCCAGGACGCGTCATCGCCTTGACGCAGACCGAGTACCGCGTGCTGCACCTGTTCTTCAGCAATCCCGAGGTCACCCTGACCAGGCCGGTCATCCGGGCCCACGGGTGGACGAGCACGTCGAACGCCAATCGGGCTGTCGACATCTTCATCTGCCGCCTTCGGCACAAGCTGGGCTCCGCAGGTGCCGCCCTCGAGACCGTGCGCGGCGCCGGGTACCGGTTCGTCCCGCCCCATCTCGCCGCGCAGCGCGCCGCATGACCGGGACGGACAGGTATCGACGATTCGTCACCTCGGGCTGACAAGCGCGCCATCTGCCTGGCACGCTGGGCATCATGGCCGAATACGAGGTGGACGCAGACCCGGGACGCATCGACATGGACGTCGTGTGGTCCTACCTGCACGGCGAGGCGTACTGGGGGCGCGGGCGCAGCCGGGCCGACATCGACGAACAGGTCCATGGTGCGTGGCGGGTCGTCGGCGCCTACGCCGAGGACGGCTCCCAGGTCGGGTTCGCGCGCGCCGTGTCCGATGGTGTCGCGTTCGCCTACCTTGCCGACGTATTCGTGCTGAAGCACCATCGCCGCAGCGGCCTGGGCCGGCGAATCGTGCACAAGATGATCGACGACGGGCCCGGCGCCAATTATCGCTGGCTGCTGCACACCGGCGACGCGACCTTCCTCTATGCGAGTTTCGGCTTCCGGCCAACCGACCGGACGGTGCTCGAACGCCCAGCCGGCCGGCCCAGCGTCGTCGAGCCCTGAGCTGGTAGCCAGTCGCCAACGGTTGGCGCGAACGCGGGCCAGCGCCTGACCCGAGTCGATCAGCCCGATCGATGCCGCTGTCGTGCTCCGGCTGCCGACCTGGTCGCGCGTTTCGCCGACTTGGCCGCGATGCGGCTCGGGTGGAGGATCACGACCGTGAGTGTGTGGGCCGTTCGTTGCTGTTGATCCACCGTTGCGAGCGAGCGGCTCCTCTCGTCGAGGCGCTCGGCGAGATTCTCGGCGCCACCTCCGGCGATCCGTTCGCGGCCGAACTGGTGGCCGTGCCGAGCATGGGAGTCGAACGCTGGCTGGCGCAGCAGCTCAGCCACCGATTGGGCGCAGGCAACGGCGACGGCGTGTGCGCGAACGTCCTCTTCCCGTCCTCGACCCGGCTGCTCGACGACGCGGTCGCGGCGGCCGAGGGGGGTTACGCCGCGCGTGTCGACGCGTGGTCGGCCGAGCGGGCCGTCTGGCCGTTGATGAAGATCATCGACGAGTACGCCCCGTCTGCCGTGTGGGGCGGCGTGCTGGCTGTCCACCTTGGCGTGAATCCGGGCGGCACGGATAGGGGTCGGCGGTTCGCGGTTGGCAGCAAGCTGGCCCGGCTCTTCGAGTCGTACGCCCGCGCCCGGCCGGTCATGCTCACCGCTTGGCACGAGAACGGCGATGAGCAAGGCGACGGCACACCGCTGCCGGACGACCTCAAGTGGCAGGCCGAACTCTGGCGGCTACTTCGGGCTGAGCTCGGACCGTCCCCGGCCGAACTGCTCGACTCCGCCTGCGCCGCGCTTCGCGCGCACCCGGAGCGCGCCGACTTGCCGCCGCAGTTCTCGATCTTCGGCACGACCCGTATCGCGTCCGCACGCATCGCGGTCCTGACCGCGCTAGCGGAGCACCGAGACATCCATCTCTGGCTGAACCATCCCTCGCCGGTGTTGTGGGATGCGGTGCAGGCAGCGGGAGCCCAGCCCAGCCGTCGACGCGAGGCCCAGGCCATTGATTGGGTCGCCAACCCGCTGCTCGCGTCCTTGTCGCGCGATATCCGCGAACTGCAGCAGCTGCTGCCGGCCGGTGCGATCGACCACCATCACCCCATCGCTCAACACCGCGACACACTCCTGGGCCGCCTGCAGCACGAACTCGCGAACGATCTTGTCCCGGCGACACCGACGCCAGTGGCGGACGACGACCGCAGCCTCGCCGTCCACGCCTGCCACGGGCCGCCGAGGCAGGTCGAGGTTGTGCGCGAGGCCGTGCTGGGATTGTTGGCGCGCGACCCCGGTCTCGAGCCGCGCGACATCGTGATCATGTGCCCGGACGTCGAGACCTTCGCCCCACTCGTGGCGGCAAGTTTCGGAATGCTCGACGAGCCCGGCGGTCACCCCGCGGCCCGGTTACGGGTCCGCGTGGCCGACCGATCACTGCGGCAGACCAACCCGCTGCTCAGCCTGTCGAGTCAGCTGCTCGAACTCGCCGCCAACCGGGTAACGGCGACCCAGCTGCTCGACCTCGCCGGCGCCCCGCCGGTGCGCACGTTGTTCGGCTTCAGCGACGACGACATCGAGCAACTCCGCGACTGGGCCGCCACCGCCAACGCCCGCTGGGGGCTCGACGCCCAACACCGCGCGCCGTACGGAATGGGCGGCATCGATCAGGGCACGTGGCGCGCGGCCGTCGATCGCATGCTGCTCGGTGTTGCGATGGAAGAAGGGGACCAGTGGATCGGGCCGGTGCTGCCGCTCGACGACGTCGACAGCGGCGCCATCGACCTCGCCGGCCGCTTCGCCGAACTGCTCGACCGCGTCGACACCGCAGTACGGGCGCTGGAGCAACACCGCACCATGCCGCAGTGGGCCGAGCTACTCGGGGACCTCGTCGTCTCACTCGGCGAACCTGCTCAGGCCTGGCAGCTGGTTCAGCTGCGCAGCGAACTGGCCGACCTGGCCGAGACCGCGAGCGACACCGACGTCCAGCTCACCCGCGCCGACATCGCCGCACTGCTGGCCGAACGCCTGGCCGGCCGCCCGACGCGGGCGAGCTTTCGCACCGGCACGCTGACCGTGTGCACGCTGGTCCCGATGCGCTCGGTGCCGCACCGCGTCGTCTGCCTCGTGGGCATGGACGACGGCGCGTTCCCCCGGCACGGCCTCATCGACGGCGACGACATCCTGGCCCGCGAACCGCGCACAGGCGAACGTGATGTCCGCAGCGAGGACCGGCAGTTGTTCCTCGACGCGATCTGCGCGGCGCAGGAGCACCTGATCATCACCTACACGGGCGCCGATCCGCGCAGCGGCACCGAGGTGCCACCCTGCGTCCCGCTGGGCGAACTGCTCGACGCCGTCGACGCGAGTGCGCAGACGCCGGACGGTCGGCCCGGACGCGAGCACGTCGTCATCCGCCATCCGCTGCAGCCCTTCGACGCCCGCAACTTCGCCGCGAACGCGCTGGGCCCGAGCGGGCCGTTCTCCTTCGACCCGCTCGCGCTGGCCGGCGCCCGTGCGGCCGTCGCGCCGCGGGTGGAGCCGCGCGGCCTCGTGGGCGGTGAATTGGCGGCCGCGGCGCACCAGGACTTCGTCGGTCTCGACGACCTGATCAGGTTCGTCACCCACCCGATGCGGGAATTCCTCAAGCAGCGTCTGCAGATCAGCACGTGGCAAGACGACGACGAGCCGGCGGACGCCCTGCCGGTCGACGTCGCCGGCCTGCCCGAATGGATCATCGGGACCCGTGTCCTGCATGATCGTCTCGCCGGGTTGTCGGTCGAGACGTGCCAAGAGATCGAGTACCGACGCGGTGACCTGCCACCCGGCGTGCTCGGCCGGCGCGTGCTGAGCCGCGTCGGCAACACCGTCGACGCGCTCGTCGGCGCCTGCGCCACGGAACGGGCCACCGCCCCGGCCCGCTCGGTCGACGTCGGCGTGCCATTGGCCGACGGCCGCGTCCTGGTCGGCACGGTCGGCGGGCTGTACGGATCGACCCTGCTGGACGTCACCTACTCGACCTTCGGCCCGCGGCTGCGGCTCGAGGCGTGGGTGCGCTACTTGGCGCTCGTCGTGACGCTCGGCGATCCGGCGCTGCGGACGTTGTCCATCGGCCGGCGCCAGGGGGGAGCCCGCCGCCAGGTGGTGCGCGGCATCGATCCCGCTGAGGCGGCCGGCGTGCTCGCCGATCTTGTCGCCCTGCGTGACGCCGGGTTGCGTTCGCCGCTGCCGTTGCCGTTGAAGACGTCCGCGAGCTACGCCGAGCGCCGCTACGACGGGCGCAGTGTCGAGGACGCGCTGGGGGCGGCGCGGTCGCGGTGGCAGGACGGCCAGTACCCGGGGGAGTGCTCCGACGCCGCGCATCAACTCGTCCTCGGCGGCAAAGTCTCGCTGTCGACGCTGGTCGCGTTCGACCCGGCCGGTCGCGACCCGCTCCGCTTCGATCCGCTTGCCATCCGGCTGTGGACGCCGTTGCTCACCGCGGAGCACGGCGTATGACGGTGAGCGAGTTCGACCTGGTGGGCGAGCTGCCTCAGGGCACCACGGTGCTGGAAGCGAGCGCGGGAACGGGCAAGACCTTCACGATCGCCGGCCTCGTCACCCGGTACGTCGCCGAAGGTGTCGCCACGCTCGACGAACTGCTCGTCGTCACTTTCGGGCGCGCCGCCACCCAGGAGCTGCGCGATCGGGTGCGGCAACGGCTGGTCAGTGCGCGGGACGGGCTGGCCGACCCGGCGGCGGCGCTGGCCTCCGACGACGCGCTGCTGCGCCATCTCGCCGCCCGGGACGCCGCGACCCGGCGGGGACGGATCGTGCGGGCGCTGGCCTCGTTCGACTCGGCGACCGTCGCGACTACGCACGAGTTCTGCCGCCGCGTGCTCGCCGGGCTCGGTACCGCGGCCGACATCGACACCGCGGCCACGTTCGTCGACAACCTCGACGATCTCACCGTCGAGGTCGGGCAAGATCTGTACCTACGCATGTGGGCGCGCCCCGCGGCCGCGCCCCCACCCTTGAG
Source organism: uncultured Jatrophihabitans sp. (assembly GCA_964244175.1). Lineage (GTDB taxonomy): Bacteria > Actinomycetota > Actinomycetes > Mycobacteriales > Jatrophihabitantaceae > Jatrophihabitans. Next base: position 25,367 of record CAXTHY010000035.1, on the reverse strand, counting down.
CTACGCCGAGGCGGTCGAGCTCGCCCAAACGGTGGTGCGCGACAGCCAGGCGATCCTGGTGCCGGAGGACGCCGTTGCCGACAGCCCGGCCGACCTGCGACGCCGCTTCGCCTCCGCGGTGCGTATCGAGGTTGAGCGGCGCAAGCGGGCGCGCTTGCTGGTCAGCTATGACGATCTGCTCACCCGGCTGCAGACCACGCTCCTCGATCCGACATCGGGGCGCGCCGCCGCCGAACGGCTACGGGCCCGCTATCGCGTGGTGCTGGTCGACGAGTTCCAGGACACCGACCCCGTGCAGTGGGACATCCTGCGGCTGGCGTTCCACGGCCGCGCCACGCTGGTGCTGATCGGCGATCCGAAGCAGGCGATCTACGCCTTCCGCGGGGCCGACGTGCATGCCTACCTGGCCGCGGCCGACGTCGCCGACCAGCGCGCGACCCTGGCCCACAACTGGCGCAGCGACCCCGACCTGCTGGGTGGGCTGGACGCCATCTTCGGCCGCGCGTCGCTCGGCGATCCCCGCATCCTCGTGCACGAGGTGTCGGCCGGGCACGACGGGCGCTCGCTCGCCACGCCCGCCGCCCCGGTCCAGATTCGAGTTGCTCCCGGGCCGTCGACCCAGCCGGTGGCCGCCGCTCGCGACATGGTCATCCCCGACGTCGTCGCCCAGGTCGTCGGTCTGCTCAACGACGCACCGCCGCTCACTGCCCGGGACGAGGCCGGGCCACGACCTCTCGCGCCCGGCGACATCGCGGTGATAGTCCACACCAACGCCCAACTCGACCTCGTCCACGACGCGTTGCGCGGCGCCGGTGTCCCCTCCGTCCGGCGGACGACCTCGAGCGTCTTCCGCACCGCCGCCGGCAGCGACTGGGTGGTGCTGCTGGAAGCGATGGAGCAACCGCACCGGCTACCCCGATTGCGTCGGCTCGCGCTCACGCCGTTCGTAGGCTGGGACGCAGGTGACCTCGAGACCCACGACCTCGACGCGCTCGGACTGCGGCTGCGGTACTGGCTGCGGGTCTTCACCGAGCGCGGCGTCGCGGCGATGCTCGAGACCGTCAACCGCGACGAGCAACTCCCGGCCCGGCTGCTGGCGCAGGCCGGCGGTGAACGCCGGCTCACCGACCTGCGGCACATCGGCGAGGCGCTGCATTCCGCCGCGACTTCGGGCAGCCTCGGTCTCGTCGCCCTACTCGCCTGGCTGCGCGGCCGGGTGCGGGAGTCCCATCGCGACACCGCCGCCGAACGCAACCGGCGCCTGGACTCCGACGCGGCCGCCGTGCAGATCGCGACGGTGTGGGCCAGCAAGGGCCTCGAGTTCCCGGTCGTGCTCGTCCCGTTCGCGTGGGACCGGCATCTGCGCGACGAGGCGATCCCGCTGTTTCACGACGCGATCGGGCGCCGCGTGCGCGACACCGGTGGCCGGGGCAGCCCGGGTTTGCCCGCCAGTCAACGGCGTGACCGCACCGAGCAGCTGGGTGAAGATCTGCGGCTGCTCTACGTCGCGCTCACCCGGGCGCAGGCGCAGGTGATCGCCTGGTGGGCGCCGAGCGGCCGCAACACCGAATGCTCCCCGCTGCACCGCTTGCTGTTCGCCGACGATGCGGCCACAGTCATCGCCGAGCGCGCGAACGTGCCCGACGGCGCTGCGGCGTTCGCGGCCCTGCAGTCCCGGGCGCGGCCGGGTCAGCTGGCGGTCAGCCTGGTTGCGCCCGCGGCGGTCCCGCGCTGGGCGGGAAAAACAGCTCGATCCGGGTCGCTGTCGTGTGCGGTGTTCGACCGATCCGTCGACGACGCGTGGCGGCGGACGTCCTACAGCGCACTGACCCACGGCGTGCACGAGGCGACGCCGGCCGTCAGCAGCGAGCCCGAGATCGCGGCGAAGGATGACGAACCCGACACCCCGCTGCCTGAGTCCGGCGGCGACTCGAGCCTGCGCGACATCCCGTCGCCGATGTCCGATCTTCCCGGCGGGACGTCGTTCGGGACACTCGTCCACACCGTCCTCGAGCAGCTCGATACGTCCGCGCTCGACCTGCGCGCAGAGGTCCGCGCGCAGGTCGGCAGTTGCCTGACCCGCTTCGGGTCGTCGGGACTGTCGGGCGACGAGCTGACCGACGGGCTGCTGCCGTCGTTGCGCACGCCGCTGGGGCCGTTGACCGGCAGTCGGGCGTTGGCCGACATTGCGCCCAGCGACCGGCTCGTCGAACTGGATTTCGAACTGCCACTACGGGGCGGGGACCGTCCCAACGGCGTCACCCAGTTGCGTGAACTGGCGGCACTGCTGCGCACCCACCTGCCCGCCGACGATCCGCTCGCCCCGTACGCCGACCTGCTTGAGGATCCGGTCGTCGGCGACGCCGTGCTGCGCGGCTACCTCGGCGGCAGCATCGACGCCGTGTTGCGGGTCGATGATCAGTTCCTCGTCGTCGACTACAAGACGAATCGGCTCGGCCCCTTCGACGAGCCGTTGACGGCCTGGCACTACCGCGCCGATGCCATGGCCGCGGCGATGATGCACGCGCACTATCCGCTGCAGGCGTTGCTCTACGACGTCGCGTTGCACCGGTTCCTGCGCTGGCGGCTGGCGGACTACGACCCGGACCGTCATCTGGGCGGCGTGCTGTACCTGTTCCTGCGCGGCATGTGCGGGCCGGGCGTCGTCGCGTCCGACGGCACCGCGCCTGGGGTGTTCGCGTGGCGCCCGCCCGCGTCACTGGTGCTCGCGGTGTCGGACGCGTTGGCGAGCGGGGTCGCGGCATGACCCGGCTGACGGCGCTGCGGGCTCACGGCTTGCTGGCCACCTTCGGTGAGGCGGGTGTGCTTGCGCCGGCCGACGTGCATGTCGCGCAACGGCTGGGGGTGTTGACGGGCGAGTCCGACGACCGGGTGCTGTTGGCGGCGGCGTTGACGGTGCGCGGCACCCGCAACGGCTCGGTCGTCCTCGACCTCGCCGACGCCGCCGACACGATCGCCCCGGACAGCGAGGACGCCGACGTGCTTGCGGTCGACCTGCCGTGGCCGTCGTTGGCCGGCTGGGTCGAGGCCTGCGCGGCGAGCCCGCTGGTGACCGGTGCCGCGGGTGGGCCGCCGCTGCAGATGGTCGGCGCGCGGCTATGGCTCGACCGGTACTGGCGCCAGGAAGTCCAGGTCGCCGAGGAGCTGCTGCGGCGCAGCCTCGACCGGCCCGACGACATCGACCCCACCGAGCTGGGGGCCGACCTGGATTCGCTCTTCGTCGACGACTCGGCCACCGATCAACGGCTGGCGGTGGCCATCGCCGCGCTGTCACGAGTGGCGGTCATCGCCGGCGGGCCCGGCACCGGCAAGACGACGAGCGTCGCTGCGCTGATCACGGTATTGCGGCGTCGTCTCGGGCCCGGGTTGCGAATCGCGCTCGCCGCGCCCACCGGCAAAGCGGCGGCGCGGCTGGAGGAGGCGGTGCACTCGGCCGCGGGTCAGCTGACCGACGACGATCGGGCCGCGCTCGCGCGCCTGTCGGCGTCGACTCTGCACCGGCTGCTCGGGTGGCGGCCCGCCACGTCGACCCGCTTCCGGCACGACCGCGACAACCACCTGCCGTGCGACGTCGTGGTCGTCGACGAGAGCTCCATGGTGTCGTTGACGCTCATGGCGCGACTGCTCGAAGCCCTCGGGCCGGCGACACGGCTCGTGCTCGTCGGCGACCCCGACCAGCTGGCCTCGGTGGAGGCCGGTGCGGTGCTGGGTGATCTCGTGGACTCGAACGACGTCGGGCCGCTTACGCCGGCCTTTCGGGCGCGGCTGGGATTGGCTACCGAGGGATTGCCGTCGGGAGAGCGCGCCGAGGCGCCCGGCTCGCGGCTGCGCGAGTCGGTGGTCGGACTGCGGACCGTGCACCGCTACGACGCCGGCGGCCCGATCGCCGAGCTCGCTTCGTTGGTTCGAGCCGGCCGGGCCGAGGATGCGCTGGCGCTGCTGCGAGCGGCACCGGACGGGCTGAGCTTCCACGAGGTCGTCGACGACGAGCTCGTCTCGGGCGCCGCGCTTGCCAGCATCCAGGCGGTGGTCGTCGACCACGAGCGCGCGATGATCGCCGCGGCGCGAGCCGCGGACGCGGTCGGTGCCCTGGACGCGCTTGATCGGCACCGGGTGCTGTGCGCGCATCGGGCCGGCCCCCGCGGTGTGCGGTACTGGGACGAACTGGCGCAACGCTGGCTCGCCGACGACATCGAACCGCGCGGCGACGGACGCTACGCCGGCCAGCCGCTGCTCGTCACCTCCAACGACTACGAGATCGGCCTCTACAACGGCGACACCGGCGTGGTCGTGCGGCAGGGCGACGACCTGTTCGCCGCCTTCCGGTGCGGCGGCTCGCCGGACGTCCTGCCCCTGGTCCGACTCGGTGATGTGCGATCCCTGCACGCGATGACTGTGCACCGGGCCCAGGGCAGCCAATTTGAGGTGGTGACTGTGCTGTTGCCATTCGCCGCGTCGCCGCTCGCGACCCGGCAGACGTTCTACACCGCGATCACCCGCGCATCGCGCGAGGTGCGGATTGTCGGGTCGCCCGAGTCAGTCGTGGCCAGCGTGCAGCGGCCGATCGCCCGGGCCACCGGCCTGCGCGACAGATTGGCCGGTCCGCTCGCCTCCGTTGCCGATCGGCGTGAGTGAGCGGCACGCGCAGATAGCCCGACGGTGACCACGCTGCCGAGCGCGCTTGACACTCTCGGGCTGTACGGCAAAACGTATACGCATGACGGCGACCACCGGAGCCTGTTGCATCGACGGGCCGCCGAGGAACGCATGGCCCGCAGCGTCGACGCCTTCTACGGCGACAAGCGACCGCCGCTGCCGATCGGTGTCCGGCCCGCGCGTGCCGATGATCGCACCGATGCCGCTACCTGAACCGTTCCGCGGCGAGGTGTGGGACGTGGACTTCGACGAGTTCGGGCTGCATCCGGCTGTCGTATTGAGCATCAACCCGCTCAACGCCCGACTGGGCCACGTTGCCGTGATACCCGTAACGGGCACCGCCGGTGCCGACCAGACCCAGGTGCCGCTGAGCGCGGACGCCGGACTCACGCGCTACGACGAGTCCTACGCCGACATCACTGCTGTGCAGCCGGTCGACCGCGCGCGCCTGCTGACGCGACGCGGACTGCTCACCAGCAGCGAACTCGACAGCCTGACGCGGCAACTCGCCGTTTACCTCGGCATCTGACCCAGCTGGCTCGCTGGCGGCAGTCGCGCGCGGCGAGCCGATATCGGGCCTGCTTCAGCGGTTCTGCTCGTTGGCGGCATCGTGTGATGAGGCGCTGACCGCGATTGCGCATGCGGTCAGATCACGAAGCAGGCGCGTCTGCTCGCCGTGGGTCAGCGCCGAGAACATCTGCCGCTCGATCGCGCGGACAGCGACGCTGGCGGAGTGCAGCTGCTGGCGTCCGGCGGGAGTGAGATCCGTCGGGCGGGCGCGGCCGCGGTCGGCAACGTCGGCGCGGGCGAGCAGGCCGCGGTCCTGCAGTCCGCGCAGCACGAGGTTCATCGATTGACGGGTGACGAACCCTGCGCGGGCGAGTTCGGCGTTGGACAAGCCGGGCTTCTGCTCGAGGAGCTCAAGGCACGCGTACTGCGGGACAGTCAGGCGGAGCGGCCGCAGCGCAGCATCCATGGCCGCTCGCAGTGCGGCCGTGGCCTGCTTCAACACGTATCCCACCGATTGTTCAACCGGGCCGACGATCTCCCCTTGACTCATGTCAACATCCTGACACATAATCAACATGTCAACGTTCTGACATGCAACGAGAGGATGTCGCTATGACGGTCACCGGACCCGACTTCGTGGCCCTGCAAGTCCGCGACCTACAGCGCTCGGCCAGCTTCTACGAAACCCACCTCGGCCTGCACCGCGCGCCCGCCGGCCCGCCCGGCGCGATCGTGTTCACCACCAAGCCGGCCGCGTTCGCCGTCCGTGAGCCGCTGCCCGGCGTCGACCTCGACACCGAGGGGGCACGCCCAGGCCTCGGAGTCGCCCTCTGGCTGGCCGCCGAGGATGCCCAGGCCGTGCACGACCAGCTCGCCGAGGCCGGTGTGCCGATCGCCGTCGCCCCGTTCGACGGGCCGTTCGGGCGCACCTTCACCTTTCTCGACCCCGACGGCTACGCCGTCACCATCCACGACTGACCGCCGGCCGCGGCACCCGAAGACCGAGAATGACGAGAAGAGCACGATGACCGGTCACACCGTCAAGATCACTGTGCGCGGTCCGTGGTCGCTGCACACCAGCCGACAGTTCTGGGAAGGGTTCACACCCGCGGCGCTGCCGCCGCGCCCGCACGATGACGACGCCGCACTACGCACGATCTTCCGGGTCGACACCGACTGGAGCGCCGCGAACGCCGAGGTCACCCAGCACGGGCACGCCGCGACCGCGACCGTGACCGTCACCGGCGACGGTGACCTCGCCGCCGCCGCCGCCGCGCAGGTTGGTCGCTTCCTGTCCCTGGACGTCGACGCGCGGACGTGGCCGGACGTCGGCAAGCGCGACCCGGTCATCGCCGACGCCGAGTACCTCCACGCCGTGGCCGCCGACGCGCTAGCCCACAACGAACGCCGCCTCGCTGCCGAAATCGCGCAACGCTACGGCAACGACCGCGACCTCGAGGACGTCGCCGCGGCCTGGCGGCCGTTCCGTACCTGGGCCACCGTCCACCTCCGTGCACT
>CAXTHY010000035.1:0-18652 GCA_964244175.1 uncultured Jatrophihabitans sp. | reverse complement strand
CTCGGCGAAAGGATCATTCAATGACCACCGCCTTCGACCCCTCGTCCCGGCTACGTCGTGCTGATCAACACCTGCACCGTCGAACCAGATCGGGATCGACAAACGGCATGCCCACACCCCTCACCCGAGATCGGCCAGCAGGGCGTGGATCACGGACTCCTCGTGGACCGCGGTGCCGTGGCGCACCATCGCCGGGCTCAGCTGCTCGTCCCAGGGGGTCGGCTCGGGTCGGCCGGCGAGCGCTTGCTGCGCCGCCGGGTGCTGCGCCTCGACCGCGGTGAGGTAGTCGGTCGCGCCCATGCACCAGGGCTTTGCGCCGGTGGCGAACAGTCGCCGGGCGATGGCGACGCCCGGCCAGTCGAAGTCGCCGTGATAGCGCAGCGAGACCCGCGAGCCGAGCGCGAGCCCGGCCGCGGACGGATTGCCGGACAGGCAGGCCAACGGCCGGTCGACGCCGACGTCGGCCAACGCCTGCAGTACCTGCGGGTTCTCACAGCCGTGCACGATGTCGCCGGGTGCGGTGAGCGGCGCATCGACCCGACGCAACTCGTGAATCGTCAGGTGCGTGACCAGCCCGAGCGCAGCCCGATCGCGCATCATAGCCGACCACGCGTCGCGACCGGGTGGCCGTAGCGCCCAGACCAGCACGGTGCCCGAGATCAGGTCCGGCTCGACGCCGAGCCGTTGCCACAACGCGCGCCGGTCGGCGGACGAGACCGGCGGTGGCAGCTCGAGCGCGATCGCCGCTGCCCGCAGGACGAGCGCCGGTGTGGGGTGGCCGTCGTCGAGCCCGTGGGAAGTGCCGGTGGCGCGGCTGGCCAACTCGCCCAACGGGCGCGCCGGGCTCGGCGCGAAACCGGGGTCGAGCGCCGGCGCCACCGACGCCAGCACCGCGACCGCGGCCCGTAAGCGATCGCCCGCGTCAGCCGCGCCGAGCCGGGTGATAACCCCGCTGCTGTGCAGCCACCGCACCCATGGCGCCACCCAGTCGCGCGGGGCCAGCTCGGTGCGGACGAGATCTTCGTCGAGCTCCTGCCACACGCGCTCCCAGTCGCCCAGCGCCGCAAGGCGTTCCGCCGGTCGGTCACGTAGCGGCTGCCCGGTGAGCTCAGCGATCGTGGCGGCCAGCCCGCGGCCGGCCGAGCTGTGCCGCAGCGCCGCATCGAGGTCGACGAGTTTGATCCGCGTCGTGCCGGCACCGACCGGACGGCCGAGCAGGCCGGCCAGCCGGTCAGCCGCGTCGTCGCTCAAGTCCATGGTGATCGTGCCGCCAACGGCGTGGCCGTTGCGTTCCAGCCGCGTGCGCGCGGCCTGCCACAGGTCCGCCAGCGAGGGGACATCGAGGTGTGCCCGGAGGGTCGCCGGGAACGCCGTGCTCATGCGGTGCTGCGTAGATGACGGGTACGACCGTCCCAGTGGACGTGCGTCGTGACTGCCGACGTGCCTTCTTGGCGGCGCACTTCGTAGACGTCCAGCTGCGGCACCTCGGGGAAGCAGCCCCACAGGGCGTGGCCGGTCATGACGAAGTCGAGATCGAGCCGGACGAGCAGGCCCATCAGCTCACCGATCGTCGGATCGTCCACCTTGGCGAAGGCGTCGTCGAGCAGGATCAACCGCAGCTGCCCCTCGTTCGCGCAGAGCCCGGTCAGATACGCGTCGGCGGCGGCGAAAAGGGTCACGTAGGAGACGAACCGGGTCTCGCCCTGCGACAGTTTCGCGCGCTTGCTGATCCGCCGTTCCTGGCCTGGGTCGGGACCGAGGATCGCCACCTCGACGTCGTGCCAGCGCCGGTAGTCGAGCGCGGCCGACAGGTGCGTGGCGTAGCCGCTGGACGGGTCGCTGGCATAGAACTCCTCGACGCGCTGGCGCAACCGCTCGGTGAGTTCGTCGTTCTGCGCCGCGGTCCGCACGGCGTCGGCAGTCGCCACCAACTCGGCGATGCGTCGCAGGCCGGGTGCGTCGTCGCCGAGGCGCCAGCCCAGCCGCACCCCGATGCCGTTGCTGGTGCGCAGCGAGCGCAGGCTGCCGTTCATCGCGCCGACGAGGGCGGTGGCCTGGTTGATGCGGCGGCGCAATTCCTCGGCGACCCCGCCCAGGACGAAGGTGGTGAAGACCTCGCGTTCGCGCTCGCTGAGCGCCGTGCGTCCCATGGCCACTCGCGTGGCGAGAGTGGCGGCCGCGCCGGCCAACGTGTGGTCGTCGCCGGCCCCGATGACGGTGACCAGCGCGACGCCATCATCGAGTTGGTGGCTGACGTCGAGCTGGCCGGCGACATCGCGGTCGAACCCCTGGAACGCGGTGAACACCGAGTTGGTGGTGGCAGGTTGGGCCGGGCGTGGCACGGCACTGATCGCGGCGCCGGCCATGGCGCGGACCAGCGCGGGATCCTCGGGCCGATCGATCGGGGCGAGGCTCTGGTCGCTCGCCGCGGCGGCGAGGCCCGGCAGCGTGACACGGTGACTGAACCGCCGGGCGGCGGCGATCATCTCGTCGCGACAGGCATCGACATGAGCCGCCGCCTGCCGCGCTTCGGCCTCGGCCTCACCCACCTTGGGTGCGAGTCTGGCGATCTCGTCGCGGGCGTGCTGGGCCTTCTTCTTGGCTCGCTCGTGGGCCAGTTCGGAGCGGGCCAGCTCGACGCGGGCTTCCTCCACGTCGAGCTTGATCGCCTCATGCAGGGCCGCAAGCTCGGCCGCTTGATCACGCCACTGTCGCCACTGCTCCTCAGCCCGGGTCTCGGCGTCGTCGCGCCGACGCACTGCGGCGTCGACGTCGGCCAGACCGCGTCCGTGTTGCTCAGCGCGGGTGGCGAGTCGATGCAACGAATCGACCAGCCGAGAGCCGTGCCGCTCGGCGTCGGCGCTCGCCGTGACGATGGCCTCCAACGGGGCCGCTTCGCTGGGCAGCCCGTGGTGGGCGCACGTGGCGCGGTGGGTCTCACCCTCCTGGGCCCAGCGCGCGCGGACCTCGCGGGCGCGCGCGACGGCGGTAGCGGCCGCGGCCCGGCTGCGGTCGGCCCGAGCCGTCGAGGCCGCCGAAACCCGGCGGGCGGCGAACAGCTCGGTCGAACGGGGCGCGCCGGCCAGGTGGGCGTCCAAACGCACCTCACGCGCGCGCAGATCCGCTCGCCGGGCCCGTCGCTGCTCGGCGCGCAGGTCGAGCTCGGCCAGTTCGCCCGCGATGGCCGCGAGTCGTTCCCGGCGCGCCTCGGCGCGAGCGGCCGCGCCGATGTGCCGGGCGGCCGTGACGACGTGCCGACCGCGTAGGGGCCCGTTGCGCCAGCTGCCGTCGGTGGCCACCGACGTCGGTGAGCCGTCGGCCACCCCGATGCCGGCGAGCACGCGGCGCACGAGGTCGGCCGGCAAGGTGCCCGCCGGATCGGGCCGCAGCGCCGCGGTAAGCGGACGAGACGCCGCCACCGCGCCCGGGGTCATCAGCGCCGTGCCGTCGCTCGCGCGCACCGTCCCGTCGGCTTCGATGCTCGCCGTCAGCAGGCCGGCGGCGAGCAGCGCGCCCTCGATGCCCGCGCGGTCGGCGGACGTGAGGTTGTCGATGAAGTCGACCACCTGCCACAGCGGCACTCCGTCGGAGGCAGCCGACAGCCACGGCGGGCGTGGCGGCTTCGGGTCCTCGGCTCGGCGCAGCGTCTCGGCCTCGGCCCGCAACGCGGCCCGAACCTCGCCGTCAGCCCGGTCGGCGGCGCCAAGATCGGCCCGCTCGGTGGCCAACGCATCACGAGCCGGACGAGCGAGTCGGGCCGCTGTCGCGTCGAGCAGGTCGAGGTCACTGGTGCTGTCGCCCGTGAGCGCCTCGGCGTCCAACAACAACCGGCCCACCACCGGGTCGGCCGGCCAGTCGATCTCGCCGAGCAACTCGGCGGTGACCGGCTGTGCGGACCAGTCGCGCCACCCGGTCACGAGTTCGACGCCGCGGTCGTCGCGGCTCTGGGCGTCGCCGGCGGCTTGCTCGGCGTCGTCGGCCGCTTGCTGTTCGGCCCGGGCGGCGTCAGCCTCGACGGCCCGGACCTTGTGCTCTTCCCCCGCCAACCGGCGCGCCTCTTGGCGGCGCAGCTGCGCCAACTCACGCCGGCGCGTGGCGGCGTCGACCACCGCGCGCACGCCCGACTCGGCCGCCGTGGGGTCAGCCGGCCACAGCTCGGCCCGCTGCGGCGCCGGCCGCTCGCCGGCCTGCGGCGCGCCGTCGCGGTCCATGCGCAGCACGGCGCTTTCGGCCGCGGGCGGCCGCTCGAGCATGCGAATCTCGTCCGGCAGCGCGGCGTGCGATAGCTCGGCGCTGCGCAGCGCACCACGCGTCTCGGCCAGCGCAGCTGCGGCACTGCCGACCGCGTCGCGCAGCTCGGCCAGTCGGCTGTCGGCATGCCCCACCGCTGCGGCGTGGTGCTGTCGCTCGCGCTGCGCTTCGGCCAACGCGCGGTCGGCCGCGACGGCGTAGGAGGCAACGGCGTTGTCGCGCTGCAGCAGATCGTCGGCTTGCTTGAAGATCGCCCGGCCGCGGATGCCGGCGACGGCGTTCTGCAGCTCATCGACCTCGGCCCGCAGCTGTCCCTCGGCGGCCTGCTTGCTCGCCAGCTCGGTGCGCACGCGGTCGTGCAACTCGCGGTACTCGACGGCCCGGCGCGCGGCGGTGTCGAGTTCGTCCACTCGTAGCCGGGTTTCGGCGGCCGTCTCGAGGACGGTGACTGCGGCGTAGCGCCGGTAGACGCCGAGGAAGCGCGCCACGTGTTCGTGCGACTGCTCGAGCCGCTGCTGGGCCTGACGCGTCGCCGTGAGCCCGTCGAGTTGCTCCCCGGCGCGGCTGAGCGTCTGCTCGTCCAACGGCGGCAGCGCATCACTGATGATCTGTGGCAGCCGGCCTTCGTCGATGCGGTTGCCGACGTCGGGAGAGCGCAACGTGTGCAACAGCTGCAACAGCCCGAGGTAGCGGTCGCGGCCGGTGTCGCCGGCCAACCCGAAGACCGTCGTACGGACCCGTTCGCGGTGGGCTTCGGCTGATTCGGTGAGCTGTTCGCTGCCGATCAGTTCCGTCAGCGCGTCGCGGGTGAGCGGCTCGCGTTGCGGGCCCAGCAGGTGCAGCCCGTGGCCGACCCGCAGCGGTGTCGTGAAGTACCAGACCTGGGTGCGGTTGGCGGCTCGGCTGTGCCGGACCAACGCGCCGACAGTGAGCCAGCCGTCGGGTCGCTGCAGTTCGAGCCACAGGTAGCCGGTTCGATTCGTCTGCTCGGCCGGGCCGGCGCGCATCAACTCGTCGAGACTCACCCGCCCCGACCCGGTGGCGTCCATCTTGCGCCGGTCGGCGTCGAGCAGGAACGGCAGCAACATCTCCAATGCCCGGGACTTGCCGGAACCGTTCGTGCCGCGCAAGATCATCCGCCCGCCGGACAGGTCGAACGTGTTCTCCAGGTAGTGCCAGACGTTGACGATGCCGGCCCGCGAGAGCCGCCACCGATCGGGAAACTGCTTGGGCGGGCTCGTCGTCATATCTTCCCCTCGAACAGGTCAGGCTGGGTGACCTCGTGGATCGTCGGCCGATACCGCGCGGCGAACGGGAACACCTCGAGACCGGCCTCGGTGGCCGAGGCAAGAGTCAGGGATTCCAGCAGCGCCACCACGTCGGCGCGCAGGTCGGCGGGCGTCTGGACGTAGGTGGCTTTCCACACCTGCCGGTACCGGCGCGTCAGGTCGGTGAGGACACCGTCGACCAGTGACCACGACGCCACGGCCGGCGTGCCCGGCTCGGGTTGCAACGCCACCACCAGCTCGTCCAGCAACAACAACGCGGCCTGCTTGCGGCTGCCGTTGCCGGGAAAGTCGATGTCGGTCAGGCCGGCGTCGATGGCGTAGGCGAGAGCGCCTTCGGCCCGTACCTCGAGGATGAGGCCGAAGTTCTCCTCGAGTTGACGAGTCAGTTCGGTGCGCTCGCGGGAGAGCACGTCGCGCTCGTCCTCGTCCAGGTGCGCGCGAAAGATCGCTGGGTTCTCGACGAGCCGGCGCCGCAGGCGGCGGCGCGGTTGGTCATCGAGGTGCGCCGACCAGCTCTGCGCGGCGGATGAGTACTGGTACAGCGGGCTGGGGAGCAGGTGTGCGAGCAGCGGCCGATTGATCGTGAGCAGAGCCTCGTCCTGGCGCCGCTCACCCCAGGCCGTCACCGATCCGTCGGTCTCGGTGAGGACGCCCCAGCTGATCAACAGATTGAGCGCGGTGATGAGTTGCCGGCGGTCGGTAATGCTGTCGGTCACCGGGATCGACTGCTCCGCAGCGTCAGCCCGGATCTGGTCGACGAGCGCGGAGATGAGGATCTGTTCGCCGACACCGGGCGCGAGCAGCGCCGCACAGACCAGGGCGAGTTGAACGTAGGTGCTCGCACCGAACGCGGCGTCGTCGGTCAGCCGGCGGGCGGGCCGGGGCGGCGCGTGTTCATCGAGCGGTCTCTTCACCAGCCGGGCGAAGCCGGATTCGACCACGAGCGGGTAGCCGAGTTGCGCGGTGAACATCGACTTCAGCGCCGTGGCGTGCCGGCGCACCAGCGCGAACTCCTCCGGATGCCGGGCGGCGGTCAGGATCGGCCGGATGAGCAACTGGCGTGCCGCAAGTCGGCGGCCGTCGGCGTCCTGGGCGAACGTCGTCACTGCGCCACCCCCTCCCCCGTGTAGCTGGCCGCCGTGTCGATGGCCGCCACCGGCTCGACCGACTCGACCGACACCTCGAGGCCGGCGATCGTCAGGTCGCCGTCGTCGCTGTGAATCACGGTGTCGCGGCCGGGCCGGGCGAGAAGGATGAGGCCGAGGTCGCTGTCGACGCTCTGCTGCTGGTGCCGGGCGAGCAGGTCAGCCAGCCGGTCCAGCACCAGCTCGCGGGCGGCGGGGGACACCCGCGCGCCGTGCAGCCGGCCCACAGCAAGGAGCTCGGCCGCCACCGCGCGGCGCAGCAGCGCCTCAGCCTGCGCGGCGGCGACCAACCGGCGGCGGTCGTCGGCGGGATCGGGCACCCGCGACGACCGTCCGCGGATCGCGCGTTCACCCCGCTGGCGCAGCGAGACGGGAACCTCGACCGGGTCACTGTGCCACCAGGAGATGGTGGGTCCGACGCGCGGGTCGATCTCGTCCGGGCCGAGTTGCAGGTGCCGCGCCGGGTAGCTCAGGAACGCCGCGGCGAAGATCCGGTGCGCTGTCTCGTCGTCGGCGTCGTTGAACCACCGGGCCAGCCGCAGCAGATCCGCCCGGCGGGAGAACCCGGTGCCGGACGTGTCCAGCAGCCGCTTGGCGTTGGTGATCAGTTGCCCCAATGCCAGGCCGGCGGCATCGCGCAGCTGCTCGGGACCGGAGGTGACACCGCGGGCGCCGTACCAGGCGGCCAGTTCCTCCCAGTCGGCGTGGCTGCGACCCTTCGACCGCTCGATCGCGCTGCCGTCAGGGAGGGTGAGGCCGCGGATCGTGCCGAGTAGGTCGAGCAGCGGGCCGATCGTGTGGAGTAGTCGATCGATGCGGTCGGCCACCGCCGGCGCGTGCCGGTTGACGTCGGCGGTGATCAGATCGACGTAGTCGAGCAGGAGACCCTTGAACTGTGCGTACTCGTCGCCGCCGAGGTCGTAGCGGCTGAGCACACCGGCCAGGTAGGCGTAGAAGTCGCGCACGCTCTCGGTGAACAGACGCTGGTTGTTGAAGACCGAGGTCACCTCACCGGCGATCTCCTCAGCATCAGCCGCGCCGGCCATGGCCACCAGGATGCGATCGAGCGAATCGACGATTTGGCCGAGTAGTTCGCGGGCGACCTCGCGGGCCCCGTCGGAGGCGTGCAGGATCTCCCGCGCCTCGCGATGCACGCGGCCCCCGAGCTTGGAGACCTGGTAACGCGAGCGGGAACGCAAGTAGTCGGCGACCGTAGTCACCCGAGCGTCGCGGATGGACGGGACCAGGTTGCCCCACCTGACCAGCTGCTGACAGCGGGCCTCGGCGGTGTCGCGCTCGACCGCCTCGTCACGCAAGGCGAGATGCTCGACGACCTCAGTCGCGGACAGATCGGCCAGCAGAGTGGCCGTGAACAGGTCCATGATCGCGAAATAGTCGCCGGATTCGTCGGCGGTCAGGTAGCGGAACAGATCATTGCGGGGCACGCCGGTCATGTGCTGGTCACCTCCTCGGCCAAGTGTGCGAAGGCTACGGCTGGCCACCGACAATTTGCTGTATGCCGGGCGGCCGGTCGTTCGTTCTAGACCGTGGGCTGCTCGAGGCCGCCGACGCGGGTAGTCGTAGGGCGTACTAGTACCTATGGGTTATTGCGCGCACATCCTCATGTTGACGACCCTCTGTGGCCAACCCACAGAAGGGCCCTCACGTGCGTCACCACATTCGCGTCCTCATCGGCACGCTCATTGCCGTCGGGGCGCTACTCGCCAGCACCGCGGCTCCGGCGCTCGCCGACAAGGGGTCCGGTACCTCGGACTCGGGCACCAGCAGCGCGACGGGCGACAAGCAACCGATCTTCGACTTCCGACTCGTACTTCCGCGCCAACGGCATCGACCCGGCCGGCCTCGTCGGGCGGCGCACTGGTGCCGACGGGCTGTCGGTTGTCAGCCCCGCGCCCGACGCCAACCACCGCAACGTCAGGGTCACCTTCGTCCTGCCCGCGTACGACACCTCGGGCGCAACGCACTACTTCACCGTGCTCGGCGACCTCACCCCGACTGCGTTCCTCACCAACCCGGCCGGCGCGAAGGCCAAGCAGATCGCGGACGCCAACACGGTGTACGTCTTCCCGACCCGTACCGGGAACCAGACCGCCGTGAGCAACAACCGGCAGGCCGATATGGTCGACCTGTCGGGCGGGTACTTTCCAACGATCCGCTCGGCCTCTGGGTGCACGTCTTCGTCAGCCGCGATCATCGAGTCGAAGTCCGACATCGACTCGCTGGCCAAGGACGGCTACGTCGCGCTGATCAAGCGCGGCACCACCGAGACCGGCCGCTACTTCGTCTGCCCCGTCTACCAGGACCCGACCAACGGCGCCATCTCGCCCGACGCGTTCCTGGCCACGGTGCGCCGTTCCGACGGCACTGCGCTGCCGGCCGAGCAGGGCTTCGTCACGAACTTCCAGTCGTTGCAGACGACCGGCCGCTCGGCCTGACCAAACTCACCCGCGAGTTTCACCCGTCACGCATCGGGCCGTCACGCATTGGTCCAGCCGCCGGCCTGTCGCAACACGATCGTACGGAAATCACGCGGTGCTCGGCCATTCATGGTTCACGGTAGGACAGCACCCCCGCCTCGAGCGATTCTCGGGCAGGATGGCGTCGTGACTGCGTACTGGATCAGCGTGTACAAGGAGATCGTCGACGAGGCCAAGCTCGCGGCGTATGCGGAGCTGGCCGGACCAGCGTTGGAGGCGGCCGGTGGCACCTTTATCGCCCGCGGGCTGCCCGAGCAGACCTACGAAGCGGGCGAGAACACCCGCACCGTGCTCATCGAGTTCGGCTCCGTTGGGCAAGCAGTGAAAGCGCACGACAGCGAGGCCTATCAGCGAGCCCTGGCCGCGTTGGATGGCGGCGCCATCAGGGACCTGCGCATCGTCCCGGGCGTCGAACGCTGATGCTGTCGACGCGCTTCTCGCGTCGAGAGCGTCAACGTTGACGGCCAGGGCGCCATCGACGGTGCGGGCACGAACACGATCACCCGGCTGAGCTGGTTCGATCCGCAGGAGCGCAGCGGCTGCAGGCTGTGAGAACAGCACGCTCCGCGGATCCAACTCCGCCCGCGTCGGGCCCGACCGGATAACCTGTTGCCGTGACGACCGAGCGCCAACCGGCTCCTCATCGGCTGGGCTCGCAATAGTGAAGCAGCGCTCCGAGGAGGTCGCTGGCGTAGAGGCTGTCCCTACCTCCATTCCGGCGTCTTCCGAGGGGTCGGCGCCGACGCGCGACCGAGAGCGGGGACTGCGAACGATCCGGCGGCTCGCGGTTCTAGCCTGGGCTGTTGGACTATTGCTGTACTGCATCTTCATCGGCGTCCCCTTCGACCGCGGTGGCCTCGTGCTCTGGGGGATGCTCGGCCTGGCCGCCGCCACCATCGGCCGAGGGCGGACCGGGACGGTCATCGTCGACTTCTTGCCGTTCGGGCTCGTCCTGGTCGGCTATGACTTCTTGCGTGGTTTGGCAACCAAGATAGGGATGCCGACTCACTGGCACATCCAGATGGATCTCGACCGGGACATGTTCTTCGGGCACCTGCCCACCGTGTGGGTGCAGGGGCTGCTGAAATACCCCACCGTGCAGTGGTGGGAGATCCTGGTTGGGCTGTGTTACGTCTCCTATTTCGTGCTCTTCATCGTCACAGCGGCGGTCCTCTGGCTGCGCAGCCGGCGGGACTTCTACCGCTGGTCCTGTCGCTTCATCCCGCTGTGTCTCATCGCGTTTACGTTCTTCGCCCTGACCCCCGCCGCGCCGCCGTGGGCGGCGGCCAGATGTACCAGCGCCGACGTGGCGAACGATCCCGCCAATCCGCCGTGTATGTACCAGTCACCATCCCTGGTGCACGGCGGCATGATCGGGCCGCTCGCCCACCCGCGGCCGGGGGCGTATCCGTATGTGCAACGACTGTCCGTGCGTGGCCTGCAATACCTGCACGTGACCAAGGCCGACGCGGTACTGCGCAACGGCCAGCACATTTCAGACATGGTGGCGGCAGTGCCGTCGATGCACTCCGCCGGCGTGATGCTGTTCGCGATCTTCATGTGGCGTCGGGTGCGCCCACTCTGGCGCATCTTGCTCGCCGCGTATCCGCTCGCGATGGCGTTCACCCTCGTATTCACCGGTGAGCACTACGTCACCGATATCCTGCTCGGCTGGCTGGCGGCAGCATTCGTCAGCGTCGTCGCCGCATGGATCGAGCGGCGCCTGCGCAATCGGTCGTCGGCCAAGGCAACCGCCGGACGACTAGCCAAAGTGTAAAATCGGCGTTAGAATAGCGAGCAGGTCCTCGTGGGGGACCGACACGTCGCTGACGTAGCCCGCTCGGGGTCGAGCCGCTCGATTGCGTGCCTTCTAACGACCGAATCGAGCTTCCTCAATGTCTGTTTTCGGCACGCGCAAGAAGCGTCTCGTTGCCCTCGTCGCCGTCACCGCGGCCGTTGCCATCGGCAGCGGTGTCGCGTACGCGTACTGGACCGCCGGCGGTACTGGCGTCGGTTCGGCCACCACCGGGCAGTCCACCGATTTCGTAGTGGCCAGCACCGACCCGGTCGGCGATCCGCTCGTGCCCGGTGGCGGCTCCCAGACCGTCACCTTCACAGTGACGAACCCGGCCGCCGGGCCCCAGACACTGAGCAACGTGACCGTCAGCGTCGCCCATGCTGACGGGACCACCTGGAACGACGTTGCGGGTTGTTCGAGCCTGGACTACGCCGTCGCCGCGCCGACCATCACCACCGGCCCGATCGCGAGCGGGGCCAACGTCGAGGGCACCGTCCAGATCTCGATGAACAACCTGCCGACGAACCAGAACACGTGTAAGGGCAAGCCGGTACCGCTCTACATCGTCGCCAGCTAGCGCGGCGGACCGCATGGGTGCCACCGGCGTCCGTGCGGGTTGACCGCCGTCTGCTCGTCAGCTCCGGACAGGTCATTGACCTGCTCCCTCCCGACGCATCCCAGAATCGAGAAGCCATGACCGGTGTCCGCACACCGCACGGCCTCGATGCCACCGTCTTGCTGCCGACCCGGGCTACATGAGCTGCGCACCGTTGGCGGCCACCGGGCTACCCGTGTTCGCCGTGCTCAGCCTTGCCGGCCTCTTGCTCGCCGCGGGCGCGGCGGTGATGCTGGCCAGCCAAGCCGGCCGTGGCCGCACGGCCACGGTGGTCCTGGCGCTGCTGGTGATCAGCGGTGGGCTGTTCGCCGGCGACGCGATCACGTCGGCCGCGCACGCGGCCACGACCGACTGCGCGGCCAGTCCCGGCAGTAGTTCAGGCGCCGGCCCGGGTGCGACTCTGGCCCGCCTGACGATCGTCCAGACCTCGACGATGACCGGCCTCGCTCCGGGCATCGCCCCGGCCGACATCACCGGCCGGATCACGAATCACGGCACGCGAAACACCTTCGTCGCTGCGGTCACGGTCAGCATCAGTGGCGTCACCGGCCCGGCGGCCGGCACCTGCGATGCCAGCGACTACGTCCTGCTCGACACCGTCATGCCGGTGGGCCGAACTCTCGCGCCAGGCGGGTCGGCCGATTTCGCCGGCGCCCGGATCGGCTTCTACAACAAGACGATCAACCAGGACGCATGCCAGCATGCCGTCATCGAGCTGCGCTACGTGAGCTCATGAAATCGCCCACACGCATCCGCGTCGCCGCCACGGTGGTCGCCGTTCTCGCTGTGCTCGGGGTCGGTAGTTGGGCCGTGGCGCAGTGGAGCGCTACCGGCGCTGGGTCGGGCTCGGCCACGACCGGGACCGCGACTGCCGTGACGTTGACGCGCGCAACGCCGACCCGCAACCTCTTCCCGGGTAGCCACGGTGACGTGACCCTGGTCGTGACCAATCCCAACACCACCGCCGTGACCTTCACCTCGCTTGCCCTGGATCCCACCCAGGGCACCCTCGGGTTCAGCGTCGACGCCGGCCACGCCGCGTGCGCAGTCTCCGCCCTGACCTTCACGACGCAGACGAACGCCGGCGCGGGATGGAGCGTGCCGGCCCGGACCGGCTCCGACGACGGCACGCTCGCGATCGGCCTGCCGGACGCATTGGCGATGGCCGCCGACGCGGCGAACGCCTGCCAGGGTGCCGACTTCGCTGTCTACCTGAAGGCCGGGTCATGAGCCGTCGCCGAATCCTCGCCACCGTCGGGGCCGCCGCCCTGGTTCTCACGCTGAACACCGGCGTCGCCTGGGCCACCTGGAGCGCCGGCTCGGTGACCGGCGGAAGCGGGGCCGCCGCCGCGACCACGGTCGACCCCGGGCAGACGCCGTCCGCGGTGGCCTCGGGCAGCGATGTCACCATCACCTGGTCCGCCAGCACCCTGGCGACCGGCGACGCCGCGAGCGGTTACCGCGTCAACCGCTACCCCGCGACCGACCCGACGGCCCAGACTGTCCTGGCCGGATGCGCCGGTGTCATCACGACGCTGACCTGCACCGAGACCGGCCTGCCCGACGGGCGGTGGATCTACACGATCACCCCGCTGGTCGGGACCTTCTGGACCGGTGCCGAAAGCGCGCCGAGCGAATCGGTGACGACCGATTCGACGCTGCCCACGAACGCGATCAGCCTGAACGTGCTCAGCGGAAGCGCTGTCCAGGACGGCACCACGATCTACTATCGCGGCATCGTCGCCGGGTCGTTCACTTTGACGAATACCCTGACCGACTCGATGTCGGGCCCGGCGTCGAGCACCACGACGGCGCTGGCCGGCGCCACCGGTGGGTGGACCCACTCAGCTTCGACGGTGTCCGCGCCGGCCGGCGGCCCCTACGTGTCGACGGCCTTTACCTGGAGCGACGGGACGTCCAGCGCCCCGACGGAGACCGTGACCGGCCGCGACGCCTCCGGCAACAGCGACACCACGACCCTGTCTTTCGTCAACGACTCCGACCCGCCGGTCGGCACTACCGTCAGCTACCCCGACGGGTACCAGGCCGACGAATCGGTGCCCGTCTCCTTCACCGACGGCACCGATGCCGCAGGCATCGCCGCCCGGCAACTGCAACGCTCCGCTGCCGGGCTGACCGACGGCACCTGCGGGTCGTTCTCCGGTTTCAGCGACATCGGACCGAACGATCCCGCCTCGCCCTATTCCGATACGGCCGCGACGAACGGGCACTGCTACACCTACCGTTACGTTGTCACCGACCGACTCGGCAATGTTGGCATCGCGACCAGTTCCAACGTGGCCAAGCTCGATCCGTACGTCGGCGGTCCTGACCTGGGCGCGGCCGGCCCGTACTCGGTACTGGCCGGGACCGAGGTGACCAACGACGGTTCAACGGTGGTCAACGGCAACCTGGGCATCAGCCCGGGGCAGTCGCTCATCGGGTTCCCGCCCGGCACGGTGAACGGCGACGTCGACCTCGGCGACGTCGCGGCTCCGGCTCAGGCGGCCCTGACGAGCGCGTACGCCGACGCGGCCGGCCGGGACAGCACCGGAACCTTCGCGGGCGACCAGAATGGTCAGACCTTCGGTCCGGGCGTCTATCGCACCGGCTCGGCCTTCGAGCTGACCGGGACGATGGTGCTCGACGGACGCGGCGATCCGAACGCGCTGTTCATCTTTCAGGTCAATGGCGCCCTGGGCACCGGGATGGGCAGTCACGTCGAGCTGATCAACGGCGCGCAGGCCGCGCATGTGTACTGGCAGGTCGACGGCGCGGCCAGCACCGGTGCCGCGTCGTCGTTCGTCGGGACGATCATGACCATCGGCGCCATCACTCTCGGGTCCGGGATGCAGCTCACCGGCCGCGCCCTGTCCCCGACCGCCGTCACCCTCGACACCAACACCGTCTAGTCCGCCCGACGGGCTAGGCGGTCGGTCCGCGGTGATCGAACACGAACTCCGATTCGTGGATGCTGCCCCATCCGTCGAACCAGAGCCCGCCGAGCAGCGACCGGAAGCGGGAAATCGGCTGGTCGCAGCGCCCGCACGTGCCGAACTGCCATTCGAGCTCGCTGTTGTAACCGCTCTCGACCGTGTCCGGCCCAGGCCGGTGCTGCCGTGTCGTTTCCGCCGCGGTTTCGGCGGAGGAGGGGCAAGCCGTGTCGCGCAGCGGCAGCATCGTCTCGGTCATCGGGAACGACCAATACCGCGTCGCGCCGGCGGAGCATCGGTTCTCCCGTGCACAACCCGCACCCGTGGCCCCCCAAACGCGGCGAGGGGGGTAACCGCAAAGCTGTGATCAGTCGGCGCCAGGAAAGCGCTGAGTTGGACCCTATGTCGATGGCGCGTCGAGACACAAGTTGGCCGGCCTGGCTATTACCAAGAACCGCAAGATCCAATGTCGCGACGGTCAGTCGGCGTCGACGAGATCCTGGTAGTCGGGATGGCGGTCGATGTAACCGGCGATGAAGCGGCACAGGGGTACGACCTGCTGGCCCCTGGCGCGCACATCGTCCAACGCGGCCCGGGCGAGGGCGCTGCCGACTCCGCCGCCTTCGAACTCCGGCTCCACCTCGGTATGGGTGAAGACGACGTGCCCGGGCCGCAGCTGGTAGGCCGCGAACCCTGCGAGGCGGCCGTCGACGACCGCGTCGTAGCGGTGCCGCTCGGGATTGTCGGCCACGGTGATGTCGGGTGTGTCGCTCAAGACTCGCTCCGTGACCTCGCTCGGGTGGTGGCGCGGTGCCACCCTACGCAGGGGTGCCGAGGCGCCAAGCGAGGTGCCTGTGCCGATGCGCTTGACTGATGTGGTGATCCGCACGATCGACTTCCACACCGGCGGCGAGCCGTTCCGTATCGTGGCCGACCCGCCGGTCGACATCCTCGGCCGCACCGTCGCCGAACGACGCGTGTTCGCGGCGAACGATCCGCAGGTCGACGGGTTGCGTCGCCTGCTCTGCTTCGAACCGCGCGGGCACGCCGACATGTACGGCGGGTTCATCACTGCGTCCGACGACGACGGCGCCGACTTCGGGGTGCTGTTCTGGCACAAGGACGGGTTCTCCACCGCCTGCGGGCACGGCACGATCGCGCTGGGCGCGTGGGCGGTGCAGTCGGGCCGGGTCGACGCCCCGGCGGACGGGACGACCGACGTGGCGATCGACGTGCCGTCGGGCCGCGTCGTCGCCCGAGTCACCACCGCGCGGTCACGCGTCGTCTCCGTCGACTTCGTGAACGTCGCCAGCTGGCTGATCACGCCGTCGCTGCCGGTGCCCACCACACGGGGCGAGTTGGACGTGGCGTTGAGCTTCGGCGGCGCGATCTACGTCCAGCTCGACGTCGCGCAGCTCGGGCTGACGGTGACACCCGAGCACCTGCCTGCGCTCATCGCGATCGGCCGCGAGGTCAAATGGGCCCTCAACGACCACGCGCTCGCGCAGCACCCGACCGACGACCGGCTGTCCGGCGTCTACGGGACTATCCTCTTCGA
Source organism: uncultured Jatrophihabitans sp. (assembly GCA_964244175.1). Classification (GTDB taxonomy): domain Bacteria; phylum Actinomycetota; class Actinomycetes; order Mycobacteriales; family Jatrophihabitantaceae; genus Jatrophihabitans. The sequence goes on along the minus strand of CAXTHY010000035.1, from coordinate 2,564 downwards.
GCAGCTGGGCGCGGGCCACCAGCGCAATGTCACGATCTTCGCCGACGGCGAGGTGGATCGTTCGCCGTGCGGGTCGGGCACCTGCGCCCGGCTCGCGACGCTGCACGCGACCGGCGCGCTGGCCGACGACGCCGAGCTAGTCCACGACTCGATCATCGGTTCGCGCTTCATCGGGCGGGTGCGCGAAAGGGTCGAGGTCGACGGCCGCGCCGCCGTCATCCCAAGCGTCACCGGCACGGCGTTCCGCACCGGCGAGCACGCGTTCGAGGTCGACCCGGACGATCCGCTCGTGCCCGGGTTCGTGTTCCGGTGATCGAGTTCATCGACGCCGACGAGGTCCGTCGGCGCGTATCGCCGGCGGCCGCGGTGCAGGCCATCCGACAGGCGCTCGTCGACGGCCTCGACCCCGCGGCCGACCCGCCCCGCACCATCGTCGACGTCCCGGCCGGCCAGCTGCTATTCATGCCGTCGTCGTCGGCCACCGCAGCGGGCCTCAAGCTCGCGACGGTGGCGCCGGGCAACGCGGCGCGGGGGCGGCCGCGCGTCCAGGCGCTGTACGTGCTGCTCGATGCGCAAACCCTTGCCCCGCAGGCAATCCTCGACGGCACGGCCCTAACCACCCTGCGCACCCCGGCCGTGTCGGTCGCGACGGTGCAGTCCGGGCTGCCGCACCGTCCGGACGTCGTCGTCTTCGGGGCCGGACCCCAGGGGCAGGCCCACGTCGCCACGCTCGCCGACGTCGTCGGACCGCTCGGCGACGTGCGTTACGTCGTGCGCGATCCGGCCAGGGCGGACGTCGACCGACCGGTGCTGCGCCTCGGTGACCCTGCGGTCGAGCGCGCGCTGGCCGACGCCGACGTCGTGGTGTGCGCGAGCAATGCTCGCACCCCGCTGTTCGACTCGTCCCGGCTCGCCGACCACGCCGTCGTCATCGCGGTCGGGTCGCACGAACCCGACGCCCGGGAACTGGACGGCGCGCTGCTCGCCCGCGCCCAGGTGGTCGTCGAGGATCGCGCCACCGCGCGGCGCGAGGCCGGCGACATCGTGCTCGCCATCGCCGAGGGGGCGCTCGACCCGGGCGCGCTCGTCACGATGCGGCAGCTCGTCACCGGCGCCGTCGCCGTAGCGGCCGACCGACCGCTGGTCTTCAAGAGCACCGGCATGGCGTGGCAGGACCTCGCGGTCGCCCGCGCCGTGTACGGCTGACCCGCACGCGGGCGGCCACAGGAAAATCAGCGGAAACTTCTCTCTCCGTCGTGGAATAGACATGGAGGGTGCCTCCGTTTCACCGAAATGCGGCTCGGGCGTGCGCGATGACTACCTACGAGGCCGCCGCCACGCCCTTTCCCGGACGCCAGCCGGGGTTGCCGGTGTGGCAACGCCGTTGGGTGCGGATTCTGTTCTTCGCCACGCTCGCCGTCGTGCTGGTCGTCGAGGGTGTGTTGGCCGCGCCCTACGTAGCCAAGGGCGCCGCGGCCGTCACCGATTCCGACCTGCGCTGGTTGGGCCTGGCCGTCGCCTTCGAGCTGATGTCGATGCGCGCGTTCGCCCGGATGCGCCGGCGGATGCTGGCCGCGGGCGGCCTGGACCTGCCGTTGCGCCGCGTCGAGTCGCTGACCTACACCGCCTACGCCGTGGGGGCGAGCTTGCCCGGCGGCAGCGCCGTCGCGTCCGGCTACCTGTTCAAACGCCTGCGCTCGTGGGGCGCAACGTTGCCGGCCGCCGGCTTCACCGTCCTCACCTCGAGCGTGCTCAGCGTCTCGGCCTTTGCCGTGCTCGCCGCCGGCACCGCGGCCGCGACCGGCCGAGGTGGATTCGAGGCCGTGCTCGTGGTCGCGGCCATCGCGCTCGCCGCCGTGGCGACGGTGGCCATCTGGCATCGCGCCCGGCCCGAGCTGACCGCCGACCACGTGCTCGCGACCGCGATGCGCGGCGTCAACCGCATGCTGCGCCGCCGCCCCGACACCGGCCTGGACGGCGCGCGGCAGCTGACCGGCCAACTCTGCGACATCCGGCCCCGCGCGCGCGACTGGGCTTTCGGTCTCGGCTTCGCCGAACTCAACTGGCTGGCCGATCTGGCCTGCCTACTCGCTTGCTGCCAGGCCGTCGGGGCGAGTCACGCGTCGCTGGCCCTCATCATGGTCGCCTACGTGGCCGGGATGAGCGTGTCCAGCGTGACGGTCACGCCCGGCGGGCTCGGCATCATCGACGCCGCGATGATCTTCGCTCTCACGCAGGGCGGCGAGACGCTCGTGCTCGCCACCGCCGGCGTGCTGCTCTATCGGCTGGTCAGTTTCGGCCTCGTCGTCGGAGTCGGTTGGTCGCTGTGGGCCCGCGACGTCGTGGTGCTGCGCCGCGTCGAGGACGACGCGGTCTCAACCGGGCCGACCACCGCGCCCATCTGACCCACCGCGCAACCCGTCGCGCCGCGTCCGGCCCGAGATCACCAGGGCGAGCAGCACCCGCCGCGGCCGGCCCGAGAGCAACCAGACGCTGCTCCCGACGCTTTGCTCTGCTCGGTGTCACCGAGCGCTCGACCACACCGAGCAGAGCAAAGCATCCAC
>CAXTHY010000034.1:19058-35442 GCA_964244175.1 uncultured Jatrophihabitans sp. | reverse complement strand
TAGCCGTTCTTCGGGTCGGCCGACGGGTTGACCGGCTGGTCCTTCGCCGCGCCGATGATCTCCAGCCAGTGCTCGGCGTAACGACCCTCGGGATAGGACATGAACGGACGCATCGACATCGGGTCGTAGCGCAGCTGGCCCTCGACGCCCTCGGCCGCCGACGTGGCCTCCGCGCCGAGCGTCAGGCCGTCGTACACTCCCTCGGCCAGGTCGTGGATGACCCGGATCAGCGGCTCGCGGTCACGAGTACGCCCGCCGAAGATGATGGCGTCGATCGGCACCCCGTGCGGGTCCTCGGTGTCGGGGGCGATGTTGGGGACGTTGGCCAGCGTCGTCGTGAACCGGCTGTTCGGGTGTGCCCACGGCTCGGCGGAGCCAGCCGGTCGGTCGGTGATGAGCTGGCCCTTCCAGTCACGCCACCCGTCGAGGTCGGCCGGCGGCTCGGGCGTCTTGCCCTCCCACCAGACCGCGTGGGTCTGCTCGTTGTAGGCGATGTTGGTGAAGATCGCCTGGGTGCCCTCGCCGACCGAGCGCAGCGCCGTCGGGTTGGTGTTCTCGTTCGTGTCCTTGGCCACGCCGAACACCCCGAACTCGGGGTTCATGCCGTAGAGCTTGCCGTCCTTCGGATCGACCCAGAGCCAGGCGATGTCGTCGCCGTAGAAGGTCACGCGGTAGCGATCGCCCAGGGCGTCGGGGGCCAGCATCATGGCCAGGTTGGTCTTGCCCGACGCGCTCGGGAAGCCACCGCAGATGTGATACGCCTGCCCGGTCTCGTAGTCCTGGATGCCGATGAGCATGAACTGCTCGGCCAGGAACGCGTGCGACGCCCAGCCGTCGTAGGCCGCCTGGCGCAGGCCGTGCGCGATTTTGCCCAGCAGCGCGTTGCCGCCGTAGGACGAGCCGAAGTGCAGGATCGTGCGCTCGTCGGCGACCGTCACGAAGTAGCGCTGGTCGTCGTCGGTGCCCTGCCCCAGGTTCTCGAGGTCGCCGGTTACGTGCACGGCCCGCACGAAGCTGTTCGGGTCGTGGAGGTTGTCGAGGTGCTCGACGCCCACGCGGGCCATCCGGATCATGTGCAACACGACGGTGCGGGTGTCGGTGACCTGGACGCCGGCGGCGTAGCGCTCGAGCGGGGAGCCGGGCGGTGCCATCAGATACGGGACGACGTACATCGTCTTGCCGGCCGAGGCGCCGCGCATCTGCTTCTCGAGCAGCGGCTTCATCTCCGCGGCCGGGCGCCAGTTGTTGTAGACGCCCTTGTCCTCGGGCTTGTTGGTCGCGACGATCGTGCGCTCCTCGGAGCGCGCGGTGTCCTTCTCGTAGCTGCGCGAGTAGTAGAGCCCGTCGCCGGCCGGTTGGAGTTCGCCGGCGTCGAGCGCCTCCTGGATCAGCCGGGCGTCGTCGCCCGCGCTTATCACCTCGACCCGCTCGGCGCCGGTCAGCTCGGCCCAGTACTCGACGTACTCACGCACCTGGGGATTGGTCAGACCCGCTTCGTCCAGAGCCTTCGCCACGTCTGCCATCGTCGGTTTGCGTCCCTTCGGATACGGCCGGTGCCTTGACCTTAGGCAGTCATGTTTTCGCGCTGACGACCACGGTCATGTGGAAATCCAGGCGGCGGCGGCCGGTTGCGTGCCGGGGTGAGCAGGACCTGACCGCTACTTCGGGGTGAGGGAGCGGGCGTAAGCCAGCCCGATCTCGACCCAGCTGGTGAGCCGCTCGTCGGGCATGTCCGCGCCGGCGTCGATGTGCAGCCAACCGTCCATCTCACGGCCGCGCATCACGAAGCGGCGGGCGTGTGGATCGGCCACGAGCTCGTCGGTCTTCGCCGGATCGACGCGCAGCAGCAGGCCGCCCTGGCCGCTGGCGCTGACCGCCAGGTTTCCGTTGATCAGGAAGGCCAGCCCGCCGAACATGCGCTTCTCGCTCAGCCCGTCGGGGTGCTGCAGGGCGTCGCGGACACGATCGGCAAGCTCCTCGTCATAGGCCATGGCCCGAGTATCCGGACGGGTCCGACAGAGCGCTGATCAGGAGCGGGCCCAATGCGCGGGACGGGTGAGGTGCCCTGGGATGCGAGTCGCGGCGTCGCCGACTGCGGCCTGCAGCTGGGCCTGGGTGAGGAACAGGCACCCGGTGAGATCCGCCCCGCGTAGATCGGCATCGCGCAGATCTGCGCCGAACAGGTCAGCCCCGCGCAGGTCGACGCTGCGTAGGTCGGCCTTGATCAGGTACGCGCCGTGCAGGTCGACGCGCTGCAGGTTGCGGCCGCGCAGATCCTGGCCCATCAGGTCGGCGTCGCGCCGCGAGCGCTTCGGGACCGGATGACGAGCGAGCGCGCTCGCCCGCTCCAGCAGCGGCGCAGCGACGCCGCGCTGCGCCGGGACGTCCACGTGTAGCAACTCCTCCGGTGTGAGCAGGGTGAGGCGCTCGACGTCGGCCAGCAGCAGTTCGACCTCCGGCCGCAGCGACGCCGCGGCCGGGATCGCGGCCGCTTCGATCAGGTACGCGAGGATCTCGTGCAGCTGCCGCACGACCGGGTAGACCACGATCAACCACCGCGCCGTCTTCGGATCGCTACGCCAGTCGCGTCCCCCGAACGTCACCTGTGAGACCTTCTGTCCGGCCCCCTGGCAGTCGTAGACGTCGCAGCCGGCCATCCCGCGCGGGCGCAGGTCGGCGTGGATCGAGCAGCGCAGGTCGGCGGCCAGGTTCAGACAGGGGGAACCGGCCGGTTTCGAGAACGCGAAGTCGGCCGAGGCGTCGAAGCGCAGCACGACGCAGCACAGCGCGAAGCAGTTGGCGCAGTCGGCGTGCAGGTCCGGCCGTCCGGCCACCGGCCCTTCGCTCACGGCACCCCCCGTCCGCGTCCGCGATCGAATCGCGATTGGCTACGGTCGCAATCATGCCGGAGTTCGTACTGCCCCTGGACGTGATGGTCCGCTGGGAGCCGAACCGCCCGCAGGCCGTGCTGCTGGCTGACGACGCCGGTGGCGCCGCTCTGGCGCTCGCTGCGCACCCCGACGACGGTGACCGGCGTTGTGTCGTGCTCACCTGGCAGGGCAGCAGGTCGGCGACGATGAGCGGTCCGAGCGAGTACGCCGTCGCCGGGCATCGGCTGTGGGACAAGGGATTGCGCGACGTGGCCTGGGTCGGCGTGGTCCAGGGCAGTCAGCTCGTCAGTGACATCGAGGCCGGCCCGGCCCACCGGGAACCGTTCCGCTCGCTGACCCACCACATCGTGCTGCTCGACGACTGCACCGTCGAGGTCGTCGCGGAATTGCTGGTCGTGACGCGGCGGCCCGGCACGACAACCGATACCGCGGCCGCCGCCCTACGCTCGGGTATCAACGACTAACGTGCGCAGGATGACAGTCGTGGCGCAACGTGTTCGTGGCAAGACCCGGGACGCCGTTCGGCCGGCCGTACGCTGGGGCCTGGGTCACCTGTTGCCGCGCTCGGTCATGTGGGCCGCTGCCCGCAAGGGTGATCTTCAAGGCCAGCTCATCGGAGCCACCCGTGGCAGTGACCCGTTCCCGATCTTCGAGCAGATGCGCGCGGCCGGCCCGCTCTACCAAGGCCGCTACGCGTTGGTCTCGACGTCGCTGCCGACGGTGCGCGAGGTGCTGTCCAGCAACGACTTCCGGGCCGGCTTCGACAGCTCGCAGCTGAGCGGGATGGTCGGCCGCGCCTTCGGTTGGGCCGCCGAGACCGGCGTGGTCGGCCCGCTCGAACCGCCGTCCCTACTGGTGACCGAGCCGCCGGACCACACCCGCTACCGCAAACTCGTGACGCGCGTGTTCAGCGTCCGCGCCGTCGAGAAGCTCCGGCACCGGACGGAACAGATCGCCGCCGACCTGCTCGACGAACTCGACGGTGCGACGTCCACCGAGCTGATCGAGGCCTACTGCACGCTGCTGCCGGTAACCGTGATCGCCGAGATCCTCGGGGTGCCGGTCAGCGAGCGCAAGCGCATTCTCGCGTTCGGGGCCGCAGCGGCACCGAGCCTGGACCTCGGCCTGTCGTGGGGGCAGTTCCGCCGGGTCGAGTCGGCGCTGGCCGACTTCGACGCGTGGCTGGGTCAGCACATCGAGCGGTTGCGCCTGAACCCGGGCGAGGACCTGCTCAGCCAACTCGTCGCGGCTCGTGAGGACGGGATAGGACTGGACGAGCGCGAGCTGAAGGCCACCGCCGGGCTCGTCCTCGCCGCCGGGTTCGAGACCACGGTGAACCTGCTCGGCAACGGTGTCGCCCTGCTGCACGAACATCGCGACCAACTCGAGGCGCTCACGGCCGACCCGTCGCTCTGGCCCAACGCGGTCGAGGAGATCCTGCGGCTCGACCCGCCCGTGCTGCTCACCGGCCGGACCGCGCTGCGCGACACGACTGTCGCCGGGCGGCCGGTGCTGAAGGGCACCCTGGTCACCACGGTGCTCGCGGCCGCGAACCGCGACCCGGCCGTCTTCACCGACCCGGCGCGCTTCGACGTCACCCGTCGCAACGCCAAGGATCACGTGTCGTTCTCGGCCGGTCGGCACTTTTGCCTCGGAGCGGCGCTGGCCCGGATGGAGGGTGAGGTCGGGCTCCGCGCGCTGTTCGAGCGTTTCCCCGAGCTACGCACACTGCCTGGTGCGCAGCGGCGCGAGACCCGGATCCTGCGCGGCTACGCGCAGCTGCCGGTTCGGCTGGGCCCGCGCGTGACGCAGCCGGTGGCCGGCGCGCAGGCCTGACGTCAGGGCGTTACGGGAGCCCCGGCAGGGTGATCGTCGGCAGGGGTACCGGGAGTGTGGTCGGCAGCTTGGTCTTGGTCGGCGTCGGCAGCTTGACCGGCAGGGTGGGCGCCGGCTTGTTCGTCGACGATGTCGAGGCCGCCGGGTTTGCCGGCTTGCCGCCGGCCGCGCTGGACTTCGCGGCCCGGCCCGCCGACGGTGCCGCAGCGGTCTTGCTGGCGGCGGCCGAGCGGTGCGGCTTCGGCTTGGAGGCCATGGGCGCGGCGCTGCTCGATGCCTGGGCCTGGGCCTGCGGGGCGGCTCCGCCGCCACCGACCGGGATCACCGCGGTCGGGTCCGGTGCCGCGACGGTCGGGAACGTGTTTCCGTGCTTCAGGTAGTACGCGTAGACGTAGCGAACCGCCTGGTCGGCGATGCCCATGAAGCGCAGGTAGGCGCCGTTCGTGTACGTCGACCACGGCGTCCAGTCGGTGCAGCCGGAGGAGATGAAGTACATCGCGGACGCGTTCTTCGTGGCGTTCTGGTTCGCGACCGAGTCCCGCAGATCGCCGCTGTTGCGCTCGGCCCGCAGACCGCGGATCTGCCACAGACCGGCTGACCAGTCCCACGTGGGAGTCATCAGCGTGATGTCGCCCTGGGCGCTGGGGCTGCCACCCGATTCGGCCATCGCGATTGCGGTGGCCACCGGGGCGGCGTTCACGGGACAGCCGTTCTGCAGGGCCAGCGTGGCGATGCCCGCCGGGGTCAAGGTGCCGGCCGCGCCTTGATATGCGGAGATGTCCTGATCACCGGCCGGGACGGTGGTGGTCAGGACTGTCGGGGCGGGCGTCGTACCGTTCGGTACGCCCGCGTTGCCGGTGTCGCCGCCCAACGCCGGCTTCGGCAACTGGCCATGCTTGACCAGCGTGCCGACGGGTTGGAGGTAGCTCGGCGCGGGCTTGTGCGCCTTGACCGCGGTCTTCTTGGCTTCGGTGTCGCCGGTCGACGCGAGTGCGCCCGAAGCGGTCACGGCGACCGTCAAGGCGATGATCCCGGCCGAGGTGGCAATGTGGCTCTTGGCGGTCAACGCACTACTGCGCTCGCGCAGCACCGTCAGTACGGATTTGCGTGATGTAGACCGGCCCTCGTTGCCCGATGTCCCCACCAGCCCCAGCTCCTTCGTCCCGAAGCTGATGCCCGCGGCGAATAGCAGCTAAACACGAAACGACGCGCTCGGCCAGCGAACGAGGGCGCGACGTGGACAAACTCTGAAGTATCGGACGGGTACAGGCCGGCGCAACTGACCGGGAGCAGGTCCTGCCGGCATGCGCAGCGAGTCATCACCGCGCTGGGCGTGCCGCGGCCTCAGTGCGGCGGCGGGATGCAGTGCTCGACGCTGGCCACCAGGCCATTGGCGTAGCGGTGCTTGTCGCGCGCGCTCAGGCCGATGCGTGAACCGCTGTTGCCGCCCGCCTCGTTGTAGATCCACGGCACCCGGGAGAGCAACTGGACCATCCAGATGTTGCCGGCCGCCAGCCCACGCGTGCCGAGGTTGTAGCCGACGTTACGGCGCAAGGTGACGCGGTGGTGTTCCTCGATCCGGCGCCAATGGCGAAAGATACGTCCGTACTTCTTGCTCAACGCCGCGAGGTGCCTGTTGGTGAAGTGGACCTTCTTGCCTCGGGCCGTCGCGCGGTAGGTGCCGACGCTCTGCCGATAGACGATGTTGTTGCCGCTGTGGAACCGGATGCCGCCGTTCGCACCGGCCTGATCGTGAATGCTGAGCGCGAGCGCGGCGTGCGCGTTGTTGGCGATCGCGGCGCGGCGCGCGAGCGACACGCGCTGACCGACGCGGGTCTTCGTCATGATCACCCGGTAGCCGGCCGCTTGCAGCTTCGCCTTGACCAGCAGGGCGACCGCGAAGACGTCGCGCATCTCCGGCTCGTTCGCGTAGTCCGACACGTTCAGGCCGGTCCGGTGGTCGATAGCCGTGATCGTCCGGCTGTGGCCCGGGTCGATCACGATCACCGGACCGGCCCGCGACGAGGTGGCGGCGGCGGGAGCGGCCGACACGGCACACAAGGCGACGGCCACGGCGGCCACCGCCGACCGGAGCGACAACGCACGGCCGCGGGGCATGGGCATACCGTAGCGACCATTCGTCGACATCACGACTGGGGCGCAGACTGGTCGCGTCAGCTGAGCGCCAGCACCTCGATGAGGGTGCGGGCGGCCTGACCGCCGTCCTCGAGCGCGATCGCCAATGCGGTCGGCACGTCGAGATCCTCGAGCAGGGCTCGGGGCACTGCTGCGACGCCGGGCGCTATACCAGGGCGGGCGGCCGCCGCGTACAACTGCTCGAGTGTCGCCTCGGCCTGGTCGAGGGCCCCGGGCTGGTACGACCACGGCGTGGCCCAGGGACGATTGAGCAGTAGCAAACGGATCGCGCCGGGCGAGTGATCGCGTAACAGGTCCTCGACGAGCACGAGGTTGCCCGACGACTTCGCCATCTTCGCGCCGTTGATCGACACCAAGCCGGCGCGCAGCCACGCCCGGGCGAAGGGAGTCACGCCGGTAGCGCCCTCGGCCAGCGCCGTCTCGCACGCGTGGTGCGGGTAGGCGAGGTCGGCGCCACCGCAGTGGATGTCGACGCCGGCGCCGAACAGCGCGAGCACCATCGCCGCGCATTCGGCGTGCCAGCCCGGTCGGCCGTCACCCCAGGGGCTCGGCCACGAGACGTCGTCGTCGGCCGAACTCGCCTGCCACACCGTGATGTCGAGCGGATCGTCCTTGTCCGGGTCTTCGGGGTGGTCGTGGAACTCGGCCGCGCGTTCCAGCGCGGTGGTGCGGTCGAGGCGCGCCGGCGCCGCGGCAAGCGCGGTGCGGGCATAGACGGTGCCGTTGCGCTCGTAGGCGGCGTCGCGGTCGAGCAGCGCCGCGGCGAGTTGGACGACGTGCCCGATGTGTTGCGCCGCGCTCGGGGCGAGGTCGGGGGAGCGCACCTGCAAGGTGGCCATCGTCGCCTCGAACGAGGCGCGCTGCAGGGTCGCGAGCATGGTGGGCGACTCGCCGCGTCGGCGGGCCTCGGCGAACAGGACGTCATCGACGTCGGTGACATTGCGCGCGACGGTGACCTGGTGACCGTGCCAGCGCAGGACACGTTCGGCGGCGTCGGCCCACACGTAGGTCGCAGCGTGGCCGAGGTGGGTGACGTCGTAGGGCGTGATGCCGCAGACGTACATGCGGACGTGCCCGACCATCGGCAGGATGGCGCCGCCGAGGCGCAATCCCATCGGCGGGCCGGTGAGGCGCGAAGGGTTCACGCCCCGCATCCTGCCAGCGCCGCGCCGCCGGCCGCGGAATAGGCGCCCTGGGTGCGCCGGTTGCCAGAAGAGAGCGCCGATGCGGCGTCACGACGCGAAGGAGCCATCGCATGACGGACAAGCCTGTGTTGCAGCCCGGCCCGGACCACCCGATCACCGTCGCGCCGAACCCTGCCCGCGTCGTCGTCACGGTCGCCGGGCGCGTCATCGCCGACAGCACCGATGCGCTCGAACTGCGCGAGGCCGACTACCCGCCGGCGCAGTACATCCCACGCAAGGACGTCGACTTCGCCGCGCTCGAACGCACCGACCACCAGACGTACTGCCCGTTCAAGGGTGAGAGCGCCTACTACACCATCACCACCGACGACGGCGTCGCCGAGAACGCGGTGTGGACCTACGAGGCGCCCTACGACGCGGTGGCGGCGATCAAGGACCACCTGGCGTTCTATCCGACCAAGGCCGAGGTGTCGGTCGGCCCAGCCGCCTGACGCGCCGCCGCGGGCTGGCCGGGATCAACCCTGGCCCGGGTACTCTGGGCACGCCGCGCGGTCAGCAGGCCGTGCGTGCGGGCGTAGCTCAATGGCAGAGTCTCAGTCTTCCAAACTGATTACGCGGGTTCGATCCCCGTCGCCCGCTCCCACGGTGGCCTCGCGACGTCGAGGCACCCGATGCGGCTGGCAGGTCAAGCGAATCTCGCGCAGCTTGGCCCCACGTCCGCGCGCCCGGAAGCCAAACTGAACCGCGCTCTCGTGGGGCCAAGCGTCGATCTCGGCTGGAAGGGCGAACCGCGTACCGACGGATACCGAGCGCCTGACCCGCTGCTCAGTACACGCGGCCGTAGGTCGCGGTCTCCCAGTCGGTGACCGCTGTGTGCCACCGTTCGAGCTCGGCGCGCTTGATGTCGATGAATGCCCCGACGAGGGTCGGTCCGAGCAAGGTGGTCAGTTCGACGTCCAGCTCCAGAGCATCGAGGGCGGCGTCCAGCGAGTGCGGTGTGTGCCCGACGGGCTGCGCACCGGGGCCTGGCTCCGGCACGTCACCGTGCTGCGGTTGCGGCGGCGACATTCCCTCGCGCACCCCGTGCAGCGCAGCGGCGATGATCACAGCCGCGGCGAGGTGCGGGCTCGCCGTGCCGTCCGGGGTGCGGTGCTCGATGCGGGTGGCGCCGCCGCGCTGGCCCGGGATCCGGACACTGGTGAGACGGTTGTCGAAACCCCAGTTGGCCCAGTAGCCGGACAGCAGGTTGGGGCGCAGCCGCTTGTACGAGTTCACGGTCGGGGCGAGGAACGCCGCCATGGCCTGGTGGTGGTGCAGCATTCCGGCGACGGCCTGGCGACACATCGGCGAGATGCCGTCGGGATCGGCCGGGTCGGCGAAGATGTTGTCGCCGCGGGCGGTGCAACCGGAGAGGTTGATGTGCATCCCGTTGCCGATCGCATCGGCGAAGGGACGGGCGGTGAAGGTCGCGCCGGCCCCGCGGGACAGGGCGACCTCGCGGACGAGCTCGCGGAACAGCAGGGCGTCGTCGGCCGCCGGCCCGGCGTCGCGATGGCGCAGCGCCGCCTCCGCCTGGCTGGGGTGGAACTCGGCATTCACGCCCTCGAGGCGCAGCTCGGCCCGATCGGCCGCCACGGCGATGGCGGCCAGCAGACCGGAGGGATCGGCGCCGGGGCCCGTGCCGTACACCCGGTGCCACGGGACCGGGAGTCGACCGGCGGACGGGTCGGCGCCGGCAAGGAGATAGAACTCCATTTCGAAGCCGAGCTGAACGCGGCTGCCGGTTTCGTCCTCCCACGCGGACGCCGCGCTGGTAAGGGCGTGGCGGACATCGAGCGCCAGCGGCGAACCGTCGGTGTGGAACAGCTCGGCGAAACCGATGAGGTCGACTGGCGCGTCCGTCGCCTCCAGACCGGACGGCCACCCCGGCCGGACGGTCGCCGGGTCCAGTCTCGCCTCCATGTCCGGGAAGCCGGCCGCCGTGCTGTAGCCGTCCAGTTCGATGAACTCGAGGTCGAGGCCCTGACACATGACGGTCAGGGCATAGTGCGTCGGATGGTCGGCCCGGTCGGCCGGCACCGTCTTGCCGTGCGTGAGTCCGAGGAGGTCGGAGTACAGGACACGCACCCGCTCCGGCCGATCGTGGTTGTCAGTCATCGGCGGCCAGTTCGCCGAGCAGCCGGCCTTCGTCGACGATCGTGCGGCCGTCGAGTTCGACGCTGCAGTTGCGCATCGGGATGTCGAAGTGGCACGGGGTGAACCGGTCGGCCGTCTCGTTGGCGCCGGTGCTGAACATGAAGTTGCCGGCGAAGGCCCGCGCTTCGGTGCCGTTGTGCTGGCTGCGGTCGTAGAGCTCGAGGTAGTCCCAACGGGCCATCGGGTTCATCCCCCAACCGACGTGCGAGGTCGCATACGCGTCCTGGTCGTCGAAGGCGGCCATGTAGGAGCGCAGGACGTCCCCCTGGACCCCTCCGCCGCTGATGTCGACGACGATGTCCTCCTCGATCCGCAGGACGATCGCCTCCTGGACGTAGTGCTTGAACGTCAGGTTCAGGTCGCCGGGAGCCAGCACGACCGTGCCGTTCACCGTTCCGCGCGCGGGGAAGGCGAGGACCAGGCCGCCGGGCCAGTGGGCGATGCTGCCCGGGCCGTCGGTGACGCCGGTGCTGCCGGCCCGGAACGAGCCGTCCAGATGGACGGTGAGATCAGTCCCGGCCCCCGAACCCACGTGCATCACCGCGGCGTCCTGGATAATTTGGTATCCGGCGGCGACCCGTCCGACCATGCCCTCGTCGTGGCGGATCCGCTCGAAGAACTCAGGGTGCTCGTTGGAGATCATCAGCACCCGCGACCCGGCCTGCAGCACGCTGCCGAGCTCGCGGCTGTGCAACAGTCCCTCCACCGTGCAGTCGACGACCAGGTCGGCGTGCCGGAGCGCGGCGATGGCCGCGTCGATACCTTGCAGAGCGAGAGTGGTTCCGGTGGAGCGCAGGGGCACCGGGCCGGTGTTCGCCGGCGTCATCATCACGACGTGGAACGCGCGCGCGCCGAGCGCCTGCGCGGCGAGCATGGCCGTCTCGACGAGCTCGGGCCGACTCGAGCTCTCCGACAGGATGACGCATTGCTCGTCCTCACCGAGTCCGCAGAGCTCCAGCTGCTGGACGAACCGGGATACCCATCGCCACTCCGCAGTCATCGTGCCTCCTTCAGGGTGGCGCTGAGCCGCGCCGCAGCGGCGGCCGACGGCGGGCCGCACTCCGACCAGATGACGCGCAGCGCGGCGTTGACCTCGTCCGGCCGCTCGGCACTGAGCAGGTGGCCGGCGTGCGGGACGACGGTCAGCCGGGCCTGCGGCATCGCCTGGGCGATGTAGCGGGCGTACGACGACGGCGTCTCCTCGTCCTCGTCTCCGACCAGGACCAGGGTCGGGACGTCGATGCCGGGCAGGGCCTCGCGGATGTCGTGGGTGATCAAGCAGTCGATCGCGGCCCGCAGGCCGGCGGCGGGGATGCGACTCATCGCGGTGACCGAGTCGGCAATTGCGGCCTCCGGCGCGTGCCGACCGGCGAGGCCACGCAGGACGTCCTCGGCCAGATCAGCCGGCGTGGCGCCGGCGTCGAGCGGAGCAAGCCGCCGTTGGCGCCAGTGCGCCCCGAGCTCCTGATCGAAGCCGAAGGCCGGGCTGGTGCTCAGCACCGCCAGACTGCGCACCCGGCCGGGATGAGCCGCCGCATAGTGCAGCGCGATCATGCCGCCCAGCGAGCTGCCGACGAGGTCGACGTCGGCCACCCCCAGCCGGTCGAGCAGGGCATCGACGGCTTCGACGAGGACGTGGAAGGCCAATGGTTGGACCGGCGCGGACGCGCCGTAGCCAGGCATGTCCCACGAGATGCAGCGGCGGACGTCGGCCAGCCCCGTCAGCTGCGGGTCCCAGGACGGCCGCGAACCCCCGAGCCCGTGTAGGAAGAGCGCCACCGGACCGCGCCCTGCTTCCCGCCAGGCGACCGGGTGGGCGTCGACGTCGGTCTGCATGGGTGGAGCGTACGAACCCGCCGGGATGCCGTCAACGCCCTAGTCAACAGCGTTGACAAGTCGCCCGCAGCCTTCCATCATCGACCCCATGCCGCCGTCGACCACCGCAACCGAAGTCCCCCCCGCCGTGCGCGCCGCTCCTGATGACCGGGCGTACCGAACCGAGCTGGTCGAGCGGGTACGCGAACTCGGTCCCGCATTCGCCGAGCGTGCCGCTCGCTACGACCGCGAGGCCTCCTTCCCGTTCGAGAACTTCGCCGACCTGCGCGAGATCGGCTTCCTCGGCCTCTGCGTCCCGCGCCGTTACGGCGGCCTTGGCGCGAGCTTCGCCGAGTACGCGCGGGTGAGCGCCGAGATCGGCCGGTACTGCGGCGCCACTGCCCTCACCTTCAACATGCACAACGCCACCATGCTGTGGAGCGGCGAGGTGGCCGACCTGCTCGACTTCGACGACGCCGACCGCGCCCTGCACGAGCGCCGGCGTGCCCAGCTGTTCCGCGGCGTGGTCGAGGACGGCGTCATCCACAGCCAGCCGTTCAGCGAGGGAGTCTCCGCCGGCGCCCTGTCCGGCGTCCACACCAGCGCCGAGCCGGTCGAGGGCGGGTTCCGCATAACCGGTCGCAAGATCTTTGCCTCGCTCTCCGGTGCGGCGCACCGCTACAACATCACCTGCCAGGTGCCGGGGGAGCCGTTCATCCGGCTGCTGTCGGTGGACGCCGACGCCGAGGGTGTCCAGATCGTGGGGGACTGGGACCCGCTGGGTATGCGGGGGACCGTGTCGCGCACCCTGCTCTTCGAGGACGCGTTCGTTGCGGCCGACCAGGAGGTGCTGCCGGCGGGCGGCTACGACCAGGCCGCGTCGCGCTACCCGTTCCTGTTCATGTCGCTCGCGCCCACGTATCTGGGAGTCTCGAAAGGCGTCCTCGAATTCGTTCGGGCGTATCTGCGCGGCGAGGCACCGGGCGCCGGCGCCGGCACGGCGCGTCGCGATCTCCCGCAGAAGCAGGCGGGCTGGGCGCAGTTGCAGATCGCCTACGAGCGAAGCCGCGCGCTGCTCTACGACGTTCTCGACGATGCACGTCTCGATCCCGACGAGGAGCTGCTCAGCCGGGCGTGGTCGGCCGTCTTCACGACGATGGAGACCGCGAATGAGATCGCTGCTCTCGGCGTCCGCGTCTGTGGCGGGCAGGCCATGCTCAAGCACCTGCCGCTGGAGCGGATGTACCGCGATTCGCGGCTCGGATCGCTGATGCTGCCGTGGAGCGCAGAGGTGTGCCTGGACCGCCTCGGCACCTCCCGCCTGTACTGATGACGAGCGTCGGCCGATGACGAACATCGGCCGCCGGCTGTCGCGGCAGGCGATCCTCGAGGCCGCCCTGCGTGTGCTCGAGGTGCGGGGTGCCGACGCACTCACGGTGCGCAGCCTCGGCGACGAGCTCGGCATGCACCCCACCGCTTTTTACCGGTACTTCCGGGACAAGGACGAGCTGTTGCGGGGGGTGGCCGACCTGATCCTGGCCGACGTCCTCGACGGCCTCGAACCTGCCGCGGCCGGCGACGATGAGGCGGCGCTCGCCGAGGCGCGGACCCTGACCATCCGCCTGCGCAGCGTCCTGGTAAACCGGCCGGCGGCAGCCCAGGTTCTCGCTCCTGGCCCGTCGCGCCAGTCGAACGAGCTCGCGTTCACCGAACGCCTGCTGGGGCTGCTCCGGGCCGCCGGACTCTCCGACGAAAAGGCCACCCTGACCTACCACGGCCTGGTCGAGTACGCGGTGGGCTCGGCGCGCATCGACGCGCCGCTGGCTCAGCGCAGCGAGTCCGAACGGGACACCGTTTACCGCCGCTGGCGGGCGGACTACCTCGCGCTGTCGGCGACGGAGTTCCCACACAGCACTGCCCTGGCCGGGCACATGTACGTCGGCGCCGACCGCCAGTTCGAGTTCGGCCTCGACCTCCTCTTCGCCGGCATCCGGCAGCAGCTCGGCCACTGAGCGTCACGCCCCTGCCGGCTCTGGCGAAGCGCGGTGAGACGCTCTATCGTTTGGGAGCAAACAGTCCCCGCCCAGGGAGCGAGATGACGTCTGCGGATACCGTCGCCGGGATCGAGTGGATCGCAGCTGCGGCCAGTGCCGAGCTCCCCACCGCCCTGTTCATAGACGGCGAGTGGCAGGACGCAGCCGGTGGCGGCGTCCGCGGCATCATCTCGCCGCGCGACGGGCGGGAGATCGTCCGGCTGGCCTGGGCCGGTGCCGATGACGCCGACCGCGCCGCCGCCGCCGCCCGGCGCGCCTTCGACTCCGGTCCGTGGCCGCGCTTGCCGGCCCGAGAGCGCGGCGAAATCCTGCAGCGCTTCGCCGCGCTCGTGCAGGAGCACCGCGCCGAGCTGGCGCTGCTCGTGAGCCTGGAGATGGGCAAGCCGATCCGCGACGCCTACGACATCGAGCTGCGGGCTCTGGCCAACTGCTTGCAGTACTACGGCGAGCTCGCCGACAAGACGAGCGGCGAGATCCCGCCGACCGGCGCCGACGCCATCGCCCTCGTCACGCGCGAACCGGCCGGCGTGGTCGCGGCGGTGGTGCCGTGGAACTTCCCGCTGACCCTCGCTGGCTGGAAGATCGGCCCGGCGCTTGCCGCCGGATGCTCGGTGGTGTTGAAGACCGCCGAGCAGAGCCCGCTGTCCATGCAGCGGGTCGCGGAACTCGGCCGGGAGGCCGGCCTGCCGCCCGGCGTGCTCAACGTGCTGAGCGGGGACGGGGCCGTGGTCGGGCGCCGCCTGGGGGAGCACCCGGACGTCGACATCCTCACGTTCACCGGCTCGACCGATGTCGGCCGGCACTTCCTGCGCTACTCGGCCGACAGCAACCTCAAGCGCGTGTATCTCGAATTGGGCGGGAAATCGCCGAACATCGTGCTGCCCGATGCCCCCGATCTTGCGGCGGCGGCCGCGACGGCCGCGTGGTCGATCTTCTTCAACTCCGGCGAGATGTGCACGGCCGGCTCGCGCCTCGTGGTCCACCGCGACGTGGCCGACGAGGTCGTGGAGCAGGTCATCGCCTCGGCCGCAGACTGGTTCCCCGCGGACCCGCTGGACCCGGCCACCCGGATGGGCCCGATGGTCAGTCGCGCGCACCGGACGCGGGTCCGCACGATGATCGACGACGGCGTGTCCCGCGGAGCGCGGCTGCTCACCGGCGGCGCCGAAGTCCTCCCGGAGACCGGCGGTAGCTACCTGGCCCCGACGGTCGTCGACGGCTTGGCTGCGGACGACCCACTGGTCCGCGACGAGATATTCGGTCCCGTCCTCGCAGTGCAGGTGGTGGACTCCGTCGAGGAGGCAGTCCGCGTGGCCGGTGACACCCCGTACGGGCTGGCCGCCGCCGTTTGGACGGCCGACCTCGGTACCGCTCACCGCGTGGCGCGAGAACTGCGAGCCGGCACGGTATGGGTGAACTGTTACGAGGAGGGCGACATGAACGTCCCCTTCGGCGGGGTGAAGCTCTCGGGCTTCGGGCGGGACAAGTCCCGGCACGCGCTGGACGAGTACAGCGACCTGAAAACCACCTGGATCAACCTTGGCTGAGCGTCGCCCCCGGATCGCAGTGCCCACCCGCTTCTCGGCTACCGCGTCGGCGATCCGCTACCGCGCCGCAGTGGTGGCCGAAGCGCTGATGGAGTGCGTGTATGCCGCGGGCGGTGAGCCGCTCGGGGTGTTCCCCGGACCGGAGTCCGCCTCGCCCGACGAGATCGCCGGGCGCATCAGCTGGGCCGACGGCGTGCTGCTGCCGGGCGGCGGCGATCTGGCTCCGCACTGGTCGGGCCAGGGGACTCACCCAGCCCTCTACGACGTCGATCTCCGACAGGACGCCTTCGACCTCGGGCTCGCCCGTCTACTGCTGGCCTCCACGACTCCGCTGCTGGCGATCTGCCGGGGTGCGCAAGTGGTGAACGTGGCGCTCGGCGGCGACCTGGTCCAGGACATGGAGCAGACCGTGGGTCACCATCGGCACCGGCGTCATCAGGTGGCGGCCGTCGGCGGCTCCGTCCTGGCCGACCTCACCGCACCCGAGCTCGCCGTCTCCTGCTACCACCACCAGTGCCTCGGCCGGCTCGGGAACGGGCTCGTGATCACCGGCACGGCGGCCGACGGCGTGGTGGAGGCGGTGGAGCTTTCGGGCCGGCCGGCGTGGTTTCTCGGCACGCAGTGGCACCCCGAGGACACGGCGCTGGACGACCCGGTTCAGCTGGCCCTGTTCGCCGGCTTCATCGCGGCCGCGGCCGCGCCGCGCTCGTAGCGCGCCCGCCGGCCGTGCGGCCGCCGGCGGC
>CAXTHY010000034.1:11271-19048 GCA_964244175.1 uncultured Jatrophihabitans sp. | reverse complement strand
GTCTGCGGGATCTCGCCCTGCATCCTGCCGGTCCTGCCGGTCATCCTCGTGGCCGGGACGTTGCCCGCCGCGGCCGTCGAGGTCAGCCCGCCGGCCGTGCGGCCGCCGGCGGCCGTGGCCTTGGTCGAAGACCGGCCGGTCGAGCGCGCGCGACGGGCCGGCAGCGCCGCCGCCGGGCCGGCCTCCTCCTCGATCTCGGCCTGCCGCTGGGGGCCGGCCTCCTCCAGATGGCTGAGGATGCGTCGCAGGGTGGTGCCGAGGTCCTTCACGCGCCGCTGCGCCAGGCCGGCCACGACGAACTGCTCCTCGCGGTTGAAGGCCGGGAAGAGCTCGGTCATCAACTTCTCGCCGTCGTCGGTCAGGGAGAGCAGGGTGCGGCGCCGGTCCTCGGGGTGGATCTCCCGCACGAGCAGACCGCGGGCCTCGAGGGTCTGCGCCACCCCGGTCAGCGTGCCCTTGGTTATCCCGGCCTCGGCGGCCACATGCCGCGTCTCCATCGACCGCCAGATCCAAACGACCCAGAGAACGACGAACGCCGTCCAGGTGAGGTCGGCCTGCTTGAGCACCGACTGCTCGAAGTGGTTCCGGATCGCCGACGCGGCGCGGTAGAGGTTGGACACCGCGGTCATGGCGTCCATGTCGAGCGGGAG
The DNA here is from genome assembly GCA_964244175.1 of uncultured Jatrophihabitans sp. Lineage (GTDB taxonomy): Bacteria > Actinomycetota > Actinomycetes > Mycobacteriales > Jatrophihabitantaceae > Jatrophihabitans. The sequence goes on along the minus strand of CAXTHY010000034.1, from coordinate 18,398 downwards.
GCCGCCCAACTTCTCGTCGGTCGCCTGCTCGGTCTGCCGCAACGTGTGCGCGCCGCTCACCAGCACCTCCTGTAGACCGACCCGCTATCTTACCGATCCTCGAGTGAGCTCCTGGCTCCCTGTTGCCGAGCCGCCCCCGTCGCGGCGCCGCGCACGTCCGCCTGCACCGTGAACTGCTGCCGATAGTGCAGGTGGCGGCTGCGCAGACCGACGAGCGCCACCCCGACCAGCTCACCCTCGCGGTGATAACCGACGGCGACCTCGTCGTCCGGGTCGCCCTCGAGCACCCGGACGTCCTCTGCGCCGAGCCCCACCGCCCCGAAGCTCTGAATGCGCCGATCGTACTGATCGCTCCAGAACGTCGGGACGGGCGTGAACGGGTCGGCGTCCGGTTCCTGTCCGGTCAGGTGGCGGCCCAGGGTGCTGCCGGCCCGCTTCGCGGTGTCGGTGACCATGCCCCAGTGCTCGACGCGCCGCGGCAGTGCGTCGAAGAGCGGGTTGGGGAAGCGCGCGAGGTCGCCGCAGGCGACGACGTCGGGCCGCCCCTCCACTCGCAGCGCGTTGTCGCACAGGACGCCGTCGCCCAGGTCGAGGCCGTTTTCGTCGAGCCATTCGACATTCGGCGCGCAGCCGACGGCCTCGACAACGGCGTCGGCCGGCAGCCGCGTCCCGTCGTCGAGCACGACGGCCGCAACCCGCGCGTCACCCTCGAACGCAACCGGGAGCCGACCGAGGTGGAAGCGGACGCCGGCCGCCTCGTGCCGGCGCCGCATCGCCTGGCCGAGCACCAGGCCGAGGGGCCGCTGCATCGGTACCGCTTCGGGCGCCACGATCGTGACGTCGACACCGAGTCGCCGCGCGGTCGCCGCCACCTCGCAGCCGATGAACCCGGCGCCGACCACCACCAACCGGCAGCCGGGTACGAGCGCCGCCTGCAGCGCCAGAGCGTCGTCGAGCGTCCGCAACAGGTAACGGCCGACGGGCGGCCCGGGCACGGCCAGGCGGCGCGGCCGCAGGCCGGTTGCGACCACCAGGCCGGTCCACCCCAGGGTCTGTCCGCCGCCGAGGGTGACCGTGCGGGCCGTCAGATCGGCACGGACAACGCGTTCGCCGAGGCGCCAGCGGACTTGGGCGGCAGCCCGCGGAACCCGGAACGCGAGCGCCGCGGGGTCCGTGGTCCCGGCGAGCGCGTCCTTCGACAGCGGCGGCCGGTTGTACGGCGGGTGCGGTTCCTCCCCGACGACGACGATCTCACCGGCGAAGCCGGTCTTCCCCACCGCCTCCGCGGCGCGCAGCCCGCCCATGGCGGCACCGACCACCACGACGCGGTCCGGGGCCGGCACTAGCTCAGTCCTCCACCGTAATGGCCTGCAACGGGCAGACGTCGGCGGCCTCCTCGACGTCGTCGCGCAGGGATTCATCGATGTCACCGGACACGTAGGTGTCGGCGGCCTTGTGGCGGAAGGCCAACCGGCCGTCGGCATCGAGGCTGAAGATCGAGGGTGCGGAGAACACACACTGGCCGTGATCGGCGCAGGTGTTGAGGTCGACGGTGATGCGCATCGGAGCTCCTGGTTGAGACGGACGGGCGCCGGTCAGCGCAACCGGGCGCGGCGTTCGGGATCGTTACGGAAAGGCCAGTCGCCGCCCTGGGCGGTGGAGAGGACCTCGTCGCTCGCTGACGGCTGCGCGCCGCAATCGTCGCGGACCGCTACCGGCCCCGACACGATGGTGTTGGTCAGGGTGCCGAGGCCCTCGACCTCCACGTCGACGACGTCGCCGGGCTGGACGGTGCGCGAGTTCGCCGGCGTGCCGGACAGCAGGACGTCGCCGGGATACATCGTGATCGTGCGACAGATGTCGGCAAGCAGGTAGTGCATGTCCCACTTCATCTCCGCGGTGTTGCCATCCTGCCGGACCTCGCCGTTCACCCGGGTGCGGATGCGCTTGTCGTGGAAGTCCCAGTCGTCGACGAGTCCGGGTCCCAACGGGCCGAGTGTGTCGGAGCCCTTCACCCGCAGCATGGAGCCGGCATCGGTGTCGCGGAAGTCGTGCAGGCCGAAGTCGTTGGCGATCGTGTAGCCGGCGATGTAGTCGCTCGCCTCTGTGGGCGCGATGTTGCGGGCGGTACGCCCGACCACGATCGCGATCTCGCCCTCGTAGTTGAGGTACCGGCAGCGCTCGGGGCGCACGACGCTGCCCCGGTGGGCGTTCAGCGCTGACGTGGGCTTGTGGAAGTAAGTGGGCGCGGCCGGCAGCCGGGTGCCGAACTCCTCGACCCGGCTGGAGTAGGTGAGGTGGACGGCGATGATCTTCGTCGGCACCACTGGGGGGAGGTGGATCGCGTCGTCCAGCGCCACCGAGCGGCCGTCGGCGGCGATCAGGGCGTCGCCGTCGCGGCGCACCTGCACTCCGGTGCCGTCGAGCAGCACCCGGCGGTATTCGCTCACCGGGCCGCCTCCAGCTCGGTGCGGCGCGGTCCGGGGAAGCCGTCGGAAGGCTGGTCGAACCAGAGGTGGACCTGCCCGGTGCCGACGGAGTTCTCGTACCGCCCGTACTGCCGGCCCGGCGCGGTGCACGCGCCCTCACCCAGCGCACCGAGCATCATCAGGTAGTGCCCGAAGCGCGCCTCGGGTTTGTAGCGGTAGAAGTCCGGCATGGTGTCCAGCACACGACCGTGCTCGCCCTGCCGCAGCCAGTCGATGCGCTCCTGGTCGGCCGCGGCTGCCTCGGGCGTGAAGACGTGTTCCACCCCGGCGGCCTCGTGTTGTCGCAGCTGGCGCAGCGGCCAGAAGGTGTGGCTCATCGCGCCCGAGGCGAGGAGCACCACCTTGCGGTCGGTCTCGGCGATGGCGTCGCCGAGTGCCCGGCCCAACCGGAGGTTATCCTCCGTCTCGGCCGTCTGGCAGACGCCGATCGAGATCCACCGCTTGTCCGGCAGGCCCCGGCCGAGAAACTCCCAGAGGTTGGTCGTCGCATAGAAGATCGGCAGGTACGGGTCGTCGATCGCCGTGATCCAGGTGCCGTGCTCCTCCGCCTTGCCAGCGATGGCCCGGGCCAGCTCGGGGTCCCCGGCGAAGTCGTACGGGCGACGGCACATGCCGCGCGGCAACTCCTCGGAGGTGAACAGTCCGGCCCGCCGGTCCTGGGCGGTGACCACGTACTCGACCGTGGTGGCCCAGTGCGAATCGAGGACGACGACGGTGTCATAGTCGAGGGTGTCGAAGACTTCCCGACGCAGCTGGTGCAGTCCGGACACCAGCGTGCTGTCCGCACCGTGGTTCAGCTCCCGCCGGACCGCCTCCGGCAGGACGATGGTCGGGACGTGCGCCAGCAGTCCGGCGCCCACGACCGCGCCCATCAGGGCTTCGCCCCGTTCGAACCGGCACGCCAGCCGGCCGGCGCGAACACCGTGTTCTTCACGTCGCAGTAGAAGTCGAAGGACCACGTGCCGCCTTCGCGGCCGACGCCGGACTCCCGGGAGCCGCCGAAGGGCGCCCGCAGGTCGCGCACGAAGAAGCAGTTGGCCCAGACCGTTCCGGCGACGAGTTGACTGCTGACCCGCTCCGCCCGCTGCCGGTCACCGGTGAAGAGCACGGCGGCCAACCCGAACCGGGAATCGTTGGCCATGTGGATCGCCTCCTCCTCGATCGTGAAGGTACGTAGCGCGAGCACCGGCCCGAAGACCTCCTCCGTCCACAGCTCGCTGTGCGGGTCGACGTCGGCGAAGAGGGTGGGCCGGTAGTACAACCCGCCGAGGTCATCGTTGGGGCCGCCACCGAGCAGGACGGTCGCGCCGCTGGCCTTCGCGCGCTGGACGAAGCCGTCGACGCGGGCGAAGTGGTCGGGGTGGATGGAGGGCCCGACATCGGTCTTGTCGTCGCGCGGGTCGCCCTGCCGCAGCGCTGCGGCCCGCTCGAGGAACCGGGCGACGAACTCGTCGCGGATCGACTCCTCGACCAGCAGGCGGGTGCCCGACAGGCAGACCTGGCCGGCGTTGTCGTACTGCTCGACGGCGTTGGTCACCGCCAGATCGAGATCGGCGTCGGCGAAGACCACGAAGGGGGACTTGCCGCCCAGCTCCAGCGACAGCGGCGTGAGGTTGGCGGCGGCCGCGCGGGCGATCGTCCTCGCGGTGGGAACGGACCCGGTGAACGAGATGCGGCGGGCGGCGGGGTCGCCGACCAGCGCGCCGCCGGCCTCCTCGCCGAGTCCCTGGACGACGTTGAGGACACCCGCGGGCAAGCCGGCCTCTGCGGCGATGTCGCAGAGCAGTGACGCGGTCAACGGCGACCACTCCGACGGCTTGAGCACCACAGTGTTGCCGGCGGCCAGCGCGGGGGCGATCTTCCACGTCGCCAACATCAGGGGCGCGTTCCACGGCGAGATGAGCACGCACGGGCCGGCCGGGTCCCAGGAGACGTGGTTGCGGTGACCACGGGTCTCGAAGTCCGGGTGGCCGAGCTCGTCGACGAGGTAGTCGGCGAAGAACCGGAAGTTGTGGGCCACCCGGGGCATCACCGCGCGGCGGTGCGAGCGGATCAGCGCGCCGTTGTCGGTCGTCTCGACGACCGCCAGCTCCTCGAGGCGCTTCTCCACCCCGTCGGCGATGGCGTGCAGCAACCGGGCCCGCTCGGCCGGGGGCGTCGCCGCCCACGCCGCAAACGCGTCCGTCGCGGCGACGAGGGCCGCCCGCGCCTCTGCGGAGCCCCCGCGGGCCACTCGCGCGATGACCGAGCCGTCGATCGGCGAGATGTCGTCGAAGGTCGCGTCCGACGCCACGCGGCGCCCGCCGATCCAGTGATCGGTGTCCACGGCGACTCCCGCGACGACGGCCTGGCTCATGCGGCGCTCCCAGCGTGCCCACGGTGCCCATAATTCGTTCGGCATCAAACGATATGAGGAAAGTTCGGCTTCGGTCAAGCCCGTCGGATTGCGGCCCGGGCGTCAGGGTTGTCGGGCGGTGCGAGGCGCTCCAGGGTCTGGCCGCCGTTCCAGACAACCCCGACCTGCCGGTAGTAACCGCCGATGACCTCGTCCACCGACAGGCGGGCGAGCTCCTCGGTGGGCGCATCGAAGAGCCTCAGTTCGGCGTCCCCCTGCCAGGCCGGTCCGCCCTCGAACGAGCTCGCCCCAGAGGAGATCAGTTCTGCGAAGGCGTCCGGAGCGCCGGCCTCGATACCCGGCAGGATGCGGTGATGGGCCATCGGATGAGCGTTCACGAACCCGTTCGTTGCCGACTCCTGCCGGAGCGTCAGGACCACTTCGGCCAGCCGGCGGTCGCCGGCGGCGAGGGTCGCGCCGAAGACGCCGCCAGGGGCGAGAGCGGGGGCCGCGTGCGCGAAGGGGTGTGGCCGGGTCTGCCACATCGAGCCCAGCTTCTTGGGATACCCCTGATGCAGGCCACGGGCGACGGCGAAGTCCTTGTCGACCCAGATGTACACGCAGCGGGAGAAGGTCCGCCCCGCGTAACTGCAGCGGACGACGGCGAAGGCCTCCTTGTACTGGGACCGGACCGGGTCGAGCAGCTCCGCCCGCGAGGTCGAACAGGACTGCCAGTCGGCCCAGATGAGGGCCACGGCCCCCGGGACCTCGGGGGCGAGTTCCAGCGGCGCGGGCAGCAGTTCGGCCACCCGGGCCGGATCCGTGCGGTACTCGACGGTCAGCAGGTCGCCCGAGTAGTACCAGGGCGGGCCCGGCACGACCGAGCTGCGGCCCTCGGCGGTGCGGGGATAGAAGAAGCCCTTGACGTCCGACACTGACAGCCCTCCGGTTCCCGCACTCGTGAGTTCGTTTGGATCCATACGATAAGACGGGGCGCGCCTCTTGTCACCATGCGGGACGCGCCCCTATCGTACGGGGGCGAACGAATTGAGGAGCCTCGTGCGTCATTTCGACGAATCCGGTCTGCAGTCGGCCGCCGACCAGCTGCTCGGTCGCGGCATCGACATCCTTCGGCTGGGCTACGCCGACCTGATGGGCACCGAACGCGGGCGCGACGTCCTGGTCTCCCAGTTCCCGCGAACGGTCGCGGACGGCGTCGCGTTCTGCCGCTCGGTCTTCGCCACCAGCCCGATGGGCGATGTCATCCCGATCGCCGGCGGCCTGGACGAGGGACTACCGGACGTCGTCGCATTCCCCGATCTCGCGACTCTGCAGGACGTGCCTTGGGAGCCTGGGGTCACCCACTGCATCGCCGATGTCTACAACGCGGACGGCACCCCGGCCGAGGAGAGCCCGCGGCAGGTGTTGCGGCGGGTCGTAAGGACGTTTGCCGAGCTCGGCATGACGCCGATCGTCGGCCCCGAGCTGGAGTTCTACGTACTGCAACGCGAGGCGTCCTCGCCCACGGGGTGGGCCCGCTACGGCGAGGCGACGGGCAACGTCTACGTCGCCGGACGCAAGGGTGATCCGGAGAACCTGCTGCTGCGCGCGCTGCGCCACCTCGGTGGTTACGGGCTCGACGTGGTCGCGGCGAATCACGAGTTCTGCAGTGGCCAGTTCGAGATCAACATGTGGCACTCCCAGGCGCTCGACGCGGGGGACCGGGCTTTCCGGTTCAAGAGCGCCGTGAAGGAACTGGCCCGCCAGGAGGACAAGCTGGCCACCTTCATGGCGAAGCCCTTCAACGACGAGGGCGGCTCGGGCTTCCATCTGCATTTCTCCACCCTCGATGCGGACGGCCGCCCGGTCTTCGACCATCCGGCCGGCGAGTTCGGCCTGTCCAAGGTGGCCCGGTCGGCGGTCGCCGGCATCCTCGCCCACGCGCCGGCCCTCGCCGCCCTCGCCAATCCCACGATCAACTCCTACAAGCGGTTCGGGCCGGACACGCTCGCGCCGTGGTTGATCGATTGGGGCCTGGACAACCGCAGCGCGATGCTGCGCATCCCGCCGGAGCGGGGACGGGCGGCGCGGTTGGAGCTGCGGCTCGGCGACGCCACCGCCAACCCGTACCTCGCCATTGCCGGCCTGCTGGCGGCGGCTTATCTAGGTATCCGGAACGAGCTGCAGCCCCCGGCCCCGCTCGAGGGCTACGGCTACGACCCGCAACGGGCCGACCGGTTGCCGGGTGGGCTCGCCGTCGCGCTCGACGCATTGGCGGCCGACACCGAGCTGAGTTCGATGCT
>CAXTHY010000034.1:7157-11261 GCA_964244175.1 uncultured Jatrophihabitans sp. | reverse complement strand
CCGGTTCGTCGACGCGTTCCTCGCCTATAAGCGCGACGAACTGGAGCGGTTCTCCCGGTTCGTCACCGACTGGGAGTTCCGCGAGTACGCCCAACACCTCTGACTCGCCGGTCCACCACTCGCCGGCGCGCATCCACCTCGCCTCGTCAGGAGACTCCATGAAGACCCCGCTCGGCAACACGGCCGGCTCCGCGGCGGGCCGGACCGGTACGCGGTACGCGGCACCGGACATCGACCTCACCGACCTCGACGTGTTCGAGCAGAACCGGGCGTGGCCGCTGTTCGATCGCCTGCGCCACGACGCGCCCGTGCACTGGAACCCCGAGCCAGCACCGAACGCTGGCTTCTGGTCGGTCACCCGGCACGCCGACATCGTCGCAATCGACCGCGACGCCGACACGTACAGCTCGACGAAGTTCGTGAACCTCGAGGAGATCGACGACGACCTGATCGAGGTCCGTCGATCCATGCTGGAGTCCGACGGCACGCGGCACCGCGCGCTGCGACGGCTGCTCGCTCGCGACTTCGGCGGGCAGACCCTTCGCCGGTTCGAGGACTTCCTGCGCGGCCTGACCCGAGCAACGGTCGACGCGGCACTGCGTCACACCGAGTTCGACTTCGTGCGCGAGATCAGCGCCGACTTCCCGATCCAGGTCCTGGCCCGGATGCTGGACGTCGCTGAGGACCACACCGGCCAGCTGATCGACTGGGGCAACCGGATCATCGGCAACGACGATCCCGATTACGCCGACGTGCTGCTCTCCGACGCGGCAAGCGACGAGTACAAGCACCTGCCGTTCCGCTCGCCCGCCTCGATCGAGGTGTTCGAGTACGGCCGCGAGCTGGCCCGGACACGTCGGGGCGGGGACGGCGAGGACCTCGTCAGCAAGCTGGTCAACCGCGTGCCCGAGGACGGAGAGCCACTGACGGCCACCGAGTTCGACAACTACTTCCTGCTGCTCGTCGTCGCCGGCAACGAGACCACGCGGCACGCGATCAGCCACTCCATGCTGGCGCTGCTGAACAACCCCGATCAGCTGCGGCTGCTGCAGGACCAGCCCGAGCTCATCCCCACCGCGGTCGAGGAGCTGCTGCGCTGGGCGACTCCGGTCTACCACTTCCGCCGGACGCTCACCCGCGACGTCGAACTGCACGGACAGCCGATGCGGGCCGGCGACAAGGTGGTCATGTGGTTCGGCTCCGGCAACCGGGACGAGGTTGTCTTCGACCGGCCCGACGAGCTCGACGTCACCCGGCGGCCCAATGACCACGTCACGTTCGGCAAGGGCAGCCCGCACTTCTGCCTCGGCAACGCCCTGGCGCGGATGGAGATCCGGCTGATGTTCGAGACGTTGCTGCCGCGCATCAAGAGCATCGAGCTGACCGGCGACGTGGCCCGGGTGCGGAGCAACTTCGTCAACGGCATCAAGCGCTTCCCCGTCCGCATCACCACCCACTGACCCCGAAGACCGAGGGAGGAGCAATCGTGCGCGCGCTCGTGGTGCTGCACGACCATGCCTCCAGCAGCGGATTCGTCGGCGAGCGGCTTCGTCAGCGGGGGTGGGAGGTCGACGAGGTGACCGTAGTGCCACCGGAGCGGCATGACGATCCGGGCGTGGACCACGACTTCGGCGACCCGGCGGACTACGACCTGCTGGTGCCGACCGGCTCCCCCTGGAGCGCCTACGACGACGCCCTCATCGGCTCGTGGCTGCTACCCGAACTCGAATGGTTGGTCCGCGCGGTCGATCAGGACGTGCCCGTTCTCGGGATCTGTTTCGGTGCCCAGGCGTACTCACGTGCGCTCGGTGGCGAGGTCCTGCCCTCGGAGACGCCGGAGATCGGTTGGCAGCAGGTCTACAGCGACGAGCCGGACCTGGTGCCCCAGGGGCTGTGGTTCCAGTGGCACTACGACCGCTTCACCCTGCCGCCGGGGGCACGGGAGGTCGCCCGCAACGACGCGGGACCGCAGGCCTATGTCCACCGCCGCAACCTCTGCGTCCAGTTCCACCCCGAAGTGACGCCGCAGGGCGTGGGCACCTGGCTGGATACCGGCGGGGAGGAGAAGGCTCGGGCGCTGGGCATCGACCCCGACCGGTTGCGGCAGATCACCGATGCCCGCGGTGCCGAGGCCCGGGCCCGTGCCCACGCACTCGTTGATCACTACCTCACCGACGTGGCTGGGCTCTCGTGAGCCGTCCGGACGGGGTACGACCCGTCGCCCTGGTCACCGGCGCCGGTACCGGCATCGGGGCGGCCACCGCCCGGCTCCTCGCCGTCCGTGGCTGGCAGGTCGTGGCCTGTGGCCGCCGACCAGAACCACTGCGCGCGGTGGCCGACGGTGACTGGGCGATCGACCCGCTCGTCCTCGACGTCCGGGACAGCTCCGCGGTCACCGGCGCTCTCGCCGACCTCGTCGAGCGGCACGGCGGGCTGGACGGCCTGGTGCTCAACGCCGGCGTCGTCGCCTCCGCGGCCACCGACGAGCAGTCCGATACGACGTGGCGCGACGTGCTGACGACGAATCTTGACGGCGCGATGTACGTAGCGCGGGCCGCGTTGCCGTACCTCGCCGAACGGGGGGGCGCCATCGTCGCCGTCTCCTCGGTGGCCGCCCGACGCGCCGCGCCCGGCGGTTCCGCGTACTCGGCGTCCAAGGCGGCACTCGGCATGTACGTGGCGACCGTCGCCGTCGAGTTCGGGCGCCGCGGCGTGCGCGCCAACTCCGTCGCGCCCGGCTGGATCCGCACCGAGATGGCCGACGCGGAGATGGGGGAGCTGGCTAGCGAACGCCGCATCGACACCGACGCCGCGTACGACCTCGCCACAGCGCTGGTCCCTCAGGGCCGGCCGGGGCGGGCGGAGGAAGTGGCCGAGGCCGTCGCGTGGCTGCTGTCGCCGGCCGCTTCCTACGTCAACGGCGCGATGCTCGCCGTAGACGGGGGGCTCGGGGTCGTTGATCCCGGTATGGCCGCCTTCGCCGATTGAGGCTGCCCGTGGCTGCTATTGCCTCCGAACGTTTGCCTCCATACGATTCCCGACAACATCAGCCCCGGCCAGTTGAGGAGTTCTCATGACGAACGCACCGGGTGAGGTCCGCGAGACCCTGGGCGGCCAGCGCAAGCTGACGCTCCTCGACGCCGTCGCCCAGTCCATCGGCTTCATGGGGCCGGTCTTCTCGATCGCCTTCCTCGTCCCCCTTCTCGTCGGCCTGAACTCCGCAGGCAAGGGCGCGGGGGCCGCGGCCCCGCTGTCGATGCTCATCGCGGCGATCGGTGTCCTCGGACTCGGCTGGATCGTCGCGCAGTACGCCAAGCGCATCCACGCCGCCGGCTCGCTCTACGACTACGTGACCGAGGGCCTCGGCCCGCGTATCGGTGCCGGCGCGGGCCTGCTCTACTACGTCGGCATCCTCGTGCTCGGCGGCGCGATCCTGATCATGATCGGCGGCACCGTCCACGACATCATCCAGCAGGAGTTCAACAAGACCCCGCTCTCCGAAGGCATATGGGACGTCGTGCTGCTCGTTCTGGTCGCCGTCATCCTCTACCTCGGCGTAGCGATCTCGACCCGGGCGCAGTTGGTGTTGGCCCTGGTGTCCATCGCCGTGGTGCTCGTCTTCTTCATCGTGGTCATCGCCAAGGTCGGCGGCGACAACCATGTCGCGACCGCCTTCAACCCGAGTACGTCCCCCCAGGGCTTCAACGGCGTCCTCTTCGGCGTGCTGTACGGGGTGCTGCTGTTCACCGGATTCGAGACCTCGGCCAACCTGGGGGAGGAGACCGCGAACCCCAAGCGCGACATCCCGCGGGCGGTCATCACCTCGGTGATCGCGATCTCCGGCTTCTACATCCTCGGTGCGTACGCGCAGGTGGCCGGCTACAAGTTCAGCGTCGGGGCCATCGGCAAGAACGCCGGCGCTCCCCTCTTCGGGCTGGCCGGTCCGGGCTCCGAGGGCGGCTTCGGTTCGGTCGCGGTCCGCCGGCTGGTCGAGCTGGTCGTCCTCCTCGACATGACTGCGGTGCTCATCGGCTGCGCGGTCGCTGCCTCGCGGGGGTCGCCGACGCGGATCTCGCCGACGAAGGGGTGGGTGCGGCCGTAGCC
>CAXTHY010000034.1:6654-7147 GCA_964244175.1 uncultured Jatrophihabitans sp. | reverse complement strand
GGGGGCTGTTCGCCATGGCCCGCGACCACCGCCTGCCCCGCGCCATGGGCCGGGTGTCGAGCCGCGGGACGCCGCTGGTCGCCAGCGCGGTGGTGCTCGTTCTCTACGTCGTCGGCGTCGTGCTCACTCTCGCATGGACCGGCTTGGCCGCCCAGCCGCATCTGCCCCACTACGTGGCCATGTTCAGCTGGGGCTCGACCTTCGGCGGTTTCGCCTTGGCGCTCATCTACCTGCTGCTCGCCGTCGGCGCGCTGCGCGGGCTGCACGCGTACGCAAGCTCGTGGAAGGTGGTGCTCGCCGGCGTCGTCGGAATCCTGGTGACCGCCGGGGCCATCTTCGGCTCCATTTACAAGGTCTCCGAGCCGCTCATCTCCGCTCCCTACGTGGCGCTGGGCGTGCTGGTTATCGGGCTGGCGCTCTCGTTCGTCTTCCGCGGACGTGTGTCGGTACCCACCACCTACTCAGAGCTCACCGACGCCGAGGCCGGCCCGGT
>CAXTHY010000034.1:2029-6644 GCA_964244175.1 uncultured Jatrophihabitans sp. | reverse complement strand
GAAGCTGTAGGTGGCCCCGAAAGCGGCGACCACGCCGCGCATGGTGCTGATCCTCAGCGAGAACTGGACGATGACCGACGGGCGGGACCTGCGGGCGCTGGTGCGGTGGGCCCGGATCGCGGAGGACGCCGGCTTCGACTCGGTGATGATCAGCGAGCATGTCGTCCTCGGCCCGGATGCCAGCGACCGCGGGGCCATGGCGAACCCCCGCGAGTACGCGTTGCCCGGCAACGAACTCGGCACGCTCGACCTGCTGGGGGAGGGGCGCCTCGTGGTCCAGCCAACCGTCAGCTGGAGCCGTGACGAGTACGCGGCCCTCGGCGTGCCGTTCGACCAGCGCGGACGCATCCTGGACGAGCAGCTCGAGATTCTCGAGAAGCTGTGGCGAGGCTCCCCGGTCAGCCACGTCGGCGAGTTCTTCCACTTCCAGGACGTCTCGCTGGAGCCCAAGGCCTACCGTCCCGACGGGCCGCGCATGTGGTTCGGTGGCCAGCACGTCCACCCGCGCCTGCTCCGGCGGCTGGTTCGCTACGGTCACGGTTACCACCCACTCGGGCGGCCCAGCGACGAGGACCAGGCCGCCCTGGCGCAGGGCCTGGCCGAGGCAGGACGAGACGTCGCCGACCTTGAGCTGATCGGCGGGACACAGGCGACATTCCCCGACGCCACCTCGTGCGCCGACCTGGGCGCGGCGATGGCTGTTCTACCCGCCCAGATCGAGCAGGGGTTCACCACGTTCTGCATCAAGCCGTCGCAGTTCCTGGACGACCCGGCGCAGCTGCCGGCGTTCTGCGCCGATGTCATCCGCCGGGCCGACCAGTTCGGCTGAACCGGCGAGCCAGTCCTGCGCGTCCAGCGCGTCCGGCTCTACGAACCACTGCACCCCGCGGCGCAGCAGCCGCCCGCCGAGCGAACGCACGAGCGCCTCGATCGGCGCGACAAGCGACCCGGTTCCGCTGCGGACGGACATCACGGTGGGCCGACGGAGTCAGATCCGCTCCCGTGGTACGAGAGCCCGGCCTGTTGGCTTGGACGAACGTCTGATGCCGGCAGAAAGGTCGCAATCGTGACAGCCGTGTTCGGCGCGTGCTGGCTCTCGGTGACCGTAACGCGCGCAGAACGCCGAATCTCGAGCGCGCTCACGTGGGGCCAACCGTCGATGTCGGCTGGAAGTGCGCAGTACAGATCGACGGATGCGAGCGAGTGACGACGGGACCCGAGTCGTGATCGGGTACGCACGCGGCCTATGGCATGTCCGCGGTGGGGATCCTCAGGCGTAGATGTAGGCGAGATGGGCGCAGGCGTTGCGCAGGGTGCTTTGCCAGGTGTCGGCGGTGTCGTTCAGTGCGCGGGCGAAGGTCGGGGCGGTGGGGTAGGAGTTCGCCGCTGGTGTCCAGAGCGCGAGGCAGGGTTGGCCGGTCATCGAGGAGCTGTAAAGCGGGCCGTCGGCGTCGGGCCACGCCGCGCGCAGCGCGCGGGCCCAGGTGCGGGTGACGTCTTTGCGGTAGCCGCTCAGAGCATGGGCGGCGCCGAGCGTGACTGCGCCGGGCCCGGTGAGGTCGAGTAGGCACAGGTCGCGGGTCGGGGACCAGGCGTAGGCGACCGGGCGGGAAGGGTCGTCACGGCGGACTTCTCGGTTGTGTTGGAACCGTTCGGCGACGGCGGTGAGCAGGGTGCTCGCTGCGTAGGCGACGAGTTCGCCGGAGTCGTCGGTGGCGGGCTCGGGGTGTGGGTCGAAGCGGGCGGAGGGCAGCGGACCGTAGCGGCGCATCTGGGCGAACTGGGCCGGGTGCGCGCCGGCGGAGTTCACGAACTGCCACAGCGGTTGGTCGGTAGGCCACGTTGTCCAGGTTGGAGTCCGAGATGTCAGATCGGCGGGTGGCCGGTACGGAACTTTCGTCACGCCATGCCTGTCACACGGAGCCCGTCACACCTGTTCGCCGACCGTGCTGGCCAGCGCCGCCACCGGGTCGGGTGCCCCGCCGGAGGCGAGCCAGTGTGCCGGGCTAACCGAGACGCCGTCGAGGATCAAGGCGTCGTCGGTGGTGGTGAAGAAGCTGCGGACGGTGATCGGGTGGATCCCGGCGGGCAGCGCGGCCACGATCGGTCCTAGATGGGGCAGCGGGGCACCGTTGGCGAACTGCCAGGCCGGGTAGCGGCGCTGTCGGGATGCCCCGGCGTAGGAATACAGGCTGCCTTCGCGGGTGCGGTGCGAGACCCGGGTGACGTCAGTGTCCAGCAGCTCGGCGACCTGCGTGCGGCTCAACGCGTCAGCGGCCTCGACGAGCGCTCGGGCCGAGGAGCGGCTGTCGAGTTCCTGCAGCTGTTTCGCAGAGGCGGCCGCGACGCCACTGTGCTCACGGAGGAACTGCTCCTCACCGACGGTCAGCGCAGTACCCGCGAGCGTGACCTTCGGGCCCAGCAGCGCACTGAACTCGGCCACGACCTGGGACTCGCTGGCCGCGATGTCGTGATCCTGCAGCACCTGCGCCAAGGTCGTCATGCGTCACACTTTACCAAGGTGTGCGGATGTGTGCGGGCCGCTGCCGGCCAAGCGGTGATTCGGCAACTCGTTCTCCGCTCGCGCCGGATCGTACGGAGATAGCACGGCGCCGACGATCGATAGAGTCCAGGCCCTGTAGCCACTGGGTATCGCCGACTCTCGAGCAGCTTGGCCCCACGTCCGCGCGCCTGGAATGCCGGTTCGAGCGCGCTCGCGTGGGGCCAAGCGTCGATCTCGGCTGGAAGCGCCCGTCAGGCATAGGTATACGCGAGGTGGGCGCAGGCGTTGCGCCGCGTGCTCTGCCAGGGGGTCGGCTGGGTCGTTCGGGGCGCGGCGAAGGTCGGCACGGTGGGGTAGGAGTCGCCGGCTGGTGTCCAGAGCGCGAGGCAGGGTTGGCCGGTCATCGAGGAGCTGTAGAGCAGGCCGTCGGCGTCGGGCCACGCGGCGCGAAGTGCATGGGCCCAGGTGGCTGCCGCGCAGGGTGTGTCCTTGCAGCAGTATCTGACTGTCGAGTTGCGCCGGCCGGCCGAGAGGCCTACCGCGGACGAGGTGTTGGCTCGAGTAGCGCGCCGCTCCGGCGGCCGTATCGGACTAGCTCAAGCTGTCGAGGACCTGGCTGACACGCGCCGGTGATTGTGCTCGATGCCTCCGTGCTGTGAACGTGCTCGCTGACGACGGTGGTGACGGAGAACGGGCGCGTCAGGCTGTGGCCCATGACGACCTTGCCGCGCCTGAGCTGATCGACGTCGAGGTGGCCTGCGTCGACACTGGCCAGACGATCTCAGCGCGACGCCTTGTTGCTGCACTCGAGGATCTTGCTGGGCTGCCGATCGATCGCTACCCGGCGTTGCCCAGGTTGCATCGGGTCTATGAGCTGCGCTCGAACGTCAACGCCTCGACGCCGTCTACGGCCACCATGTCGACGGTCTCGACCTCGAGCCGCGCCAGGCTCGGGAATGGCCGCGGGTTCAACGCGTTCTCGGCCAGGTACTCCCGGCTCGTGGCCTCGAGCAGCCGCTCGAGTTCGGGGTCGTCCGGGTGAAAGATCAGGCTGAAGATCCGGCCACGGCGCGAGGGTGCGTCGTCATGGCGGTTGCTGCGTAGCGCCGACAGCACGTCCGACGGATCGGTGCCTGCGGACGGCAGCGTGATCGGGCTCTCGGGCAAGGCGCGCACTCCCCCTGACGTGATCGAGGTGAGAACTCGAGTATCCGACCCTGGCCTATCCGGGCGGCATTCTCTAGTATATCGATAGGATAATTTACCAAGCCTGGTGGGCGCACCGATCAGCTGAACTCCCGACGCCGGCGGGCATCACTTTGCCACCGACGCCTACCCGGCGTTCGGCGGAAAGGACGAGGGCCCGCTCTTCTACGCTCTGGCTGCGTTGAGTTCGTGCAACCAGTACCGCCGTGCTCGTCCAGGCCGCCGATGGGAACGCCAACTTCGACAAGGTCACCGTCCGCGCCACCGTCGAGACCGATGCCGACGACGCGCAGTTCCAGCAACTCGTCCGCGAGGCCGAGCGGCGCTGCTCGGTGACGCAGCTCTACAAGCGCAGCGGCGTCGAGTTCGACAACGTGTGGACGAAGGCCGAGTTGCCGGTGTCCGCCGTCAGCTGACCCGGGGCCCCGACAACCCCTAGGGAACGCTCGGGGCGAGCTACCACCGAGCGAGGGCTCAGGTGGCGACGACGTCCGCAGCGGGCGCGGCGTGGAGGCGGCGGTCAGTGGTGACCAGCGCAAGCTCGCGCGAGACCGCCAGCTGGATGTACAAGGCGTCAACCAGCCGCAGCTGGTGGCGCCGCGACCAGGAGCCGAGGAGAAGGTCACTGACGTCGTGGCGCTGGATCGGCGCAGCGACGAGCGCCCGGAGCCTGGACTCGACGTCTTCGGCCTCAAGATCGCCTGCCCGGTGTAGTCGTCCCAGCGCAGAGAACACCTCGGCGTCGAGGTGCGCCGGTGCGTGCAGCGCGTGGCCGGCCAGTCGCCGACGAACTGCGCCACCCAGCTCGTTGTCGAGTAAGAGATCCACCATCGCGGAGGCATCGACGACGACCTCAGCCATGTCGCGTAGGCGCCTCGTCCCGCGCGGCGCCCCCGTCGTGGCGCG
>CAXTHY010000034.1:0-2019 GCA_964244175.1 uncultured Jatrophihabitans sp. | reverse complement strand
AGGATGCTCAACACCCCGACGTCACCGCGCAGCGCGTCGGCGTCCCGCGCGGCGTCGAGCGCATTGAGGGCATGCTCGTGCGGAACTCTTTCGGCTGCGGGGGTGGTGGTCATCGTGGCTAGCCAGGCGTCGGTCGAGCGCTCGGCGAGCGCCCTCCTCACGGCCTCTTGCGTCACGGCAGAGAGGTTCAAGCCCGCTTTCTTCGCCTGTGCCGCGAGCTCATCCGGGAGGTAAACGTTCAAGCGAGTCACAACACACAATATACACACATGCGGCCCCTCGATGCCCGGAGCGAGCACAGCTGTCACCATGAACACCGGTCGACTTGCCTTCGCAGGACGTTCGACACGTCCAACCACCCGCTCCCGCGGAGCAGCCCGGACGGCAAGTTCGCAGTCGAGTCGGTGGACGGAGGTGGTACGCGTGCCGAGCAGCGACGCGGCTGACCAGCCGAGTACTCCCGCGCGGTTGCACCACGTGAAGGGCGACGAGCTGTCGTCGAACACGGCGCAGACCGCGGGCATGGTGCGCCGGCAGGCGGTGTCCGGTGAGACGACCGGTGCGAGCCGGATCTGGATGGGTGACAGCCGCATGGCCGGCGGCGCGAATTCTGGCGATCACCACCACGGTGAGTCCGAGACCGCGATCTACGTAGCAGCCGGCAACCCGGTGTTCGTATTTGCCGAAAACGGCCGCGAACGGCGGATCGAGACCGTGCCCGGCGATTATGTATTCGTGCCGCCATTTGTGCGACACCGCGAGGAGAACCCGTCGGAGGATGAGGCGGTGGTGGTGCTCGCGCGTAGTACCCAGGAAGCGATCGTGGTCAATGTGGATTCGCTCGTCGACGGTGGCGCCTGAGTTGATCGTCCGGCCGGACCCCGGCCTGGCGGACGGGGGAACCGCCAGCCCGGGGGGCCGATCGCCCCGCGTTGCACCGCAGGGTGCCGTCAAGTGTGCCCGCATTTCCCGGCGCGACCCGGAATCGGTAAACAGCGTCATCGAATAGACCGGTCGAAGAATGCAGGTGTACGCTCCGCCAATTCTTCCCGGCTGAACTCACGCGGACTTGACATCACCCATTTTGCGGCCTAGTTTTGGGCAATCACTTGAGGGAAAGCCTGTGGGGGCTTCGAGTGCCGGCCGGGTAAATCTACGCGGTCGCGCTACGACGGAAATGCGTGCCCCCATGGCCTTCAGCCTTGCCTTTGCATCTCTGCCCCGGCCCACGGTTCGGCGCTGCGTTGCCCTCACCGCGGCCGCCGGCCTGGCCCTGACCTTCGGTCTCGCGTCCGCTGCCGGCGCGGCGGATTCACCCCTGCTCGGCGCGACCGCCAGCACCTATGCCGTGCTCGGCGGTACGCAGGTCACCAACGCCGGCGCCACGGATGTCAGCGGCAACGTCGGGGTCGCTGGTACCGACCTGTCCGGTTTCCCGCCGGGCACCATCACCAACGGCATTCAGCACATCGACGACGGGTCGACCGCGGCCGCCCAGGCCGAACTGACCGCGTCCTTCGTGGGCCCCCTGGCGGATGCGCCCTCGACCTCGACCCTCGCCGAGGTCGGTAACCAGACATTGGTGCCCGGCGTCTACGACACGGGCGCCATCATGAGTCTTAACGGCACGCTGACGCTCGACGCCGGTGGCAACAGCGATGCGGTATTCATCTTCCGCGCGGGCAGCGGCCTGAACGTGGCTCAGTCGAGCCAGGTCGTGCTGACCAACGGCGCGAATGCCTGCAACGTCTTCTGGAAGGTCGGCAGCACGGCCACGATCGGTCACGACGCCGACTTCGTCGGCACGGTCGAGGCGCTGACCGCCATCAACGTGGACGACAACGCGACGGTGCAGGGCCGCCTACTGGCTCGCAACGCCGAGGTCACACTGATCAACGACACGATCACCTCTCCCGGTAGCTGCACGGTGCCCGGCGGCGGCGAAGGCGGCGGCGGCGGCACCAGCAGCAGTTCGAGCCCGACCAGCGGCAGCAGTTCGAGCCCGACCAGCGGCAGCAG
>CAXTHY010000033.1:24123-35508 GCA_964244175.1 uncultured Jatrophihabitans sp. | reverse complement strand
GTCTCTTATCCAAGGCCTTGACCAGGGCGCTGCCGGGCGTGACGATCGACCACTGGATGTCGTAGCGCCGGAACGCCTGGTCGATCGACGCCGGGTCGCCCACCGCCGTGTCGGTCGCGAACTCGTCCTGGCCGTCCGGGCCGGCGATCAGCCGCAGCACCGGGGCGAGGTCCTCGGCCCGGCGGGCCAGGATGCCGGGGTAGAGCATCCGGCGGATCTGGCCCTCGGGCACCGGGAAGTGCCCGGTCAGCGGGACGAGCGAAGGAGACGGGAGGTGCCCGAAGACGCCGTTGAAATACGCCGGGATCCGGACCGAGCCGCCGAGGTCGGAGCCGAGGGCGACCGGGGCGCCGCCCGAGCCGACGATCGCGCCGTCGCCGCCGCTCGAACCGCCGGCCGTGCGGCTCGGGTCGTAGGCGTTCGCGGCCCGCCCGTAGACCGGATTGTTCGACTCGATCCACGGGATGGGTCCGCAGGTGTTGCCGACGGCCAACACGATGGCGCCCGCTGCTCGCAACCGGTGCACAACGGTGGCGTCCTCGGTCTCGCGATACTTGCGCCGGTGGACGTGGCCGCCGGTGTGCGGCATGCCCTCGACGGCCAGCATCTCCTTGATCGTGACCGGCACGCCGAGCAGCGGCGGCAGGTCACTCTCACCGGCCGCCACCCGCGCGTCGGCCCGGGCGGCCTCGTCACGCGCAACGTCGAAACGCTCGGCCGCGACCGCGTTGAGCTCCGTGATGTTCTCCAACACCTCGATATGCGCCTCGACGACCTCGGCCGCCGTCGTCGCACCGCTGCGGATCGCCGCGGCGAGCTCCGTCGCGGACTGGTGCGTGAGCTTCGTCGTGGTGGGCACGCAGCTGATCCTGCCCCGACCGGCCGTCAACCGCGCGGCGTGGTCGCGAGGGTCACCAGATCGAGCGACTCGTCGACGTCACGTTCGGCGCCGTCGAGGACGACGAAATCGTCGGTGACCACCGAGGCCACCGCGGCGCGGAGCTGCTCGCTCCAGCTGCCGGGCGCGTTCGCCAGTTGGGCCGCGACCAACGATCCGCCGTGGGCGGCGTCGAGTTCGGCCAGCCGGGTGCCGGCATGCAGACCGCCGGCGAAGTGCACCTGCAGCCCGCAGTCGTCGAGCAGCGCCGACAGCTCGGCTGAGGTGAATTCCTTGGTATGGAAGGGATTGACCGGTTCGTTCAGGCCGGGCGAGAACGTCAACCGGTTCGGCGTCGTCACCAGCAGCAGGCCGCCTGGGCGCAGGGCCCGCACACATTCGCGGACGAACTCGGGGTGGTTCCAGACGTGCTCGATGACCTGCAGGGTCACGACGACGTCGAGCGTGGCGCTGCGCACCGGCAGCGAGGCGAGGTTGCCGCGCACGAACCACGCCTGCGGGTAGCGCTTCGCCGCGTGGGCCACGGTGCGCGCGTCGTAGTCGACGCCGACGATCCCGGCGGCGACCGACGCGAACCGGGCCGTGCCGTAGCCCTCGCCGCAGCCGACCTCGAGCACCCGTTGGTCGCGCACCAGATCCAGTGCGTACTCGTAGGCATTCTCGTGTCGGCGAAACCAATAGTTCTCGGCCGGGATCCCCGGAACCGTCCGCTCGCCGGTCAGCGGAAGGGATCCTGCGTGCGCCGCCGTCGACTCGTTCAACCCGTTGGATTCCCGTCCCGAGAGATCGTGCCCAGCGTTCGCTGTGACGATAACGGTGCGCGTGACGACGCACGCCGGCCCGGCGCCAGGTGTTCATTTAGGCGTTCTACGCTCAGCGCCGTGCTGACTGACGTGCGCGAATACATCGACCGGTTGCAGATCGACGGCCACTCGATCGGCGCTGATCACGACGATGATCCTGAGTTGCTGGACGCGTCGGGGCGGGCGGTCGACACGTGGCGGGAGAACTATCCCTACGACGAGCGGCTCAGCCGCGAGGACTACGACGAGCAGAAGTACCTGCTCCAGGTCGAACTGTTGAAGTTCCAGAACTGGTCGACCGAGACCGGCGGCAAGCACGTCATCGTCTTCGAGGGACGCGACGCCGCGGGCAAAGGCGGCACCATCAAGCGGTTCATGGAACACCTCAACCCTCGTTACGCACGAGTCGTGGCGTTGAGCAAGCCCACCGAACGCGAACAACACCAGTGGTACTTCCAGCGTTACCTGCAGCATCTGCCGACGGCGGGGGAGACGGTGCTGTTCGACCGCAGCTGGTACAACCGCGCCGGGGTCGAGCGGGTCATGGGTTTCGCCGCCGACGACGAGCACGAGCAGTTCATGGTCCAGACGCCGAAGCTCGAGCAGATGCTGGTCGAGAGCGGGGTCCACCTGACGAAGTTCTGGTTCTCGGTGACGCAGTCCGAGCAACGCACGCGCTTCATCATCCGCCAGGTCGACCCGGTCCGGCAGTGGAAGCTCTCACCCATCGACCTGGAGTCGTTGGATAAGTGGGACGCGTACACCGACGCGAAGGAGGAGATGGTCCGGCGTACCGACAGTGACGCGGCACCGTGGACGAGCATCAAGTCGAACGACAAGAAGCGCGCACGGCTGAACGCGATGCGCTACTTCCTGTCCCAGTTCGACTATCAGGGCAAGAACGCCGCTGTGGTCGGCGAACCCGACCCGTTGCTCGTGAAGCGCGGTATCGACGCGGTGGGCGACTGATCGGCGCCGGGCACCGTCATCCAGGGGGTCACGAACTCGCGAGCAGCACCGGCCGCTCAAGCAGGGCCACCGCGGCCCGCGTACCGGGTGAGAGGTCGTTGCTGCGGTGCGATGGAACATCGGCGAGCAACTCGCTGCCGTCGACGAGCAGCAGCCGCAACCGGGTGTTCGATCCGCGGAAGGTCGCGACGATCACGGTCGCGTCGCCGGCCGGGTCGGGGGTGACGACGACGGCCTCGGGCCGCACCAGGACGGTGACCCGCGCACCGCTGGCAGGCAGGTCACCGTCGGCCGGCAGCACCTGGCTTCCGACGCGGACGCGGTCGCTGCCCTCGGTGGTCCCAGGCAGGCGGTTCATCGCGCCGACGAACTCGGCCACGAACGGCGTGGCGGGCCGGTCGTACAGCGTGGCCGGGGCGGCGCACTGCTCGAGGCGGCCGTTGCGCATGACGCCGACGCGGTCGGCCATCGACAGCGCTTCCTCCTGGTCGTGGGTGACGAAGACCGTGGTCACGCCGAGTTCGAGCTGGATGCGGCGGATCTCGTCGCGCAGCTGCTCGCGCACCTTCGCATCCAGCGCGGAGAGCGGTTCGTCGAGCAGCAGCACCCGCGGCGCGACCGCCAGGGCACGGGCCAGGGCCACGCGCTGCTGCTGGCCGCCGGACATCTGGTGGGGGTACTTCTTCAGGTGCTCCGACAGGCCGACGAGCTCGAGCAGTTCGGCGGCGCGCGCACGCCGTGAGCCGGTCGACTGCCCGCGCATCCGCAGACCGAAAGCGACGTTGTCGGTGGCAGTCATGGTCGGGAACAGGCTGTAGGACTGGAACACCATGCCCATGTCGCGTTTGTTCGCCGGCGTGCGAGTGATATCGGTGCCGTCGACCAGCAACGACCCGGATGTGGGCTGGTCGAAGCCGGCGAGCAGGCGCAGCGCGGTGGTCTTGCCGCAGCCGGAGGGACCGAGCAGCGCCAGCAGCTCACCGGGCTCGATGCGCAGGTCGAGGCCGTCGAGGGCGGCCATCGACCCGTACACGCGGCGGATCCCGCGGTACTCGACGGTGATGCCTTCGCGCGTCGGCACGGCGGCGGCGAGGGCGACGGGATCGGCTGACATCACTCAAGCTCTCTTCTGTGTGCTGGAGCGCCAGTTCAATGCCCCGACGAGTAGCAGGATCACCTCGACGACAAGCAGGCTGAAGACTGATACCGCCACCTGCACCTGGTCGTCCTTCGTGGGCAGTTGGACCAGCCACACCGGGAACGGCTTGGTGTAGAGCAGGATGGAGGAGATGGTGTATTCACCCATCACGAGCGCGAAGCACAGGAACGTGGCGTTGACGATCGCGGTCCGCAGGCAGGGCACCAGCACGCGCAGCAGCACCGTCGTCCAACCGGCGCCGAGGTTGCGGGCAGCCTCGACGAGCGTCTGCGCGTCGATGGCGCGGATCCCCGCGTCGAGCGACCGGTAGACGAACGGCATCGCCAGCATCACGTACAGCAGGGCGAGCAGCAGCGGGTGACCGTCGTCGCGAAGGAACCGCAGCAGGTGGAAGATCACGCCCTCGTCCTGCCCGGGCGCGGCGGAGGCGGATGGGGCCGCGGCGGTGTACACGTCGCTGACCCCGACGACCAGCACCACTGGGGGAAACACCAACGGCAGCAGGGTGATGATCTCGACCAGGCCGCGCCACTTCGGCAGCCGCAGATGCAGCAACAGTTGGGTGGGCAGCATCAGCGCCAGGGTGACGATTATGGTCACCAGGCTGATCTCGAGCGAGTACCCGAGTGCCCCGCCCAGCCCGGTCTGGCCGTTGTCGATCGAGAAGATCTGACTGTAGGCCGAGAAGGTGATGCCGCCGCGGGGGTTCTGCACAGTGAAGCTGACGGCGGCGAGCAGCGGGCCGATGAAGTAGACCGCCGCGACGATGAGGATGACCCACCGCCCGACCCGTCCCCGGGTATGTGCGGCCGTCATGCCAGCCACCTCGAGGTCCGTCGTTGCAGCAGCTGGTAGATGATCGTCAGCGGCAACACGATCACGATCATGTCGAGGGCGAGGGCGGCGCCGAGGTTCTCCTGGCCCGGCAGCACGTTGCCCGACAGCACGGACTGGATCCGGATCGTCACCAGCGGGAACGAGCTGTTGATCGCATACGCGGTGGCGAAGGCCGAGAACGACGAGCAGAACAGCAGCAGCACCGAGCCCAGGAAGCTCGGCAGCAGAACCGGGCCGGCGACGTAGCGCCAGTATTTCCAGCGGCTGGCGCCGAGGTTTTCGGCCGCCTCGCCCCACTGCGGTTTCAGGCCCTCGAGCGCCGGCGTCATGACCAGGACCATGAGCGGAACCAGGAAGTAGAGGTACACCAGCGCAAGGCCCGACAGGTGTGACAACTGCACGTGGGCGTCGTCGACGAGGGAGAAGCCGAAGTGGTCCTGCAGGAAGGTGGTGAGCACACCCGCGTTCGCGTCGAGGGTCGCGATGAACAGGAACGCGAGCGGGATGCCACCGAAGTTCGCGAGCACGGCGGCCGCCGAGGTGACGAGTTGCTTCAACAGCCCACTCTTGCTGTTGACGACGGCCGAGGCCAGCAGCACGCCCAGCACCGCGCCGACCACCGCCACGATGGCCGAGAGCTGCACGCTGGTGCGCAGCGACGTGAGGTAGATGCCGTGCAGCGACTCCGACAGGTTCGCGCCGGTGAACGTCGTCTTGGAGGTGTGGACGAACTGCTGGGTCACCGGGTCGCGGTGGGCCGCGCCGCTGACGGTCTTGCGGAACGACTCGAACAGGATGAACCCGATGGGGACCAAGAACACCAGACCCACGAACCCGAAGAACGGCAGCAGCCCGAGCCAGGCCACCGGCACACGGCGGGGCCGGGCGGTCGGCCCGGCCCCGCTCGTCGTGGGTGCCTCAGGAGACAGCGGTCGACCACTTCTGGGTGACCACGGCCTTGGCCTTGGTGATCTGGGCCTGGGTGGGGTTGAACGGGTTGGTGTCGGTCACGGGCGGAACTGCCGCGAGCGCCGTCTTGTCGGCCGTGCCCGCGGTCTGCATCGCCGTCAGCTCGGCCGGCCGGGCGTAACCGGCCAGCCATAGGTTCTGCCCGTCGGTGGGCTTCTGGCTGTAGAGGTATTCCTCCCACAGGCGGGCTGCGGCCGGGTGCGGGGCGTCGATGCTGATGGCCTGCGCGTAGTAGGCCGGCACGAGACCATCGCTGGGGTCGGTGACCTTCCACGTGACGTTCTTCGCCTTCAGCGCCGCCACTTCACCGGCGTTCAGGTAGTCCCAGTCGAGCACGATCGGCGTCGCACCCGATGCCACCGTCGCCGGGAACACCTTGGTCTTGTTGAAGATGCCCTCGGAGTTCAGTTTCTTGAAGAAGTCGATACCCGGCTGGATGTTGTCGGCCGAACCGCCGTTGGCCAGCGCAGCGGCCCACACCGCCTCGAACGCCGCATTGGCGCTGGTCGGATCGCCGTTGAGCGCCACCTGACCCTTGTAGGCGGGATTGTCGAGCTGCTTGATCGTCGTCGGGCAGGTCTTGACCTTCGAGGCGTTGCAGCCGATCGAGATGTAGCCGCCGTAGTCACTGAACCACAGACCGCCCGAGTCCTTCAGCCCATCGGGGATGTCGTTCCAGGTCGCGACCTTGTAGGGCGCGAACAGGCCGCCCTGGGCACCGTCGAGCGCGTACGAGTTGCCGACGTCTACGACGTCCGGCGCACTGGCCTGGCCCTTCGTCGACTTGAGGGCGTTGATCTCGTCGCCGCTCGACCCGTTCGGGTTCTCACTGACGACGTCGATCCCGTACTGCTTCTTGAAGCTGGCGATGATCGCGGCGTAGTTGGCCCAGGTCGGTGGCAGGGCGATGACGTTGAGCGTGCCCTCCTTCTTCGCCGCCGCGACCAGGGCGTTCGTGCCGCCGCCGGCCTCGGCCGACTGCGCCTTGGACCAGTCGGCCGGCTTGGCCGCTGCGCTCGACCCGCTCTTCGTCGCGCTGGACTTCGCGCCGCCGCTCGACGCGCCGCTGCTGCTACACGCGCTCAGCAACGCAGCTGCCGCGACCGTCGCTACCCCCGCTGTCAACCATTTGGCCTGCATGGTTCTCCGTCTCACGAGATCATCTGCCCGGACGATTGCCCGGCCGTCCCACGCTCGCGCCGACCCCCGATGATTCGCCAGCGTGGGAGTGACCTTCCCATGAACACCCGACGAATTGAAGCCCCCGAAACCGGTGCGCCCTGGGCGTCCGCGCCCGCGGCTGCGGCCACGTACGGGCCTGAATCCCGCGACCGGGTCAAGCGCCGCCTCGCGGCACTGGGCCCGCGCAGGATTCTGGCGCGGCTGAGGGGGGTCCGGCGCAGTTCGAGGGCCTCGAGGCGCCGCTTCTTGAAATAGCGCTCCGGCCCGTGCGCCGCAAGATAGGTCCGGGCGTCCGCTCTCAGGTCCGCTTGCGAGTTGGGCTGCATGCAATAGCTGACAGCGCGGACGAGGTGGCCGATATCGACCGGTGCCGGCTCGCGCAGCTCGCCGGTGACCAGGAGTTCGGGCAGGGTCGCGGCGATGATGGTCGCCGGGATCCGATTGCTGTTCTGGTACGGCGTGATTCGCTCGAGTAGCAGACCGGCGCCCATCGTTGCTACGGGTAGGCCGCAGTGCTGGCGCGCCGTCATCAGTGCCGTCGAGAAGCACGAGACCACGAGTGCGGGGCGGGCCGCGGCGAACCAGGCCTCGCAGGGGATTGCCTGATCGATCACGGTCAAGTGGACGCCGAGTGAGACGGCGACCTCGCGTAGGTGCCTGCTGTGCCGGTCGCCGGTCGCGGGGTGTGGTTTGAAGGCGATCCGCCGGTGCCCCCGCGCGACCAGCGCCGTCATCATGCGCGCGTGCAGACGCTGCTCCTCGTCGGGGCTGATGAGCCCGATGGCGGACAGGTACTGCCCGACGATGACGGGGCTACCGATGTCCGGTGCAGCGTCCGGGGTTGGCAGACCGGCGACGACGCGAGTGAACGCTTCGGTTGGTATTGCATCGCAGACGACGCCCCGTTCCCGCAACAGCAACGGCGACAGGTTCGGCACCAGGTCGAGGTAGAGCAGCCGCTGCACGTGCGCCACGTCCATGGGCAGCGTGGACCGGGTCGGGCCGTAGCTCATGAGCCCGTCGGAGTACGCGGTGACCGGGCCGTCGTTGAGCAGGGTCGCGAGCGTCCGGGCGGGCGCGACGGCGATGGACTCCACCACCAGTTCCCGGGGCGCGTCCGGCAGCCCGAGACGGTCCTTCATGAGCCGGCTGAGCATGGGTATCTCGGCCGCGGGCGGGTCCCACTCCGACGGATGCATCGGCCAGATGATCTCGTTCCAGGACACGATGTCGTCGAATCGATCCCGCAGGCGGTCGAAGCCCTGGGCGTTGTCGAGGCGCGGCGTGATCTCGGGAACCGTTGCGTTGTTGGCCACGATCAGCAGGCGGCGATCGGCGTGGGGGCCGAACCGCCCGGCGTCGGTCGCGGCCGCGAGCGTCATCGCGCCGAAGAAGGTCGAGCTGTAGAAAACCTGCGTCACGATGCACGCACTTGGCGCTCGCGCGCACCCGGCGGCAGCAGCGGTCGGAGCAGGGTGGCGCGGGCCCCGCTCGGCCTGGCCGCCCGCAGTTGGTCCGCAGGCCACTGCGCCAACATCGCCCGACCACGGACGGTGATCTGCCGACGGAGGGATTTGTTCATGCGCGCGCCCAGCGCCAGGTGGTGGGCGAGGACGGCGAGGAACTGGCGTAGCGCCTTCGTCTGCAGCTCGGGCTCGGTGGCGACCTGGTCCAGAACCAGGGCGTACGCGTCGAGAAAGTGCAGCTGGCGCGCATCACCGGTCTGGGTCAGGGAGGTCGGGACGAGCCGGCGGTAGAACACACCGGCCAGCGTCACGACGCCGAAGCTGTGGGCCTCCCGGTGCAGCCGCCAGATCCACGGCCGATCCTCGGCGGTGTGCAGCCCGCTCGGGAACCGCAACAGGTCGCCGAGCTCGCGGCGGTAGATCCCGGCCCAGGCGTAGGGATAGTCCACCATCGAGCGTGCGTGCACGGGGAGGATCCCGTCCCGCGGGTTCAGCACCACCCCTCGTCGCGTTTCCGGCACGCGATGGGTGACGCGCTTGCGTCCCTCGACCTGGACGTGATCCACGCGGACGAAGTCGCAGCCCAGGTCGTCGATCGCGTCGGTGAGTTGCGACAGGTACCCGGGCGCGAGCCAGTCGTCGCCGTCCATGAATGTCACGAGCCTTCCCTCGGCCCGGTCGAGGCCCGCGTTGCGCGCGTCGGCGAGCCCGACTGCAGTGCGGTGGCGGATGATCTGCAGGTTGGGCAGCTGCCCGGCGTATTCCTCGAGGACCTCCGGCGTCGCGTCCGAGGACCCGTCGTCGACGGCGATGAACTGGTAGTCCGGCCGGAAGTTGACGCACAGCGAAGTAAGGGCGTCAGCGATGAACGGCGCAACATCACGCACCGGCATGATCAAGCTCAACGTCGGCCGGTTGCTCACGGGTGAATGATCAGCGGCCTCGATGAACGCTCGATGACGGGCACCCCAACGCGGGGCAGCAGGCAATGCACCTTCTGCCGGGGAGTAGGACTACACAACCGACCAACGCGTCGTGACCAGTGCACGAACAGCTGCCGATAGTGACCCAACGCCGTCCGACACCGCGCTACGGTCCGGAGCCGTGGCTGAGCATGCTGAGGTCAAGAGCCTGCACGACATCCCCGGCTGGTTTCCGTGGATCGACCAGGCCGTGTTCGGGCATTTCCTCTCCCCGGCCGCGGTCGTTCCCCGGGGCGACCTCGTGGAGCTCGGTGCGTACTTGGGTAAGAGCGCGGCCTTGATCGGCGGGTTCAAGAAACCGGACGAGACGTTCACTGTGTGCGATCTGTTCGGTGCACCGCCGGCCGATGACCCGAACCGCCGGGAGAACGCGAAGTCCTACCCGCAGCTCGATCGAACCGCGTTCGAGCGCAACTACCTGTCCTTGCTGAGCGAGCTGCCCGTGGTCGTCCAGGACTTCAGCTCGGCGATCGTCGATCATGTGGCGGCCGCGAGCGTGCGGTTCATGCACGTCGATGCCTCGCACTTGTACGAGCACGTGGTCGTCGACGTCGCATCGGCGCAGAAGCTGCTGCGGCCCGACGCGGTGGTGGTCTTTGACGACTTCCGCAGCGAGCACACACCCGGAGTGTCCGCCGCCGTGTGGGAGGCGATCTTCACGAAGGGCCTGCAACCCATCTGTGTGACCCCGCAGAAGCTTTACGGCACGTTCGGGGATCGCGGGCCGCACCAGGAACGGCTGCGGACCTGGCTGGCGCAGTTCGGCCGGCTCTGGTCGGAGACCCAGTCCATCGCGGGGGCCGCCGTCATCCGGATCGGACCCCAGCCGGCGGCCAAAGCGCAGGTGAAACCGGCCCACCCGTCGAAGGCTGACCAGGACCACGGCCTGGTCAGCGGCCTAGTCACCGCCCTGCGCCGGGCTCGTCGCAAGGCGAGCGCCCTGCGAGCTCGGCGGGTGCGGCGTCCGTTGGGTCAGTCCGCCCGCACCGCGTCCTGACCGGCGCCTATTCCTCGGCCTGTCTCTCGGTCAGGATGTCGACGATCTTCTGATCCGTCTCGGTCTGCCGAGCGACATCGGCCTCACGCGCCACCCGCTCCTCGATGCCGGACACCTCCAGCGCTTCATGCAGATCGCGCGCCGACCCGTCCCCAGTGCTATTCACCATGAGCGGACGCTAGAACATCAAGGTTAACGGGTGACGTTGGGCGGCTTGGTCGAGCGGCGAATGTCATTTGTCGATGGTGAAGTAGACGCTGAACCCCACCGCGGCGGCCGCCACGAGGAAACACCCGCCCGCGGTCGCGTACGCCATCGCGACCGAGCGGCCGGCGCTCGCATGTTCCCGGCCGGTGGTCACGAGCCGGGCGCCAAGTGCGAAGGCGGCGACCACCAGCACACCGGCGGCCAGCGACTCGACGAAGATCGTGCCGATCGTGGTCCAGTCGATCAGAGCTGACATGGGGGAGTCCTCTTTCTCAAGCTGAGACGGATTCGCGTGTGGCGCCGGCGTCTTCATTGACGTTGTCGGCGTTGACGGGGCTTCGCCGCGACCGCAGCCAGACGAGCGCGAGTACTGCGACGGCCAGCGCCGTCATGACCACGATGCCCACCATGTTGCCGTTGTGGGTGACCAGCCCGATCCCGGCCGCGACCACCGCGGCGGCGGGGATCGTGAGCACCCAGGCGCCGACCATCCGGCCCGCCGTGCCCCAGCGAATCGCCGCAGCGTCCTTGCCGAGCCCGGATCCGATCACCGCGCCCGTGGTGATCTGGGTCGTGGACAGCGGCGCTCCACCGTGGGTCGAGATGAGCAGCACCGCCGCCGCCGAGGTCTCGGCGGCGAAGCCCTGCGGCGCCTCGATGTGGAACAGCCGATGCCCGACGGTGCGGATGACGCGCCAGCCGCCGAGGTAGGTCCCGAGCGCGATGGCCAGCCCACACATCAGGATGACCCAGAACGGCGGGCCGGCGCCCTTCGACAGATGGCCGTCGGCGATCAGCGCCAACGTGACGACTCCCATCGTCTTCTGCGCGTCGTTGGTGCCGTGCGCCAGCGAAACCAACGAGGCCGAGCCGATCTGCCCGATCCGGAATCCGTGGGAACGGCTCTTATCCGAC
>CAXTHY010000033.1:0-24113 GCA_964244175.1 uncultured Jatrophihabitans sp. | reverse complement strand
TCGCCTTCGTGCCGGCGTTCTCGTCGGGCTTGGCGACGCGGAAGGCGACGAACGTGGCGAGCGCGGCCACGATGGCGGCGATCAGTGGCGACAGCACCGCCGGGATGATCACCTTCGACAAGATCGAGGATCCCTTTATGGCGTCGAAACCGGCCGCGACGACCGTGGCGCCGATGACGCCGCCGACCAGTGCGTGTGACGAGCTCGACGGCATGCCCACGAACCAGGTGAAGACGTTCCAGGCGATGGCCCCGAGCAGGCCGGCGAAGATGATCGGCAACGTGACATCGGCCGACTCGACGATGCCGTTGGCGATGGTTGCAGCGACCGAGACCGACAGGAACGCGCCGACGAGATTCAGCACGCCCGACAGTGCCACGGCGGCGCGTGGCTTGAGCGCGCCGGTGGCGATCGAGGTCGCCATCGCGTTGGCGGTGTCGTGGAACCCGTTCGTGAAGTCGAACGACACCGCGATCACGATGACCAGTACCAGCAGGGCTGTGTTGTGCACGCCCCCAGCGTGCCCGGGCCGTACCCGGCCAACGCGTCCCCGCGCGATCGTTGGCCCAGAGTTAACCTTGGTCAGGCCGCCGCTCAACAGCCGCTTGACAACGCACGGGCGGTGCCCTGATCTGGCGTCGGTCACGAGGAGCCCGAGCGCATGACGAGAGCCGTAATCGCCGGCTCAGTACCGCTTGATCCGGCACGGCTGGGCCACCTGCTGAGCCGCGACGAGATCGACCGTCTGGGCCGGTTGCGGGAGCCGGCTGATCGCGCCCGCTCGGCCACCGGCCGGGCCCTGCTCCGACTCCTGGTGATGCGACGGGTCGGGCGAGCGGCCGCCGAGATTGCCTTCGTGACGCGGTGCCGAACCTGCGGGGGCCCGCACGGGAAGCCGGAGTACGTGCCCGCCCCTGGCCAGTCGGCCGTGCACACGAGCCTGAGCCACGTCGGTGACTGCGTCGTGGCCGTTGAGGCGTCGGCCCCCGTCGGCATCGACGTCGAGCAGACGGCCGCCGTCGCCTTCGACGGATTTGACGATGTGGCGTTGAGCGCCTCGGAACGCCGGCAACTGACCGAGCTACCCGTGAGCGAGCGCGACGTCGCCCGAACCGAACTCTGGGTGCGCAAGGAGGCCGTGCTCAAGGCGCACGGCGTCGGGTTGGCGACCGGTCCCGGCCTCGTTCACCTCGGACTGTGGGCGGGCCAGCGGGTGATGGACGACCCGCTCCGTCCCGGCGAGCGGGTCGCGCTCGCCGACGTACCGGTCGCTGCGGCCTACCGGGCGGCGCTGGCCGTGCGCTCGGCCGAGTTTCCCGTCATCACCTATTGCGACGTCGGGCTGCTCACGGCAGCTTCGGCAGCGCGATGTCCTCCAGCCAGCTCCTGAGCATCGGGCGTACGCCGTGCCGCGCGCCATTGGTGGCGTGCTCGACGAAGGCCGCAGTATCGACGCTCCCGAAGCGATTCTTGGCCACCCACGACCGCAGCAGGTCGAAGAAGTCGTCGTCGCCGACAGTCATGCGCAGCGCATGCAGGGCCAGCGCTCCGCGCTTGTAGAGCCGGTCGTCGAACATCAGCTCGGGCCCGGGATCGACGAGCAGCAGATCCTGCGGCTGGTCCCGCAGCCGCTTCCAATACTTCTCGGCGCTCGTCTGCGCGGTGGCTCCGCCGGCCGCTTCGGCCCACAGCCACTCGGCGTAGCAGGCGAAACCTTCGTTGAGCCAGATGTCGCTCCAGCTGGCAACGGTGAGGCTGTTGCCGAACCACTGATGCGCGAGCTCGTGCGCCACCAGGCGTTCGTGTGCCCGCTGGCCGGCCAGATGGTTCGCGCCGAAGATCGACAGGCTTTGCGCCTCGAGCGGGATCTCGAGCGGGTCATCGGTGACCACGACGGTGTACGTCGCGAATGGATACGGCCCGAACAGCTCGCCGAAGCAGGCCATCATCTCGTCCTGGCGGCCCAGATCGTGCCGCACCTCGTCGGCGATGCGGGCCGGCAGCGCGACCTGCTGCCGGACCGCCGCACCGGGTAGGTCGCGGATCTCGTAGGGACCGATCTGCACAGTGGCGAGGTAGGTCGCCATGGGTTCGTCCTGCTCGTACACCCACCTGGTGGTGCTCGACCGGACGCGCCGGTCGACCAGACGCCCGTTGGCCACGACCGTGAACGGCGAGTCGGTGGTGACGGTGATGCGGTAGGCCGCCTTGTCGGCGGGGCGGTCGTTGCAGGGAAACCACGAGGGCGCGCCGTTGGGCTGGCCGGCGACCAGGGAGCCCTCGCTCAGCTCCTCCCACCCGACCTCGCCCCACCGGCCCGCGACGGGTTCGGGCCGGCCCGAGTAGGTCACGACGATCTGGAACGTCTCGCCGGCGGCGACGGGCTCGGCCAGCGTGATGACGAGTTTCTGCTTGTTCTTGCGCAGCGTGTACTTCTTCACCCGCCCGTCGGGCATGTCGACGTTGTCGACGGCCAGCCCGGCCAGATCCAGTGACAGCGAGCTGATCTCCTCGCTGGCGGTCGCGGCGATCGTCGCTACGCCGTCGAGACGGTTGGTCGACGGCCGGTAGGTCAAGTCGAGGTCGTACTGGTCAACGCTGTAGGTCAGGTCCCCGTTGTTGGGCAGGTAGTCGCGGCTCGAACTCACCGGCCGGTCCCGGCGTCGGCCCACGGGCCGATCGGATTGCCGATCCATCGGGTGTCGGCCGGAACCGCCTCGCCACGCATGACCAGTGACGCCGGCCCGATGACCGAACCCGCGCCCAGTGAGGCCGCCGGCAGAATGACGCAGTGCGGCCCGAGGGTGGAACCCTCGGCGAGGTCGACCCGGTCCATTCGCATGATCCGATCATGGAAGAGATGCGTCTGCACGACGCACCCACGATTCACGCTGACACCGTCGCCCAACCTGATCAGGTCGGCCTCGGGCAGCCAGTATGTCTCGCACCAGACGCCGCGCCCGACCCGGGCACCCAACCCGCGCAGAAAGACGTTGAGGACGGCAGTGCCACTGGCCGCCCGGGCGAACCACGGGGCGGCCATCATCTCGACGAACGTGTCGACCACCTCGTTGCGCCACACGAACGAGCTCCACAGCGGATGTTCGACGACCCCCGTGCGCCCAACCAGCAGCCATTTGGCCACGATCGTGAGCAGCCCGGCGATCGCACCAGCGGCCATGAGGACGAGTCCGCCGATGAGGGCGGCGACACCGTAACCGGCCGCAGCGATAATGGCCTCGAACGTGACGGCGACACCCAGGGCCAACGCGACGGTGAGCACGGTTGGTACGAGACGGCATAGTTCGACCGCCGCCCGCGCCCGGCGCACCGCCCGACTGGGCGCGAACGTGCGGGCGGTGTCGGCGGCGTCGGGCGAGCGCCGCAACCGCACCGGCGGGCTGCCGAGCCACGACGAGCCCTTCTTGGCCTTCGGCGGGGCGGCCGACAGCACCGCCACCAGACCATTCTTCGGTACGGTGCGACCTGGCGCGGCGATGCCCGAATTCCCGAGGAAGGCCCGCTTGCCGATCCGCGCCGGCTCGATCCGCAGCCAACCGCCACACAGCTCGTACGAGGCGACCATGGTGTCATCGGCCAGGAACGCGCCGTCGCCGATCGTGCTCATGCGCGGCTGCATCAGCACGGTGGACGCCTCGACACCGCTGCCGACCTCCGCGCCGAGGAGCCGCAACCAGGCGGGGGTCAGCAGGCTGGAGTACAGCGGGAACAGCAAGGTGCGCGCGGAATCCATCAGTCGCTCCACGGCCCAGACCTGCCAGCCGATTCGGCTACGGACCGCGTGCACACCCGGGCGCAGCCCGGCCCCGAGCCCGCGGATCACTACCGCGTACAGCAGGACGAGCGCGGCGAACCACATCAGCGCGACCACGGGCGAGAACGCGAGCGTCCGCCACGTCACGGTGGGCAGGGTGGTCGCGCCCGCCAGCGCCGAACGCAGGACGAGCAGTGCGGGTAGCGCGGCGACGATCGGTAACAGCGAGAACAGCACGGAGGTCGCGCCGAACATCGCCTGCCAGCCGTGGCCCGGGGCCGGTGGGCTGTCCGGCCACCCAGGGTCGGGGCCGCCGGCCGGCGCAGCGGGCGCCCCGGCCCATCTTTCGCCGGGTGGCACCTCGGCCGATACGAACGAGCCGGGTTCGATCTGGGCGTCGCGACCGATCCGGGCCCCAGGACCGAGCGTGGACCGCCCGCCCACCGTGGCGCCCCTGCCGACCGAGATGGCCCCGATCCGCAGGACGTCGCCGTCGACCCAGTAGCCCGAGAGATCCACCTCCGGCTCGATCGCGCACCCGGCCCCCAGCGTCATGAGTCCCGTGATCGGCGGGACGGTATGCAGATCGACGCCCCTGCCCACCCGTGCGCCGAGAGCGCGGGCATAGACAGCGATCCAGGGTGCGCCGGCCAGATTCACCGCGCCGACGGCGTCGGCGAGGCGCTCGGCCGACCAGAGCCTGAGATGGGTTGCGCCCCCGCGCGGATAGTCGCCCGGGGTGATCCCGGCCAGCAGCAGCCGTGCCCCAACCACGGCGACGGCCATTCGTCCGAATGGCGACAGCGTCACCAGACTGAGGGCCAGGACCCACCACCACGACAGCGTCGGCGCCCACGACCAGTGGTCGGTGCGGCTGAGCAGGTTGTTCGCGATCGCTGCGACGGTGAGCCACTGCAACCCGGTCACGGTCGCGACGAGCGCGGTCACCGCGACCTGCAACGCCTGCGTGATCCGCGGCGTGGGCCGGACCGCGCGGTGCTCGCCCGGCGGCGGGGCCGGAGCCGCCGCGTCGAGCAACGCCGCCAGGTCGACGAGTCGCGGGTGCTGGTAAATATCACCGACGGTGACCTGTGGCGTCCGGGTCCGGATCAACGACACCAGCTGGGCCGCGCTGAGGCTCCCGCCGCCGTGGGCGAAGAAGTCGTCGTCGGGTCCGGTGACCGGCATGCCCAACACGGCGGTCCACTGCTCGGCCAGCCAGGCCGCCGTCCCGTCCAGACCGTGGGCCGGCGCCGTATCGACCGACGTGCCGGCCAGCGGCCAGGGGAGGGCGTCGCGGTCTACCTTGCCGGAGGTCTTCGTCGGCAGGTGATCGACCTCAGCCAGGATCGGCACGAGCGCGGCCGGCAGGCCGGCCCGCAGCCGCGCGGCCGACGCGGCCCGGTCGAACCCCGCGCCGGCCACGACGTAGCCGACGAGCAACGGCGTGCCGGCCGGACTCGAGCGGACCGCGGTTGCGGCCGCAGCGACCTCCGGCAGGCGAAGGAGAGCCTCGTCGACCTCGCCCAGCTCGATCCGACGGCCGCCCACCTTGACCTGATCGTCCGCACGCCCGACGAACCACAGACCGGCGGGGTCCAACCGGACCAGGTCCCCGCTGCGGTAGGCGCGCGACCAGCCCAGCGACGGCATCGGGGCGAACTTCTGCGCGTCCTTGGCCGCGTCGAGGTAGCGCGCCAGCCCGACGCCGCCGATGATCAACTCGCCGACCTCGCCCGGCGCGACCGGGTGGTCGTCCGGACCCACTGCGGCCAACATCCACCCGTCGAGCGGCAGGCCGATCCGCACCGGCTCCGACTCCCGCAGTCGCGCGGCGCAGGCGACGACGGTCGCCTCGGTCGGGCCGTAGGTGTTCCACACCTCTCGCCCGTCGTCGGTCAACCGGTCGGCGAGTTCCGGCGGGCACGCTTCCCCGCCGAAGATCAGCAGGCGGACGTCCTCGAGCGCTTCGTGCGGCCACAAGGCGGCCAGGGTCGGCACCGTCGAAACCACCGAGATGCGCTGCGAGACCAGCCAGGCACCGAGGTCGACGCCGCTGCGCACGAGCGAACGCGGCGCCGGGACGAGGCACGCGCCGTACCGCCAGGCGAGCCACATCTCCTCGCACGACGCGTCGAACGCGACCGACAGCCCGGCCAGGACCCGGTCGCCCGGGCCGAGCGGCGCGTCCTGGACGAAGAGCCGCGCCTCGGCGTCCACAAAGGCCGCGGCACCGCGGTGAGTGACCGCGACCCCTTTCGGCACACCGGTCGATCCGGAGGTGAAGATGATCCACGCGTCGTCGCCCGGCTGCGGATCGACCGGCGGCGCCGATGCCGACGGCGAGACCACGCGGTCGGCGTCGAGCACGAACCCGACGGCGGCCTCGCCGAACACCAGGTCCGCCCGGTCCTGCGGATCGTCGGCGTCCACGGGCACATAGGCCGCTCCGGCGGCGAGCACCGCCAGGATCGCGATGTAGAGCTGGTGGCTGCCGGATCGCAGCCGGACTCCCACCCGGTCGCCGCGGCCGATGCCGCGACCGGCGAGTCCGCCGGCCAGCTCCGCGACCCGATCCATGAGTTGCCCGTAGGTGAGCACGGTTGAGCCGTCATCGATGGCCGGCTCATCCGGGTAATGCGCGACGCTTGCCCGCAGGATGTCGACGAGCGTCCGGGGTGGCGGGGCGGAGTCCTCGGTTCCGAGGATGTCGACGGCCACGCGCGTCAACCTACGAGGCGAAGGTTAACTGGCGGCGCGTGACGCGCGGTACGCAGCGCCGCCAGGCC
The DNA here is from genome assembly GCA_964244175.1 of uncultured Jatrophihabitans sp. Lineage (GTDB taxonomy): Bacteria > Actinomycetota > Actinomycetes > Mycobacteriales > Jatrophihabitantaceae > Jatrophihabitans. The sequence continues at coordinate 17,549 of CAXTHY010000033.1, read as the reverse complement.
GGCGGCGCGCCGGATCAGCTGTAGCGGCGAGCGGTGGTGCGCGCCTTGGCTCGGGCCGTCCGCGCGTTCGCCGCCTCCCGTTCGTATAGGACACCGAATGCGAAGCCGATCTCGCCCCGCGTTGTGCCGGCCTTGCTGCCGAGGCGGCGCAGGAACTGCGCGCTCAAAGCGCTGTCCTGGTGCTCCCCGAGCAGATCCTGCAGCTTCTCGTACCGCTTCGCCTCGGCTTTGGCCGCTTTCTTGCCGATGACGGGGCGTGCGGCCTCGGCCGCGTAGCGGGCCCGCTTGGCCGCCTTGCGGGCCTGATGCAGCAGGTGCACGTCTTCGCTGGCGTTACCCGCCTTCAGCCTGCGGGCCACCTTGCGCTCGGCCTGGTGGACCAGCTTGGCCAACGTTGCGGACGGCATCTCGGCGGTCTTCGTCAGGGGAGGCCGGCCGATCCAGGTGGTCACGGCACCGAGCAGGGCCAGATAGCGGTCACCGTCGAGCTCAGCGACCAACGTCTTCCAGTGCCCGGCCTGCTCACGCGTCAACTCCTTGTCGATGCGCGCCTTGACCGGCCCGAGCCGCAGGGTGTCATCGAGCTGGCCGACCATGGTGTCCAACCGGCGCCGCAGCACCTGACGGTCACGGACCTCGCCCAGCAGCCCGGCGTACCAGCGCAACTCCGCGTCCAAGGCGCCGGCCCGCTCGGCGTCGAACAGCCGGCCGTACACCCGTAAGGTGCTGCGCAACCGGCGCGTCGCGACGCGGGTCGGGTGGATCACGCTGTCGTCCCCGCGGCGTAGCGCCAGATCACCGGCCAGCATGACGCGCTGCTGCTCAGCGATGTAGTCGCCCACGACATCGCCGGCCCGCGGGCGCGACCTCCGCTTGCGCGTAGGCGCCGATTCGGTCTCGGGCAGCGCGCGGGCCAGCTTGGACGCGCTGGCCGAGGGCCGCGCGCCGGCCCGGCGCAGCCGCTTGCCCAGTGCGTAGAGCAGCTCGACCTCGTCGTCGCCGAGTTCGACCTCCACCTCACGCCACGTGCTGGCCGTGACGCTAAATTCGCCGGGCGCCGACGCGTGCACCGTGTCGTCGTCGATCTCGGCCAGCCGTTGGCCGTCCGAGTCGAGGAGCCGCGTGACCGACCGCTCGGTGGTCACGCTCGCCACCTGAGTCAGCGGGCGGCCGGCCACCGTGCCGATCTCGCCCCAGTCGACGCAGCGCATCGGGAACCTCGTGGTCCTCGCCGTTGAGGTCGACGCGGATCTCCTCGCGGAACGGCTCATGCGGAATTTTCAACTGCCACCCGACGTCGGTGCTGCCAGTGCGCCGACGCAGCGTCATGTGGGCCTGCAGCAACGCGTGGTCGGCGGTGTCGAAGTAGTCGCTGCGCAGTTGCTCGGTCGCGTACTCCAGTCGGCCCCCGCTGGGCAGCACGTCGTCCAGGTCGGGAAGGGCGAAGTCCGGATCGACATCGAACTTCAGCTCGCGTTCTACGAAGGAGGTGGTCATCGCCCCATTGTTCCCGACCGCAGCTGCCTCTGGCCCCACAGGTTGCCGCAAAGTTGGGTTCGGAGCACCCAACCCGCCCCGCCCCGGCGCGGCCAGCCCGAGATCAACCGGACCCTGCCTGCGTTCATAAACCGGCACCCCACTCAGAGCAGCCGGCGCAGCACGACGAGATCGCCGGAGGAGGGTTCCCCGGCCTCCCGCCCGAATATCAGGGCGCGCGGGTGGCGTCATTCACCGTGACCAGATGCCGCCCGCTGCCGTTGAACTGGTCAGGAAGGGAGGCGGCGGCCGGGTCTGCGTACGGCACGCGTCGGGGGACGAGTCGAACCGGGCATCAGGTCGCCGCCGAGTTCCAACCTGAGGGCGACAACACAGGCCACAGGCCACAGGCCACAGCAGCGCGAAACGACGCCTCAGACAGGTCGGACGTTCTCCGCCTGTGGCCCTTTCTGTCCTTGGGTGATGTCGAATTCGACCCGCTGGTTCTCATCCAGCGAGCGGTACCCGTCCGCGGCGATCGCCGAGTAGTGAACGAAGACGTCCGGGCCATCACCATCGGGTGCGATGAACCCGAAGCCTTTTTCGGAGTTGAACCACTTGACCGAGCCTTGTGTCATGGGTGCACTTCCCCTCGTGGGCCTGACCGACGACGGCCCAGCCTCGTCGCGAAGTGGACCGCGATACCGCCGCCGCGTCAACCCCCGCCCGGCGCGGCCGACCGCCCCGGTGCGATCAGTAGGGTCGCGCTGTGCCTCGCCGGCACCCAAGCCTGCGACGAATCGAGGAACTGACATGGGCGGACGGCTGCGCCGGGAGGTGCTGGCCCGGCTGCCCGAACCGACCCTCCAGCGCATCCAGCGCATCCGGCACCGGGAGAGCCCGTCGCTCGAGCGCCCCGTCGCCCGCGCGGCGCCGTCCGGCGTGGTACCAGCCATCGTGTCGGCCTTCGACGCGCACGCTGTGCGGGCCGACGTCACCGCCACCGTCACCGGCGCGCTCGACGGCGCCGCCGTGCCCTACGTCGTGCTACCGGGCCCGCGCGCGAGTGCACGCCAAATTGCGATCTCGGCCGAGGACCGGCCGGCCGCGCTCGCCGCGCTCGACCAAGCGCTCGTCGGACCGGGCTGGGTACTGACGCCCAACGGCGCCGCTCGCCAGAAAGCCGGTGTGCTCAAGGCCTACCGCGTGCTCGCCGCGCCCGGCGGGCAGATCCTGTGCGGCCCCGAGACGGCCTGCGAGGTCGCGTTCTGGCCACGCGTCGACCGCGACGACGTCCCCCGGATCGACGGCGGCACCCATCAGCGTGGCACCCGCCTCGCGCCGACGTACAACGATGTCGTCCGCTACCTCAACGAACCGCTCTGGGCGCGGGCCACCACGTCGCCGTCGCACTGGCCGGTTGCCGACGACCACCCCGAGATCTTCGAGGTGCAGGCGCCGATCGACCTGGTCTACACGTGGGTCGACGGCAGCGACCCGGCGTGGCAGGCCCGCAAGGACGCGTACACGCCCGACCCGACCGAGCTGAACGCGACGTCGACCGCGCTCGCGCGCTTCCTCGACCGCGACGAGCTGCGCTACTCGCTGCGTTCGGTCGCGATGTACGCGAACTGGGTGCGCACGATCTACCTGGTCACCGACGCACAGGTGCCTGAGTGGCTCGACCCGACGCACCCGAAGATCGTGGTGGTCGACCACCGCGACATCTTCCGCGACCCGACAGTGTTGCCGGTGTTCAACTCGCACGCCATCGAAGCGCAACTGCACCACATCGACGGGCTGGCCGAGCGCTACCTCTACGTCAACGACGACATGTTCTTCGGCCGACCGGTGTTCCCCGAGCTGTTCTTTCACGCCAACGGCATCGCGAAGTTCTTCCTCGCCCCTGGGACGACCCTCGACCTCGAGGCACCCTCCGTCCGCGACCTGCCCGTCCTGACCGCGGCGAAGAACCAGCGCTCCCTGCTCGAGACCGACTTCGGGGTCACGGTGCGACAGAAGCTGCAGCACGGCCCCCATCCGCAACTGCGCAGCGTGGTCGAGGACATGGAACAGCGTTATCCGCAGCTGTTCGACGACGTCGCCCGCTCCCGCTTCCGGCATCCGGCCGACTATTCGATCCCGTCGTCGCTGCAGCACTACTACGCCTACGTCCGCGGGCGGGCCGTGCCGGCCGACTGGCGCTTTCGCTACGTCGACATCGGCCTCGCAACCACGCCGCGCCGGCTGGACCAGATCCTGCGGGAGCGGCCGCAGGCGTTCTGCCTCAACGACCTCGACAGCTCCCACGGCCAGCTCGACGAGCAGCAGGCCGTACTGGCGCGGTTCTTCGGCGAGTACTTCCCGCTGCCGGCACCGTGGGAGCGGCAGTAGCGATCACCCGGCCCCGATGGCGCGGTAGAACTCGGCCAGCGCCGCTGCGTTGTAGGCGAGATGGTCGAACGGCGGGTGCGCGACCTCGCCGCGCAGGAACGCGGTGAGCCCGGCGGCCAGCGCAGCGGTGTCACGCGCGACCACCAAGCCGGTGCCCTCGGGCAGTGACCCGCGCACCGAGTCGAACGCGGTCGTGACGATGGGTCGCCCGAGCACGAGCGCTTCGAGCAGCGCGATCGGCTGCCCCTCGTAGTCGCTGGAGAGCACGAAGCAGTCGGCGCTCGCCATGATCGCGTACGGGTTGTCCTGGTAGCCGGCCAGTGTCACTGCGCTGTCCAGACCGAGCTCGGCGATCACGGCCCGCAGCTGGTCGTGCAGCGGGCCGCTCCCGAGGATCAGCAACCGGGTGGCCGGGTTGGCGGTGTGCACCCGCGCGAAGGCCCGGATCAGCCGCTCGTGGTTCTTCTCCGGCGACAGCCGGCCGGCGGTCACGAAGGTACGGACGGTTGCGGCATCCACTCCTGACGATGCGGTCGGGATCGGCAGCGCCGCCGGCGCGGCCGCCAACCCGATGATGCGCTCGACGTTGATCGTGTTCCGGGCGAACGTGAACCGGGCGTCCGGTGCCCATTCGGCCAGGGCGCGGCGATTCAGTGCGCACAGCGGTTCGGACACCGAGACGAGGTGGTCGGCGTTGCGGTACAGCGCGATCGCTCCGCGCAGGCTGGCGCGCACCGACGCGGAGCGCACGCTGTTGGCGAGTTCGGCCCGCACGTCGTTGTGCAACCAGATCGCAAACGATCCGGCGCTACGGTTGGCCAGCAATTTCGTCCAGTACGGCGCGTACCCGCTGAAGTCGATGACGTGGTCGAACCGGCTGCCTCCGAACGCGCGGGTCCACTCGTGGCGCATCAGCTCACCCTCGGCTGACAGCAACACCTGCCGGTGCCCGGGCGAACGGCCGTTGAGTGCCACCAGCGCCTTGACCCGGAGCTTGCCGGCGGTGATCTCGGGGGCCTGCGGAAACAGCCGGACCTGCGACGCGATCGAGTCGACGAGGTGCTGCGCCTCGGGGCTGGTGGTGTGCGGGAACGACACCGAGACGTCGAAACGGTCGTGGTCGATGTTGTCGAGCAGCGCGAGCGCGGCCGAGGTGATGCCGTTGCGCCGCAGCCCGCCGAGGTGGACGAGGATCGCGACCCGTCCGTCCGCGAAATCGCCGCGCACATCGTAGCCGTCGACCGCGTTGCGAAAGACGATGTCGACCACCCGGGCCGACGCCGCGCCGTCCTCGTGGGCGCAGTAGCGCCGACGGGCCGTGGCGTAGGCCGCGGCGTAGGCGACGACCGGATCCTGCTCGTTGCCCGAGCCGAGGTTGGTGAGCTGCGTGACCAGCTGCCGGAGGTCGCGGCTGACCGGTCCCGGCCACTGCTCGGGCGGCAGGTAGAGCCCGCGTACGGCCGCGTACTCGTCGAGGTCGGGCGTGTAGAAGAGCACCGGCCGGCCCGTCGCGAGGAAATCGATGAAGATCGACGAGTAGTCGGTGATCAACGCGTCGGTGACCGCCAGGACGTCGTTGGCCGGGATCTCGTTGGGGATCAGGGCCGTTCGCAGCGCGGGGTCGGCGCGGGCGAACCGGTACACCCGCTGATGCACCTTGAGCACCACCCGATAACGCTCGCCGTCGAGTTGGGCGCGCAGCGAGTCGAGGAAGGCCCGCAGGTGAGCGATGTCGTCGTCCGGAGTGTAGAAATTGCCCTTCCAGGTGGGCGCGTACAGCACGACCTGCTGCCGCTCGCCGAGTTCGACGCCGGGCCCGGCGAGCCGGTTGCGGATCGCGCGCCGCTGCGTGTCGTCGACGAACTGGTGGTCGATGCGGGGCGTGCCCTCGGCGATCATGCGGCCACGGAAGATGTTGGCCATCCGGTACGCACCCAGATACATCTGCGCGGTGTCGTCGTTGGGTGCGAGCAGGTAGTCGGCGTGGACGAAGTTGCGTGTGACGTTGCGGGTGTCGAGGCCACCGTGAGGCACGTCGTAACCCATCGCTTTGAGCGGCGTGCCGTGCCAGGTGTTGAGGTAGACCTGGCCCTCGCGCTTGCCGAAGCCGTCGGGGAACGTGGCGTTGTTGATCAGATACTTCGCGGTCGTCAGCGCGCGGTAGTACGCCCGCGACCCGCGCTTGACGAAGCTGACCCGCGGATGATCGACGAACTCGGCGATCGTGCCCGCGTACCGGCGCAGGTCCGACAGCGCCCAGACGTGACGCAGGTGCTGCTGGTCCGGCGCGGCCAACAAGGTCCGGAAGATCGCCTCCGGATTGCACAGCATGCCGTTGCCGGCGAACGACTCGTAGAGGACCGTGTGCGCGTCGACGGGGGCCCGGCGGGCCTGGACGAGTTGTTCGTCCCGCACCGCGATCTTGATCCGCCTGGCGACCGCGCGTGGCCGCGCGCGGGGCCCGTCGATCACGAGCGCTCCCTCCGGTGCGGCGGACCCGGTGCTCCGGCCACCGGTGGCCGCAGCGTATCGGCTGGGGGGCGACGTCGTGGGGCCCGACCACGAGACGGTTGCCGGCGGCGGCACCGGCCTGGCGCGCAGCGATGGCGGTCCTCGCGTAGGTTCACCGCGGTGCGGATCCGAGCGTCGCGGCCTGCAGTCGACGCCGGCGGTCGCGACGAGCAGGCCGGCTATGCCTGGCGGGTCCTCAGCGTCACCAGTCTGGGCGTGCTGCTGGCCGGCACGAACACCTCGACCCTCGACGTTGCGTTGCCGGTTGTCGCGCGGCACTTCGACGCCACAGCCACCGAGGCCTCGTGGATCGTGCTGTCCTACATGGTGGTCAACACGGTGCTCATCCTGGTCTTCGGCCGCATTGCCGACCTCGTCGGCCGCCGTCGCCTGTACCTGCTGGGGTTGGGCACGTTGACCGCGGCCAGCGTGCTCTGCGGGCTGGCTCCGAGCGCCGTCATGCTGGCGGTGTTCCGGTCGCTGCAGGCGGTGGGGGCGGCGGCGATCATCACGAACACGACGGCGCTGCTGACCGATGCGTTCCCGGCCCGCCTACTGAGCTCAGGGTTGGGGTTCAACGTCTCGGCCGCATCGGCGGCGCAGGTCGCGGGGCCCGTCGTCGGTGGCGCGTTCGCCGGGGCCTTCGGGTGGCGCGCGGTGTTCTGGTTCAACGTGCCGTTCGGCGTGGCCGGGCTGATCTGGGCGCGGCTGAGCCTGCGGGCCGACCAGCCACACGCCGGCCGCGAGCCGTTCGACGTCGTCGGTGCCGTGCTGTCGGCGGCGGTTGTCGGCGGCCTCGTCCTCGCGTTGTCCGAAGGCGGCGCCCTGGGCTGGCGCAGCACGCCAGTCGTCGTCGGGTTCGCCCTGTTCGGGGCGGCGCTGCCGGTGTTCGTCGTCAGCCAGCTGCGCCGGCGCTACCCGATGCTCGACCTGCGCCTGTTCGCCGACCGCGAGCGCAGCAGCGCCTATCTGGGGGCCTTCCTGCTCGCGGTGGCGCGCTTCGCCGTCGTCCTGCTCATGGCTCTCTACCTGCAGGCCGCGTCCGGACTCGGCGCCTTCCAGGCCGGGCTGCGCGTCATCCCGGTGGCCGCCGGCATCTCGTTGGCCTCGCCGCTCGCCGGCCGGCTGGCCGCGCGCTACCCGACGCGGTGGGTGGCCAGCGCCGGCCTCGCGCTCACGGCGGTCGGCCTGATCGGCCTGGCGCTGCTCGTGGCCCCCGACCGCGCCTACCTCTGGCTGGGCGTGTGCCTGGCCGCGGTCGGTGTCGGGTGCGGCATCTTCATGACGCCGAACACGACGTCGATCATGGCCGGCGTCGACCCGGCCCGGCGCGGGGTTGCCAACGGGGTGCGGTCGATGCTGCAGAACACCGGCTTCGTCGTGAGCACCGCGATGTCGCTGGCCATCGTCACCAGTCCGCTCGCGGCGGGCGAGAAGCGGGCGGCCTACGCCGGCACCCTGTCCGAACTGTCCGGCTCGGCCCTCGACGACTTCACCGGCGGCTATCGCGTGGCGTTCTGGGTGCTGGCCGCCGCCTGCGTGGCCGGGTTGGCGACCTCGCTCAACCGCGGGCCGGCCCGCGAACCAGATCGGCCGCGCACGGGCATGGAGGCGGTCACACCAACGGACGACCCAACGTGACCCGGAGCCGCAAGTCCCACAGCAGCCAGTTGGCCGGCCGCCAACAGAGCGCGGGCTACGCCTTGTCGATTGAGCGCGGCTCGTCGTCGCGACCGGGCGGGTTGAGTCCGCGACGGATCGAATCGAAGATCGTCAGCCCTTGGCCGACCAGGCCGGTGGCCAGTTCGCCGAGGCCCTCGGAACCGTTGAGCACGGTGACGTTCGCTCGGGACAACCCCTGCGCCGCTTCCTTGACGATCTGCGGAAGCTGTTCGATCAACAGCTGGTCGAGCGATACGCGGTTGTTCGATGCCGCGGCCTCGGCCTGGATCCGGGTCCGCTCCGCGTCGGCCTGCGCCAGGATGCGGATCCGCTCGGCTTCGGCCTCGGCCGGCTTCACCACCTCGGCGACGAGCTGTTGCTGACGCAGATCACCGTTCTTCGTCGCCAACTCGGTCTGCGCCGCCAACACCTCGCGCTGCGCCGTGGCCTGGGCCAACGGACCGGACTGCGCGGCCACAGACTCGGCCTTGTCGACCTCGGCCTTCGCCTTGGCCTTGACTACCGACGTATGCCGGCTGAATTCGGCCTGGGCCCGCAATGATTCCTGCTCGGCCTCGGCCGCCTGTTGATTCGCCTTCGCCTTGGCGATCTGGACCTCCGAGTCGTACTGAGCCTGAGCCACATTCGTCTGCCGGGTGTATTCGGCCTGCGCCCGGGCCGACTGCTGCTCGGCGTCGGCGGCTTCCTGATTCGCCTTGGCCTGCGCGGCCGCGACCTCGGCCGCGAGCCGGGCATTCATGATCGTCGTTTCACGGACGTACTGCGCCTGAGCTCGCGCGGACTGCTGCGCCGCCTCGGAAGCGGCTTGATCGGCCTGCGACTGGGCGATCTGCGCCTGGCGCTGGATGGCCGCGTTGTGCGGCGCGGCCATCGCCGCGATGTAGCCGAGCTTCATGTCGTCGATGGACTGGATCTGGAAGGCGTCCACCGTCAGCCCGATCTTGGCCATCTCATCCTTCGACGCATCCAGGATTCCCTCGGCGAGGCGCTGGCGTTCGGTGACGATCTCCTCGACCGTCATCGAACCGACTATCGAGCGCAGGTGACCAGCAAAGATCCGCCCGACCAACACTGACATCTGGGTCTGGTCGGAAAGGAAACGCTGGCCGGCATTGACGATGCTCTCGGTGTCGTTGCCGACCTTGAAGGCGATCACCGCGCGGACGTTGAGCGAGATTCCCTGCTTGGTGACGCAGGCTTCGGTCACTTCCGCCTCAGCCATCGACAAACCCAGGAAGCGGGCCTTGCGGAAGAGCGGCAACACGAACGCGCCGTGCCCGGTCACGACCCGGAAAGGCGCACCGTCGGCGCCCTTGCCGCCCGAGATGAGCATCGCCTCGTCGGGCTCAGGCACCTTGTAACCAAACATCGACGCCTCCTCTGGGCCACCCGACCACCGCTCGCGCGGTCAGATTACGGCGCGGCGCGGCCGGCGCTGCACGGGAGGGTCAGAGCTCGAGCAAGGACTCGACGGGATCGGCCCAGGGGGCGACCACGACGGTGCGCGGGCCCAGGGTGGACAGCACGATGACGGGCTGTCCACGGGGCAGCGGATCGGCGGATCGGGCGATGAACAGTTCGGTGCCGCCCCGGATGCGCAGCTCGACCTCGCCGGCTCCGTCCATGCCGCGCGTCGCGATGACGATCCGTCCGGAGAGGCCGATCGGGGACTTGTCCGACACGCTCACGCCGATCACGTTAGTACCTGGCGGCGCCGTGCCCGGCGGGTTACTTCCAGCGGAAATGAACGAAGACCCGGCCGAAGTTGTCGGAATCCTTCTCGACCCGGTGATAGAGCGCCTTGACGTCCTTCTGGTCCAGGAAGCGCAGCACCCGCTTCTTCAGCTGGCCCGAGCCCTTGCCGGGGATGATCTCGACGAGCGGAGCCTTCTTCTCGCGCGCCTCGGCCATGATCGCCCGCAGGGCGCGCTCGATCTCGTCGCCGCGGTTGTAGATGTCGTGCAGGTCGAGCTTGAGCTTCATCGCCTCAGATCCAGCCGCGACGTTTGAACAGCGCGTAGAGAACGACCGCCGCGAGCAGCATCAGGCCGATCGCGAACGGATAGCCGAGGTACCAGTGCAGCTCGGGCATGGTCTTGAAGTTCATGCCGTAGATCGATGCGATGGTGGTGGGAGCGAAACCGATCGCGGCCCACGCCGAGATCTTCTTGACCTCGTCGTTCTGCGCGTTGCTGGTGCGGCTCAGCGACGTCATCTCCTCGTTCTGCTTCTGGGCGACGAGGATCGAGTTCACCTGCAGGATGTCGCGCAGCAGCACCCGCAGGCTGTCGATGCGCTCGTTGACGTGGGTGACGTGGTCGGCCACGTTACGCAGCGAGCGGCGCAGTTCCTCGTCCACCCCGTACTTGTCGAAACCGCGGGCCAGTCCCTGGAGGATCGCGCCGAGCGGCGAGGCCGCGCGCTGGAAGTCGACGACCTCGCGGGACAGTTCGTAGATGCGCCGCGACACGGCCGGGTCGCCGTCGAACACCTGCGTCTCGATCTCGTCGACGTCGTTCTCGATACCGGCGACCACCGGCAGATAGCCGTCGACGACGACGTCGAGGATCGTGTAGAGCACCGCCTCGGTGCCGAGCGCCAGCAGTTCGCGGTCCTCTTCGAGCCGGTGTCGCACCTCCGACAGGTCAGGGCTCTCGGCATGCCGAACGGTGATCACGAAGTCCTGGCCGATGAACACGTGCAGTTCGCCGAACTCGACCTCCTCGAGCTCGTCGAGGTAGCGGGCCGCGCGCAGCACCACGAACAGTGTGTCGCCGTAACGCTCTAGCTTGGGGCGCTGGTGGGCGGTGACCGCGTCCTCGATGGCGAGTTCGTGCAGGTCGAACTCCGCGGCCAGCGAATTGAGTTCGTCCGGGTCGGGGCGGTACAGGCCGATCCACGCCATCCCGTCGGGCTGGTCGCGCAGCGCCTGGAAGGTGTCGGCCAGCGTGCGCGGCGAGCACTGGCGCGCGCCATCGCGATAGACCGCCGAATCGACAAGGCCGGAGCGCGCGGTCTGCGGCCGCGACTCGACCTGACCGTCCGGGCCCATCTCGCGCGTCGGCCGCCGCCGGATCAGGTTGACCGGGCTGGGCAGATGGCGGCGATCGGGCACGGCTGAACGATAGCCGCGCCCCCATCCCAAGTTGTCCGCGCGTCGTCAGGCCATAGCCCGGCCGAGCGCGGACAACTGCGGGTGGCGTCGGCGTGGTACTCGCCGCCCATGTGATCACCGGTCACTCGAGGACTAACGTCGAAGGCGACGAATCAACCGCGAGGAGACGCTGTGGAGCTCGGCCTGCACCTGTCCAACTTCACCTACCCGAACGGCGCCCCGGCGCTGGCCAGCGATCTTGGCCGCATTGCCGGCACGGCCGAGGACGTCGGGTTCAAGAAGCTGAGCGTGATGGATCACGTCTGGCAGATCCATGTCGTCGGCCCGCCCGAGATGGACATGCTCGAGGCCTACACCGTGCTCGGTTTCCTGGCCGCCCGCACCAAGCAGGTCGAGCTGCTGGCCTGGGTGACGGCCGCCGTCTACCGCGAGCCCGGCCTGCTCGCGAAGTGTGTGTCGACCCTCGATGTGCTCTCCGAGGGACGCGCGTGGCTCGGTATCGGCGCGGCCTGGAACGAGGAGGAGTCCGTCGGGCTCGGGCTGCCGTTTCCCGGTACCGCCGAGCGGTTCGAGCGGCTCGAGGAAGCCCTGCAGATCTACGTGCAGATGTGCAGCGACGACGAGTCGCCCTACGAGGGCAAGCACTACAAGCTGGGCCGCACCCTCAACTCCCCGCAGACCCTGCAGCGCCCGCACCCGCCCATCCTGATCGGAGGCGGCGGCGAGAAGAAGACGCTGCGGATGGTGGCGCAGTACGCGCAGGCCTGCAATCTGTTCCCGTCGCCCGAGCTGGCGCACAAGCTGGACGTGCTGCGCGGTCACTGCGACGACCTCGGGCGCGACTACGACGAGATCGAGAAGACGGTGATGATGCCGTTCGACGTCAGCGACGACGCCAAGATCGACACATTGCTGGCGGAATTGGAGCGCCTCGCCGGCCTCGGCATCACCCACGTGCACGGCTCACTCAAGGACGTCGGCGAGCTCACGCCGGTCGAGACCATGGGCAAGAAGGTCATCCCGGCCGCGGCGGCCTTCTGACCCGCTCCATCACGACGAGGATCGGCGCTAGGGCAGGCGGATGACCTGGGCCGCGATCGACAGGCCGGCGCCGAAGCCGATCAGTAGGGCCAGCTGCCCGCGGACCGAATTGCCACGCTCGCGCAATCGGGTCAGCGCCAGGGGGATGGAGGCGGCCGAGGTGTTGCCGGCATCGACGACGTCGATAGCCGTCTCGGCCCGAGTCAGGTTGAGCCGCTTGGCGATCGCCTCGACGATGCGCAGGTTCGCCTGGTGCGGGACGAACACATCGATGTCATCGGCCGACACCCCCGCGCGGGCCAGCGCGATCGAGGCCACCTTGTGCACCTCTTCGACGGCCCAGCGGAACACATCCGAACCGGCCATCCGCAAGGCGGTGTCGCCTTCCGGGATCTCCAGCAGGCCCGCCTGCGCGCCGTCGCTGCTCCAGGCCGGCGCGCCGATGCCGGCCCGATCGTCGTCGGCCACCGCGACCACAGCGGCACCGGCGCCGTCGCCGAACAGGATGGACGTGCCGAGGTCGGCCGGGTCGATGAGCGTGCTCATCTGTTCGGCGCCGACCACGAGCACGCGGCGGGCCGCCCCCGTGCCGATCAAGGCGCTGGCGGCGCTGAGCGCGTAGCAGAAACCCGCGCAGGCCGCGTTGACGTCGAACGACATCGCCTGGGGGGCGATGCGGGTCGCGACGATCCGCGACAGCGGGCCCAGCGTTGCGTCGGAGCTGCAGGTCGCGACGAGGACGAGGTCGATGCCGGCGGCGTCGATCCCGGCGTCGGCCAGGGCGCCTCGCGCAGCCGCGGTCGCCAGGTCGGGCAGCGTGTCGTCCGGCCCGAGCCGCTGGATCTGGGTGATCCCGGTGCGCACGAGCAACCACGCTGCGTTCTTGCCGAAGCGTTCGGTCAGCTCGGTGGCGCTGACGGTGCGGGTGGCCCGCGCGGACCCGAGACCGACGACGCGCGCCTGCGCGCGGGGCGGGGCAGCGAGCCCCAAGGACACGCTCGGGAACTCGACTGCCGGCAAACCTACGGTCACGTAGGTAGTCTGACGTCCTACTAATGAGTAACCAAACGAACCTCAGCGGACACGCCGGCCGGCCGGACTCCGCCGCCCGGACGTCGTGGGAGAATGACCTGCCGAGAGCATCGTCATATTGCTACCCGCGAGTAACTTCGGCAGAGTGTTGCCAGAACGTGTCGCGACGGCGCCGGCGGAATTTCCGCGGTTCCGGGCGATCTCTTCCCGTCTGACGGTGCTCCGAAGCCGGTCGGCGGGCCGTGCCCGACCAAGACATGAGAGGTCAGCGAACGCATGAACATCGTGGTGCTGGTCAAGCAGGTGCCCGACACCGAGGGGGACCGCAGGCTGAACCCGGCCGACAACACCGTCGACCGGGCCGCGGTCGATCCGGTGATCAACTACATCGACGAGTTCGCGATCGAAGAGGGACTGCTGCTCAAGGAGGCCCACGGCGGCGAGGTCACCATCCTCACCGTCGGCCCGGACAAGGCCACCGAGTCGATCCGCAAGGCGCTGTCGATGGGCGCCGACAAGGCCGTCCACGTCAACGACCCGGCGATCCACGGCTCCGACGCGATCGCCACCGCCAAGGTGCTGGCCAAGGCGCTCGGCTCCATCGAGTGGGACGTCGCGATCGCCGGCTCCGAGGCCACCGACGCCCGTGGCGCCGTGGTACCGGCATTGCTGGCCGAGGTGCTCGGCGCCCCGCAGCTCACGCAGGCCCGCAAGGTGACGATCGACGGCTCAACCGTCACCGTCGAGCGGGTCACCGACACCGGCTACGAGAAGGTCGAGGGCAGCACCCCGGCCGTCATCAGCGTGGTCGAGAAGATCAACGACCCGCGGTACCCGTCCTTCAAGGGCATCATGGCCGCGAAGAGCAAGCCGATCGACGTCAAGACGCTGGCCGACATCGGTCTCGAGGCCGGCGAGGTCGGCCTCGACAACTCATGGACGCAGGTTGCCTCCTTCGAGAACGCACCGCCCCGCGAGGCCGGTCAGTCCGTGAAGGACGAGGGTGACGGCGGCGCCAAGATCGCCGACTTCCTCGCCGCCAAGAAGCTGATCTGACCGAGTCGACCCGAAGGAGATAACGGACATGGCTGAAGTTCTCGTCCTCGTCGATTCGCTCGACGGCAAGGTCAAGAAGCCCACGCTCGAACTGCTCACCGCGGCCCGTCAGCTCGGTGAGCCCAGTGCGGTCGTCGTCGGTGCCCCCGGCGAAGCTGCCGCCCTGAAGGACCAGCTCGCCGAGTACGGCGCGGCCAAGGTCTACGTCGCCGAGAGCGACGACATCGCCGGCTACTCGGTGGCCCCGAAGGCCGAGGCCCTCAAGGCCGTGGCCGACCAGGCGTCCCCGGTCGCCGTGCTGTTGTCCTCGAGTGCCGAGAACAAGGAGATCGCGGCTCGCCTCGCGCTCAAGCTCGAGTCCGGACTGCTGTACGACGCCGTCGGTATCGACGCCGACGGCACGGTGACGCAGTCGGCGTTCGGTGCGGCGATCACGGTCAAGGCGACGGCTTCGGGCACGCCGGTGGTCACCATCCGGCCGAACTCGTTCGCCCCCGCGCCGTCGAGCGCGGCCGCGGAAGAGGTCACGGTCGAGGTCAGCGTCTCCGACTCGGCCAAGGCCGCGAAGATCACCGACACGGTGGTCGAGGAGAAGGGGTCACGCCCGCAGCTCTCGGACGCCTCCGTCGTCGTGTCCGGCGGCCGTGGCATCGGCAAGGCCGACAACTTCGAGATCATCGAGAAGCTGGCCGACTCGCTCGGCGCCGCGGTCGGGGCCTCGCGCGCCGTCGTCGACGCCGGCTGGGTGCCGCACACCATGCAGGTCGGGCAGACCGGCGTGACCGTGTCGCCGCAGCTCTACATCGCGGTCGGCATCTCGGGCGCGATCCAGCACCGGGCGGGCATGCAGACGTCCAAGACGATCGTGGCCATCAACAAGGACGCCGAGGCTCCGATCTTCGAGCTCGCCGACTTCGGCGTGGTGGGCGACCTGTTCGCCGTCGCGCCCCAACTGACCGACGAGATCACCAAACGCAAGAGCTGATGCTGGCTAGGTGACGGTGGAGCAGCGGGCCGAGCGCCCGCGGTCGATCTTCGCACCGCCGTTGCGGGCCACCAGCTTCGGCCTGCTGATCCTCATCACGCTGATCGCGTTCGAGGCGATGGGTGTGGCGGCGGCCCTGCCCACCGCAGCCCGCGAGCTGCACGGCCTGGCGTCCTACGGCTGGACCTTCACCGGCTTCCTGGTCGCCAACATCGTCGCCATGGTCGCCTCCGGGCAACTCAGCGACCGCCGTGGCCCGCGGACTCCGCTGGCGGCCGGGCTGATCTGCTTCGCCGGCGGCCTCGTCCTGGCCGGCACGGCCGCCACGATGGCGCAGCTCATCGCCGGCCGCGTCGTGCAGGGCGTCGGCGGCGGGTTGATCATCACCGCCGTCTACGTCGTCATCGGCGAGGTGTTCCCCGAGCGGTTGCGCCCGCCGCTGTTCGCGGCGACATCCTCGGCGTGGGTCGTGCCCTCGCTGATCGGCCCGGCCATCGCCGGGGCGCTCGCGCAGCACGCGAGCTGGCGCTGGGTGTTCCTCGGGTTGGTGCCGTTCATCGCTCTCGGCGGCGTGTTGCTCATGCCGGTGCTGCGGTCGCTGCGGCCACCCACCGAGATGAAGCGGGGGCCGAATCGGCTGGTCCCGGCCGTCGCCGTCGCCGTCGGGGTCGCCGCGCTCGAGCAGGCCGGCCAGCATCCGAGCGCGGTCACCGGTGTGCTCGCGGTGGTCGGGCTCGTCGCGCTGGTGTGGGGCCTGCGCTCGCTGCTCCCGGCCGGGACGTTCCGGGTCCGGCGCGGCGTCTCCGCGCCGATCGCGCTGCGCGGGGTGCTGGCCGGGGCGTTCTTCGGCGTCGACGCGACGATCCCGCTCTCGCTGTCGGTCCAGCACGGCTACGGCGCGATCGTGGCCGGCCTGCCGCTGGCGGCGTCCGGGATCAGCTGGGCGGCGGGGTCGTGGTGGCAGGGCCGGGCCGACGACAGCCGCGGCCCGCAGGTGCGCGTCCGGTTGATCCGCACCGGCTTCTGCTGTGTCGCGATCGGCGCGGCCGGCATGGCCGTCGCCGTGGTGCCCGGGCCGCTGGGCTGGCTCGCCTACCCGGCCTGGCTGGTGGCCGGAGTGGGCGCCGGGCTCACGATGTCGAGCGTCAGCGTCCTCATGCTGAAGTTCACCACCGACGCCGACCGGGGCGCGGATTCGGCGTCGTTGCAGCTGTCCGACGCCACCGCCAATGCCCTGACCACCGGCCTGGCCGGCGTGCTGATCGCCGCGGCCGCCCGCGGCGCGATCGGGTTCACGCCGGCCTTCGTCTCGCTCGATCTGACGATGTGCGCGATCGCGATCGGGGGTGCCCTCGTCGCGGTCCGGGCCCAGCCGGCGACACGCGGGACGGGCGCCTGACCAGCGCGCCGTAAACTGGCTTGCGATGCCCTACCTGGACCACGCAGCCACGACTCCCATGCTGCCCGAGGCGATCGAGGCTGTCTCCGCGGCGCTGGGTGCCGTCGGCAACCCCTCGTCCCTGCACGGCTCGGGCCGGGCCGCGCGCCGCCGGGTCGAGGAGTCCCGTGAGTCCATCGCCGAAGCAGTGGGTGCGCGGCCGTCCGAGGTAATCCTCACCGCCGGGGGCACCGAATCTGACAACCTCGCCGTGAAGGGGCTCTACTGGGCCCGCCACGACGCCGACCACCGTCGCATCCGCGTCATTGTCAGCGCCATCGAGCACCACGCCGTGCACGACGCCGCCGAGTGGTTGGCCGGCCACGAAGGCGCGCAACTGAGCGTGCTGCCCGTGGACGCCGCCGGGACCGTCGCGCCGGACGCACTGCAGGCCGCGATCGACGAGAACCCTGACGACGTCGCGCTGATCAGCGTCATGTGGGCCAACAACGAGGTCGGGACGATCCAGCCGGTACGGACGCTGGCCGACATCGCTCGCGAGCACGGCATCCCGATGCACAGCGACGCCGTGCAGGCGGTCGGCGCCGTGCCGGTCGACTTCGCCGCGTCCGGGCTGGATGCGCTGACCCTCACCGGGCACAAGCTCGGCGGACCGATCGGCGCCGGCGCGCTGCTGCTACGCCGCGACGTCGCCGCCGTGCCCATCCAGCACGGCGGCGGCCAAGAGCGCGACGTGCGCTCCGGCACGCTCGACGTGCCCGGATCGGTGGGGCTGGCCGTCGCGACCCGGCTGGCGGTCGAGCGGCGCACCGCCACCGCCGCCCGAGTGTCGGCGTTGCGCGACGCGCTCGTCGACG
>CAXTHY010000032.1:24944-37345 GCA_964244175.1 uncultured Jatrophihabitans sp. | reverse complement strand
CGGCGGTGTGGTTGTAGACGACGTCGAGGATGACCTCGATGCCGGCCTCGTGCAGCGCGCGGACCATCGCCTTGAACTCCTGCACCTGGCCGCCGGGGGAGGTGCTGGACGAGTACTTGTGGTCGGGCGCGAAGAACCCGATGGTGTTGTAGCCCCAGTAGTTGTTCAGGCCCTTGTCGACGAGGAACGAGTCGTTGACGAAGTGGTGCACCGGCATGAGCTCGACGGCCGTGACGCCCAGCTGGGTGAGGTAGTCGATGATCACCGGGTGCGCGATGCCGGCGTAGGTGCCGCGCAACTCGTCGGGCAGCTCGGGGTGGGTTTCGGTCAGGCCCTTGACGTGCGTCTCGTAGATGACGGTGTCGGCGTAGGGCCGCTTCGGCGGCCGGTCGACCCCCCAGTCGAAGTAAGGGTTGATGACCACGCACTTCGGCAGTTGCGCGGCCGAGTCGTCGTCGTTGCGACTGTCGGGGTCGTCGAAGTGGTAGCCGAACAGCGATTCGTCCCACTCGATGGTGCCGTCGATGGCCTTGGCGTACGGGTCGAGCAGCAGCTTGTTCGGGTTGCAGCGCAGGCCTTGGTCGGGCTTGCTCGGGCCGTGGACGCGGTAGCCGTAGCGCTGCCCGGGCTCTACGCCGGGCAGGAAGGCGTGCCAGACGTAGCCGTCGACCTCGTGCAGTTCGATGCGGGTCTCCGCGCCGTCCGCGCTGAACAGGCACAGCTCGACCTTTTCGGCGACCTCACTGAAGAGGGCGAAGTTGGTGCCGGACCCGTCGTAGGTGGCGCCCAATGGGTAGGCGCTGCCGGGCCAGATCTGCACAACGGCTCCTAGTGAGGGGGGGAAGTTGGATGCCCAGTTTCTCAGACGGACGGGGCCGTCGTTTACTACCCATCCCCGGTGGGCGCTAGCGTCGGGGCGCGCAGATCACACCTGCGGCCGCCAGGGCGGCGCAGATCAGGGCGGCGAGCGCGAGGGCGAGGCTGGGGCCGAGCGCAGTGTGCAGGTCGCCCCGGATCGGATCGCCGAATCCAGCCGAGAACCGCACCCGGGCGCGGACACCGCCCAGCACGCTGTCGACCTGCAGGTACATCGCGGCCAATGCCCCGCCGAGCACGCCAGCCGCCGCGATTGCGCCGACGGTGGCCATGGTCGCCGGGTCGAAGCGGCGGCCCGGGCGCGACCGCTGCCGGCGCCGCGCGGCGGTCGCGGCGGCCAGTGCCAGCAGCCCGAACGCCGCAGCGCAGCCGCACAGCAGCGGCGCGTAGCGGGCGCCGCGCTGCGTGGGCAGCGTCGCACCAGCGCCGCGGTACTTCCCCCACGCGTCGACGGTGTAGCCGAATCCGGCCCGACCCGACCCGTAGTCGATCGAGTACAGCGGGCGGTAGGCGGCGAGGACGGCCAGCGCCCCAGCCGCCAGCCACAGCACCGTGACGACGGTGTCGGCCAGCCGGCCCGCGCGCCAGCGGGCCGACCGGCGGCCGGCCAGCGCGTCCGGGGTGGCCGCCGGCTCGTCCGCCGGTTCGGCGGCCGGCTCGAGGAACTCGATGTGGGCCATCACCGCCGAGTCTGCCAGCGCGGCGAGTTCTGTCGTACCCGCCTCGTACGGTGGACGACATGCGAGTGCGTACCGACATCACGCCGAATACCGGCAAGTTCGAGGTCATCTCCGACTTCGAACCCTCTGGCGACCAACCCGCGGCGATCGAGGATCTCGAGAAGCGCATCCGGTCGGGGGAGAAGGACGTCGTGCTGCTGGGCGCTACCGGCACCGGCAAGTCGGCCACCACCGCGTGGTTGATCGAGCGGCTGCAGCGGCCGACGCTGATCATGGCACCGAACAAGACCCTGGCCGCGCAGCTGGCGAACGAGCTGCGCGAGATGCTGCCCAACAACGCCGTCGAGTACTTCGTCAGCTACTACGACTACTACCAGCCCGAGGCCTACGTCCCGCAGACCGACACCTACATCGAGAAGGACAGCTCGGTCAACGACGAGGTCGAGCGGCTGCGGCACTCGGCCACCATGTCGCTGCTCACCCGGCGCGACGTCGTCGTCGTGGCGACCGTGTCGTGCATCTACGGCCTGGGCACGCCGCAGGAATACGTCGACCGGTCCGTGCGGCTGCGCGTCGGGCAGCAGATCGAGCGCGAGTCGATCCTGCGCCGCCTTGTCGACGTCCAGTACTCGCGCAACGACCTGTCCTTCACCCGCGGGACGTTCCGGGTCCGCGGCGACACCGTCGAGATCTTCCCGGTCTACGAGGAGCTGGCCATCCGCGCCGAGATGTTCGGGGACGAGATCGAGCGGCTCTACTATCTGCACCCGCTCACCGGCGAGGTCATCCGCGAGGTCGAAGAGGTCTTCGTCTTTCCGGCCACCCACTACGCCGCCGGTCCGGAGCGGATGGAACGCGCGATTCGTGGCATCGAGAAGGAGCTCGACGCGCGGCTGGCCGAACTCGAGGGCCAGCACAAGCTGCTCGAGGCCCAGCGCCTGCGCATGCGCACGTCCTACGACATCGAGATGATGCGCCAGGTCGGGTTCTGCTCGGGCATCGAGAACTACTCGTTGCACATCGACGGCCGCCAGCCCGGCAGCGCGCCGAACTGCCTGCTCGACTACTTCCCCGAGGACTTCCTGCTGGTCATCGACGAGTCGCACGTGACCGTCCCGCAGACCGGTGGCATGTACGAGGGCGACATGTCGCGCAAGCGGATGCTGGTCGAGCACGGCTTCCGGTTGCCATCGGCTATGGACAACCGGCCGTTGAAGTTCGAGGAGTTCGTCGATCGCATCGGCCAGACGGTCTACCTGTCGGCGACGCCGGGCCACTACGAGTTGGGCCGAACCAAGGGCGAGTTCGTCGAGCAGGTCATCCGCCCCACCGGTCTGATCGACCCCGAGATCGTGGTCAAGGGGACGAAGGGCCAGATCGACGACCTGCTGCACGAGATCCGGGTACGCGCCGAGCGTCACGAGCGGGTGCTGGTGACGACCCTGACGAAGAAGATGGCCGAGGATCTCACCGACTACCTGCTCGAGCAGGGCGTGCGGGTGCGCTACCTGCACTCCGAGGTCGACACGCTGCGTCGCGTCGAGCTCCTGCGCGAGCTCCGGGCGGGGGAGTACGACGTCCTGGTCGGCATCAACCTGCTCCGCGAGGGCCTCGATCTGCCCGAGGTGTCGCTGGTATCGATCCTGGACGCCGACAAAGAGGGCTTCCTGCGCTCCGGGACATCGCTGATACAGACCATCGGGCGCGCGGCCCGCAACGTGTCGGGTCAGGTGCATATGTACGCCGACACGATCACGCCGTCGATGGCCACGGCGATCGAAGAGACGAACCGCCGCCGCGAGAAGCAGGTCGCCTACAACACCGAGCACGGCATCGACCCGACTCCGCTGCGCAAGCGGATCGCCGACATCACCGACCTGCTGGCCCGTGAGGCCGAAGACACCGAGTCCTTGCTCGGCGGGGGGGTGCCGGTGGGCGGCTCCGGGCGCTCGCAGTCGCGGGGCAAGTCCTCGACGCCCGGGCGGGGTGGTCGCGGCGCCTCCGGTGGGCACTCGGGCGGGGTGGTCGGGGTGGGGGCGCACGCGGGCGGTGGGCTCGACATCGCCGAGATGCCACGCGCGCAGCTGGCCGACCTCATCCAGCAACTCAACGATCAGATGCTGAGCGCGGCCCGCGAGCTGCAGTTCGAGGTCGCGGCGCGGTTGCGCGACGAGATCGGCGAGCTGAAGAAGGAGCTACGCGGCATGGACGCGGCCGGGGTGGGCCGCTGACGACCGGCGGCTGCGTTCGGTATCAGCGCGCGGGGGTGCCGCCGATCCGGCGAGTGATCGTCGCCGCGGTGCGGGCCACCTGCGTGGCGGCCCGATCGCGCGTGGCAGCCGGGATCGCGGCCGTCGGGAAGGTCAGCGCCACGCCGGCGACCGGATGCCCCGAGTGGTCGAGCACCGGTGAGGCCAACGACGCGAAACCGGCCGTCACCTCGCCGTCCTCGACGGCGTACCCGCGCCGCCGGCCGTCGACCAGCAGCGCGCGCAGCGCCGAGGGCGAGCGCGGCCCCACCGTCGTACGCAGCACGAAGGCCGCGGGGTCGGGGAACAGCGCGCGGATCTGGGCCGGCGGCAGCGCGGCCAGGATGGCCCGCCCGCTGGCGGTGAGCTGGGCCGGCAGCCGCACCCCGACATCGGTGACGAGCGGCGGCCGGCCCGGCGCGCGTTCCTCGAGCACGTAGACGACCTCGCGGCCATGCTGTACGGCCAGATGCGCCGAGTGACCGGTGCGATCGACGAGCTCGGCCAGCGGAACCCGCGCGATCCGGGCCAACGGCGCCTGCCGGCTGTAGCCCGTACCCAGTTCGTAGGCCGCGACGCCGAGTGCGTAGCGGCGGTCCTCGGGCAGGTGCGTGACGAAGCCCTGATCACTCAACGTGGCGAGCAGGTGGTAGACGGTCGAGCGCGGCAGGTCGAGGTCGCGCATGAGCGCGGCGGCCGTCGCCGGGCCGGCCTGGCGGCTCAGATAAGCCAGGATCTGCAGCGTCTGCCGGGCGGCCGGAACGCTGGGCACCTGCCCAGTCTAGCCGCCGGGGTCTGGTATCCCAGACAGTATGCTCGTGTCGGGGCATGTCGCCGGGGTGCCGCAGGTGTGCAATGGAGCCATGGACGGAGCCCGACCGGTACGAGCAGCCCGCGGAAGCACCCTCACGGCCCGCTCGTGGCAGACCGAAGCGCCACTGCGGATGCTGATGAACAACCTCGACCCGGAGGTCGCCGAGCGCCCCGATGACCTCGTCGTCTACGGCGGCACCGGGCGGGCGGCCCGCAATTGGGCCAGTTACGACGCGCTGGTGCGCACCCTGACGACGCTCGAGCAGGACGAGACGATGCTCGTCCAGTCGGGTCAGCCAGTGGGCGTCATGCGTACCCACGAGTGGGCGCCGCGGGTGCTGATCGCCAACTCGAACCTGGTGCCCGACTGGGCCAACTGGGACGAGTTCCGCCGCCTCGAGAACCTCGGCCTGACCATGTACGGCCAGATGACCGCCGGCTCGTGGATCTACATCGGCACCCAGGGCATCCTGCAGGGCACCTACGAGACCTTCGCCGCGGTGGCCGAGAAGAAGTTCGATGGCACCCTGGCCGGGACGATCACCCTCACCGCCGGGCTCGGTGGCATGGGCGGCGCCCAGCCGCTGGCCGTCACCATGAACGGCGGCGTCACCATCTGTGTCGAGTGCGACCCCTCGCGCATCCAGCGCCGCATCGACCACGGCTACCTCGACGTGCAGGCCAACGACCGTGACGACGCACTGCGGCTGGCCGAAGAAGCGCGCGACGCCCGTAAGCCGTTGTCGATCGGGCTGCTCGGCAACGCCGCCCAGCTGGTGCCGCAATTCCTGGCCAACGACGCGCCGATCGAAATCGTCACCGACCAGACGTCTGCGCACGACCCGCTGTCGTACCTGCCGATCGGGGTCGAGTTCGACGACTGGCACGACTACGCGCAGCGCAAACCCGACGAGTTCACCGGCCGGGCGCAGGCGTCGATGGCCCGACACGTCGAGGCGATGGTGGGCTTCCTCGACAAGGGCGCCGAGGTCTTCGACTACGGCAATTCGATCCGCGGCGAGGCCAAGACCGCCGGCCTGACCCGCGCCTTCGACTTCCCGGGCTTCGTCCCGGCCTACATCCGCCCGCTGTTCTGCGAGGGCCGCGGCCCGTTCCGCTGGGCCGCGCTGTCCGGTGACCCCAAGGACATCGCCCGCACCGACCAGGCGGTGCTCGAGCTGTTCCCGGAGAACGAGTCGTTGGCCCGCTGGATCAAGATGGCCCAGGCCAAGGTGCACTTCCAGGGCTTGCCGGCGCGCATCTGCTGGCTCGGCTACGGCGAGCGCGACAAGGCCGGCGTCGCCTTCAACGACCTCGTGGCCCGCGGTGAGATCAGCGCGCCGGTGGTCATCGGGCGCGACCACCTGGACTGCGGTTCGGTCGCGTCCCCGTACCGCGAGACCGAGTCGATGGCCGACGGGTCGGACGCCATTGCCGACTGGCCGCTGCTCAACGCGATGGTCAACGTGGCCAGCGGCGCCAGCTGGGTGTCGATCCACCACGGCGGCGGCGTCGGCATCGGCCGCTCTATCCACGCCGGACAGGTCTGCGTCGCCGACGGCACCGAGCTGGCCGCTCAGAAGATCGAACGCGTCCTCACCAACGACCCGGGGATGGGCGTGATCCGACACGTCGACGCCGGCTACGACGAGGCCGAGGACGTCGCGGCCGAACGGGGCGTCCGCATCCCCATGGCCGAGGGTGCGAGCGACGCAGCAGTTCGCTGAGTTGCGGGGAACGGAGATGCGCGGGTGAGCTTCGATTCGATGTGGGCCGACCTCGCTGACATCGGCCGCAACGCGCGCACCGGGGGCTACCGCCGCTACGCCTGGACGCGTGAGGACGCCGCCCTGCGCGAGTGGTTCGCCGGCGAAGCGTCGGCGCGTGGACTCGAGGTCGTCGAGGACCGCGCCGGCAACCAGTGGGCCTGGCACGGCGACCCCGACGACGAAGCCGGCCTCGTGGTCGGTTCCCATCTCGACTCGGTACCAGACGGTGGCGCGTACGACGGTCCGCTCGGCGTCGTCTCGGCCTTCGCCGCCCTGGACGCGCTGCGCGGCAACGGATTCGTCCCCGCCCGCCCGTTGGCCATCGTCAACTTCGGCGACGAGGAGGGCGCCCGCTTCGGGGTCGCCTGCGCCGGCTCGCGGTTGGTCACCGGCGGGCTGACCCCCGACCGGGCCCGCGCGCTGACCGACGCCGACGGCGTGACGATGGCCGAGGCGATGACCCGCGCCGGGCGCGCGCCGACCGGCCTCGGCCGCGACGACGAGACCCTGCGGCGGGTGGCGCAGTTCGTCGAGTTACACGTCGAACAGGGCCGCGGGCTCGCCGACGTCGACCGCGCGGTCGGCGTCGCCAGCGCCATCCGCCCACACGGGCGTTGGCGCATCGACCTGCCGGGCCAGGCCAACCACGCCGGGACGACCCTGCTGCCCGACCGCGCCGACGCAATGCTGTCCTACGCCACCGTCGTGCTGGCGGCCCGGGCGGCGGCCGAGCGGCACGGCGCGTTGGCCACCTGCGGCAAGGTGCGGGTCGACCCGAACGGCGTCAACGCGATCGCTGCGCACGTGACCGGCTGGCTCGACGCACGGGCACCGGAGGCCGAGCAGGTACGGGCGGTCGTCGCCGACGTGACGGCGCTCGCGGCCGGGCTCGGCGGCCGCGTCACCGAGGAGTCGTGGAGCGACGCCACCGCCTTTCCAACGCCTGAGCGCCTCGCCGCCCTGCTCGACGACGCGCCGGTGCTCGACACCGGCGCCGGGCACGACGCCGGCATCCTGGCCGCGGCGGCCATCCCAGCCGCGATGCTGTTCGTCCGCAACCCCACCGGCATCTCGCACTCGCCGGCCGAGCAGGCCGAACCGGCCGACTGCCAGGCCGGCGTCGACGCGCTCGCCACCGTGATCGAAGCCCTCGCCCGATGACTGCCTGGTTCGCCGAACGGGCGCTGCTGCCGGACGGGGTCGCCGCCGACGTCCGTTTCGAGATCGTCGACGGGCGGTTCGCGTCCATCGCCACGAACGCACCGGCTGACGGTGCGCGCCGGCTGCCCGGCGTCGTGCTGCCCGGCCTGGCCAACTGCCACAGCCACGCCTTCCACCGCGCGCTGCGCGGGCGAACCCACGCCGGCGGCGGCACGTTCTGGACGTGGCGCGAACAGATGTATCGACTCGCGGCGCACCTCGACCCCGACCGCTACCTCGCGCTGGCCCGGGCAACGTATGCCGAGATGGCGCTGGCCGGCGTGACGAGCGTGGGCGAGTTCCACTACCTGCACCACGCGCCGGGTGGGCATCCGTATGCCGACCCGAACGCGATGGCCGAGGCGCTGCGCCAGGCCGCCGCCGAGGCCGGCGTCCGCCTCACCCTGCTCGACGCCTGCTACCTCGCCGGCGGCCTCACCGCCGACGGTCACCAGCCCCTGGACGACGTGCAGGCCCGGTTCGCCGACGCCGACGTCGACGCCTGGGCCGCCCGGGTCGCGGCGCTGCCCGAGTCCAGCGGGCTACGGGTCGGTGCGGCGATCCACTCTGTGCGCGCCGTCCCGGTCGCTGCGCTGGCGGTGGTGGCCGCAACCGCGGCCGGGCATCCGCTGCACGCGCATCTTTCCGAGCAGCCGGCCGAGAACCTGGCCTGCCAGGCGTACTACGGCGCGTCCCCGACCGAGCTGCTGGCCGCGCACGGCGCGCTGGGCCGCTCGAGCACGGCCGTGCACGCCACCCACCTCGCCGCCGTCGACATCGCCGTACTCGGCGCGTCCGGCACGACCGCCTGCTTCTGCCCGACCACCGAACGCGATCTGGCCGACGGCATCGGCCCGGCCCGCGCCCTGGCCGAGGCCGGATCGCTCTTGTCGTTGGGCAGTGATCAGCACGCGATGATCGACCTGTTCGAAGAGGCCCGCGCACTCGAGATGCACGAACGCCTCAGCACGCAGCAGCGCGGCCGGTTCACGCCGGGCGAGTTGCTCGCCACCCTGACCCGGCACGAGAGCATCGGCTGGCCCGACGCCGGCCGGTTCGAGCCCGGCGCGCGGGCCGATCTCGTCGCGCTGCGCCTCGACTCGGTGCGCACCGCGGGCACCGACCCGGCACAGGTGATCTACTGCGCCACAGCCGTCGACGTCGACACCGTGCTCGTGGACGGTCGAGCTGTCGTCGAGGGCGGCCAGCACGTGTTGGGCGACGTCGGTCGCCTGCTGCAAACCGCCATCACCGGGGCCTGGTCCAGTTGATCGGGCCGGGCGGATGGGGAGGGTGGACGTGAGCGTGCTCGTCACCGGGATCAGCGAGCTGGTCACGAACGACCCGTCGATCGACGGCACGCCCCTCGGACTGCTTCCCGACGCGGCCATCGTCGTCGAGGGCGAGGTGGTCGGCTGGGTCGGCCCGGCCGCGCAGGCGCCCGCCGCCGACGAACGGCGCGACCTCGGCGGGCGCGCGGTGATCCCCGGCTTCGTCGACAGCCACACCCACCTCGTTTTCGCCGGTGACCGCGCGGCCGAATTCGCCGCCCGGCTCGCCGGCGCGCGCTACGACGGCGGCGGGATCGCCTCAACCGTCGAGGCGACCCGGGCCGCGAGCGACGCCGTGCTGCGCCGCCTGCTCGCGCTGCGCCTGGCCGAGCTCCGCGCGCAGGGCACGACCGCCGTCGAGATCAAGAGCGGCTACGGCCTGACCACTGCCGACGAGCAGCGCATGCTGCGCATCGCGGCGGCCATGACCGCGGAGACGACGTTCCTGGGCGCCCACGTGGTGCCGGCCGGCGTCGACCGGGCCGACTACGTCGACACGGTGACCGGCGCGATGCTCACCGCCTGCGCACCGCACGCTCGCTGGATCGACGTCTTCTGCGAGCCGGCCAGCGCCCACGCCTTCGACGCCGACGAAGCGCGTCGCGTATTGCTGGCCGGTCGCGACCACGGCCTCGGCCTGCGAGTGCACGGCAACCAACTGGGCCGCGGCCCGGGCGTCCAGCTGGCGGTCGAGCTCGATGCCGCCAGCGTCGATCACTGCACCTACCTCAGCGACGCCGATGTCGACGCGCTGGCCGCCGGCAACACCGTCGCCACGCTGCTGCCCGGGGTCGAGTTCTCGACCCGCTCGCCCTACCCCGACGCGCCGCGGCTGCTGGCCGCTGGCGTCACCGTCGCGCTCGCTACCGACTGCAACCCCGGCACCAGCTACACATCGTCGATGCCGTTCGTGATCGCACTGGCGGTGCGCGAGATGCGCATGACGCCGGCGCAGGCGTTGTGGGCCGCGACGGCGGGCGGCGCCCAGGCCCTGCGCCGTACCGATATCGGCCGCATCGTCGTGGGCGGCCGGGCCGACCTCAGCGAGCTCGACGCGCCCAGCTACCTGCACCTGGCCTACCGCCCGGGCGTCCCGATCGCCCGCGCGCTGGACCTCGGCGCCCGCCCGTCCTAGCCGCACCCAACTGCTCGGAATGCGCCGCCGGTGGCGGTCCTTGTCCCTGTGAGGACCGACCACGAGGAGACGAGTAATGACGGTAGTGCTGACAGGTGGAACCGGACTGATCGGCAGCGCGGTGCTCCGCGCCCTGCTGGCGGCCGGCCACGAGGTGACCGCGATCGTGCGCAGCGACGCATCGGCCGCGACGGTGAGCGCCGCCGGCGCGAGCGCGGTCAAGGGCGAGCTGACCAACACCGCCTGGCTGCGGGACCAGCTGGCCGCCGCCGACGGCGCCATCCACACGGCGAGCCCGGGCGATGCCACCAGCGCCGACTTCGACACCGCGGTCGTCGCCGCCGCCGTCGCCGCCTACGACGGCACCGGCAAGCCGTTCGTCCACACCGGCGGGATTTGGGTCTACGGTTCCGGGACGGACATCACCGAGGACACCCCCTTCGACCCGCCCGCGCTCACGTCGTGGCGCACGTCGGTCGAGAAGCGGCTGCTGGACACCGATTCGCTGCGCGGCGTCGTCGTCGAGCCGGGCATCGTCTACGGCACCGGCCAGGGCTTGCCGGGGCTGCTCACCCAGCCCGACGACGCGGGCAACTTCCGGCTGATCGGGGACGGCGCCCAGCACTGGACGACCGTGAGCGCGGAGCAGATCGCCGACCTCTACCTCCGGGCCTACGAGAATCCCGACGCGCGGGGCTACTACATCGGGGCGAACGACGACCAGCCCACGGTGCGTGAGCTGGTCGAGGCCGCGGCCGCCGCGGCCGGCACCGGCGACGTGATCGCCGAGACGGCTGATGAGAGCCGGGGGCGGCTGTTCGCGCCGTTGGTCGACGCCCTGTTGCTGGATCAGGTCGCCGGCATCGGCCGGGCGCGCAAGGAACTGGGCTGGCAACCGGGCGGCGCCGCGCTGATCGAGGAGTTCCGTAGCGGCAGCTACGCACCGGCCAGCTGACCAACCTTCAGACCTCCAGGTCGAGGCGCAGGTCGAGGCGCAGGTCGAGGAACCGGCCGATATCGGCGACCTCGGCCTCGATTGCGCGCCGGGCGGCCCGGGACAACGACCCGAACGGCGTCACCGTCAGCTGCCGCTTGGCCCGCTGCAGCGACCAGGTGCCAGCCACTCGTCCGTCGAGCAGCACGACCGGCCGGATCATCCCGCCCTGGTAGACGTCGGCGTAATGCTCCGGCGCGATGAGCGCCGCGCGATCCTGATAGCCGATCAGATAGTTGTCGAAGGCGGGCAGCAGACGCAGCCCACGAGCCGGCTCGACCTCGCCCAGCCGGAACCCGGGCCGCCCGGCGACGTCGACCTCGGTGAGCTCGTCGCGGATCAGGTTCACCGCCCGGCCCGCGGCCAACCCCGACCAGGCGCCGAAGTCGGCCGCGGTGGCGGGGGAGAAGGCGGCGAAGTAGCGCCGTGCGAGTTCGGCCAGCGCGTCGTCGCCGCTCGGGCCGGCTGGGGCGCGGGGCACCCAGTCGTCGACGAGCACGAACGTGCTGTCGCGGCCGCGGTCGGGCCCGCGACAGATCAGCCCGGTGGTGCTGGCGTGCACGACGGCGTGGGTAGGCGCCTGCGGGTCGGGGCTGTCGAGCGCGATGCCGCGTTCGCCCAGCGCCGCCTTGATCTCGTGCCGGGTCAACGGACCGCCGGCGAGAACCGCCGGCAGCACCTCGACCAGCTGCTCGAGCAACTCGTCACTCAACCCGATCTGCCGCCAACGAGTGCGGTACTTGCGCGCGATCGCCGGCCCGATCAACCGGACCAGCCAGCGCAGATCGGACGCCGCAACGAGGTGAATCGTGCCGCGCATCAGCCAGGTGCGAACGATCGAGCGATCGTCCTCGATGGCGGCGACGACACCGGCCTCGGTCAGGCCCGCCGCGCGGGCCCGGATGCCCAGCTTGGCCGCCGTTGTGTCCTGCGCCCGCAGCGCGGTCGTCAGGGCCGCGGCGGCCAGCGGCGTCGGGCACGGCCGGTCGGACAATCCATGCCGGGCAATCCGCTCGCGCCGCAGGGCGTCGCGGGCGATAGCCATGCGATCAGTCTGCCGCCGGGCACCGACAGCGCCGCCGCTCAGCACCTGCATGTGAGGATCGACGGATGACGCAGACCGTTCCCCGACGCCGCCACGGTCTGCGCACCCTGGCGATCGTGATCCTGGTGATCGCGGTCGTCCTGGTGGTCCTCGACCGCGTCGGGGTCTACGTGGCCGAGCGGGTCGCCGCCGACACCATCCAGACCTCGCAGCATCTGCAGAAGCGGCCGGTCGTCGACGTCGAGGGCATCCCGTTCCTGACCCAGCTCGCCGCCGGCAGCTTCGACCACATCGCGGTGACCGCCTACG
>CAXTHY010000032.1:18058-24934 GCA_964244175.1 uncultured Jatrophihabitans sp. | reverse complement strand
GTGCTGGACCTGTCACGGATGAAGGTGACCCTCGATCAGGTCGACGTCGCGCGCGATCTGTCGTCGGTGCATGCCGCCACGGGCCACGCGACCGCGAACGCGACGTACGCCGCGCTGAGCAAGACCCTCGGCATCGACGTCGGGTACTCCGGCAGCGGGCGCATCACCGCGGCCAAGAACATCACGCTGCTCGGCCAGACGATCAAGGCGTCGATCACCGTCGCGCCCCGGCTGGTCAACGGTGCCCTCGCCTTCGGCGCGCCGGCCATCAACGGCCTGTCCGGGCTGAGCAGTGAGGTGCTGGCCGCCCTGCAGAAGATCTTCAACCTGCGGGTGCCGCTCGGCGGCATCCCGTTCGGCGTCCAGGTGCGGTCCTTGGCCGTCACCGCCTCCGGCGTCGTGCTCCAGTTCGTCGGCCGCGACCTGAGCTACCGCCGGTAAAGACGGGCCACCCAGAGTTCACAAACCCGTCGCTGGCCGGCCACAGTGCCGCGGGCTGGTCGTCGCGCGCCGCTGAGGAAATGAACGCATGCCGCCCATCGACACGAAGACCCCCACGACCATCGACGAGTACTCCGAGTGGAACGCGCGCGAACTCGCGCGGCACCCGGTCAGCCGACGCAGCATGCTCAAAGCCGCGGCCGCCGGAGCCGGTGGCTTGGCGTTGGCCCAGTTCGCGCTGGCCGACGCCGCCTTCTCGGCCGGCGGCGGAAAGGCGGGCCCGAGTGGGGTCGTCGTCTCCGGCCGGCATCTCTCGTTCGTCCAGGGGCACGATTGCCGTCCCGACACCGCCATGGCCGTCGCCGCGCAGCTGGTGAGCAAGACCGGCTCGCTACCGCGCAACCTGCGGGCGTTCGTCGACGTCGGCACCCAGCCGGGCGAGTACGGCCACCGCATCGAGGCCGACATCGTCCACCTGAGCGGGCAGTACGCGATCCCCGGGGGCCCGGTGGCCTCGCAGTTCTACGCCAAGGCCAAGATCACCGGGCTGCGGGCCGACACGCTGCATCACTACCGCTTCCGGCTCTCCGACGGCACGGTCTCGGGCGACGCCTACTTCACCACGGCTCCGGCACGCGACCTGCGCGGTCGCCACGTCCCCGCTGCGTTCACCTTCACCGCCTTCGCCGCCGTCGGTACGAACAACGCGCCCACCGACCCCAAGTACGCGTGGGGCAACGACCCGGCCGTCGTCACGGCCAACGGCGGGACGTGGCCCAAGGGCATCTTCGACAACAACTACTACAGTCCCACCGACCCGGTCGCCGGCCCGAACGGCACCGACCCGCATCCGGCGGTGACGCTGACCAACGGCATGGCCTCACAGCGTCCGGCCTTCACGCTGCTGGCCGGCGACATCTGTTACGCCGACCCGGGCGGCAGCGGCCTGCCGGCCGACGACTCGGGTTCACCGCTGGGTACGACCAAGCCGGGCACGAACCTCTACAACCCCTACGTCTGGGACGTCTTCCTCAACCAGATCGAGGGCCAGGCCGCCTTCACACCGTGGATGTTCGCGACCGGCAACCACGACATGGAGCCGCTGTACGGCAACACCGAGTACCTTGGCGGCAGCCCGTCGCACGGTTACGGCGGGCACGCCAAGCGGCTGGATCTGCCGAAGAACGGGCCGCGGACTTGCCCGTCGGTCTACAGCTTCGTCTACGGCAACGTCGGCGTGATCTCAGTCGATGCCAACGACCTGTCCTACGAGATCCAGACCAACACCGGCTACTCCGACGGCGCGCAGCTGCGCTGGCTCGATGACACCCTGAAGGAGTGGCGGACGAACCCGCACGTCGCCCCGACGCTCGACTTCGTCGTCGCGTTCTTCCACCACTGCGCGTTCTCGACCACGGCCAACCACGCGTCGGACGGCGGCCTGCGCGGCGCCCTCGACCCGCTGTTCTCCAAGTACAGGTCGACCTCGTGGTGCAGGGCCACAACCATCTTTTCGAGCGCACCGACCCGATCCGCAACGGCACACCGACCCGAACCGCCCCGGACGGGTCGACCATCTACCCGGCGCGCGACGGCGTCACCTACATCTGCGCGGGCTCCGGTGGCCGGCCGCGCTACCCGTTCCAGCCGGCTCCCGGAGTCAGCGCACCCCCGCCGCCCGGGGTGACGCCGAGCGGGGCACAAGCCCTGCCCGAGGGCCAGCGCTACCGCGGCTACCAGCCGCCGGGCGGCACCAACGTGTCGGAGAACAACACCGAGAACGTGCTGAACAGCTACGTCTGGTCGAAGGACGGCACGGCCGTCAACGCGTCGGGCTACCCGCAGGGGACGAAGGTGCGCGAGGTCGTCACGTGGTCGCAGGTCCGCTACGACGACTACGCCTTCATCGCCGTCGACGTGGTTCCCGCGCGTGCCGGACAGGCCACGACGTTCACCATCCGCACGCTGGCCGACGCCCTGCCCGGCACGAACGAGGCCTTCACCGAGATCGACCGGGTGACCCTGAAGCGCACCGCCGGCGAGAGCCGGATCCGGCCCGGCCGCGGTCGTTCCTGACGGCAATCCGGGCCAGGTGACCACCTGAGCGTTGGGCACGCGGCATAGTTGTCGCGTGCAGACCGTCGCGCTCAGCTGGCAGCATTCCGGCGAACTCGCCGCCGTGCTCGCCGTGACCGGGGGCGCGATGGGCCTGGCGCCGGCCCGGCGGGTGCAGGCCGTCGGTGCGTTCGTGCGCGAGACCGCGGTGATCGCCCTGCTCTACGGCCTGTGGCGGCTCGCGGGCGAGCTGTCGGTCGCCGGCACCCATGACGCCATCACCCGGGCACAGTGGATCGAGCGGGTCGAGCACGACGTGTTCCTGCCGAGCGAGGCGAGCGTGCAGCACCTCGTCCTCGGCCATCCGCTCGTGGTGCAGGGCATCAACCTCTACTACGCGACCATGCACTTCCCGATGATGTTCGTGTTCCTCATCTGGCTGTTCGTCCGGCACCGTGATCGTTACCGGCCGGTGCGCAGCGTGTTGGCGCTCACGACCCTCGCCTGTCTGCTGATCCAGCTCATTCCGGTGGCGCCGCCGCGGATGCTGCCGGGCATCGTCGACACCGGTCTGCTCTACAACCAGTCGGTGTACAACAACTCCGGTTTCGACCCCGACCAGCTCTCGGCCATGCCGTCGGTCCACGTCGCCTGGGCCGTGCTCGTGGGCTACTACACGTGGCGCATCGGGAACGGTCGCTGGCGTTACCTGGGCGTCGCGCACGGTGTCGCCACCGTGTTCGTCGTCGTGGCCACGGGCAACCACTGGTGGCTCGACGGCATCGTGGGCGTCGGGGTGCTGGCTGCCTGCGCGTGGCTCGTGATCGGGGTTCGCGCCGCGTGGCACGCGGTGCGGGCGACTCGCCGGGCGGCCGGGTGCGACGACGATAGCGATGTCGCCGAAGGGTTCCGTCGGGGCGCTGACCGCACGCAGGATGCGGTCACCTAGCTCGTCCCCTTCCGGCGGCGCGGCCGAGCAGCACCAGGTCGGGCGGCGACTGGGTATGTGACGACGTGTCCCTGGCCGGGTAGGCACCGTCCACGAGCTCGTGAGCGAAGTCGGAACCAAAGGGTGCAGCACCGCACATCGATGACCTGGGCGTGTGACCCCGCCAACGTGGGGGTTGCGCGTTCGTGGCTGACCCGTCAGATCCTCGCCCAGCTGCCGAAGGCTCCCCGGGCGGCCGTCAGCGACGCTGAGTTGGTCGTCAGCGAGCTCGTCACCAACGCTATCCGCGCGCGGTGCGTCGAGGTCAGCGTGCACCTGCTGATCGAGGACGAATGCCTGCGCGTCGGAGTCGAGGACCAGGCGCCCGGCCTGCCTGAACAGCGCGAGGCCGCCAACACCGATGTCACCGGCCGAGGGCTCGGCATCGTGTCGGCGCTAGCCTCCGAGTGGGGAGTGCGGGGCACGCCGGGTGGCAAAGAGGTCTGGGCCGCGATCCAGCTCAGCTGAGCTCGGGCGGCCGCGTCGTCGCGTCGCTCAGCCGCGGCCTAGGCCGAGGCCGGTAGGCCTACGCCGATATCACCCGCCCGGCCGACTCGCCGCCAGCACGTCAGCAGCTTGCCGAGCAGGCCGCCGCCACGCCCCAATCCGCGCCGGACCTGCCCGATCGTCGCCGACGACTGCCGGTCGCGCATAACGACGGAGGCTCAGTCTCCCAGGATCGAGCCTCCGCGCACCTTATTCAGCGTTCTGGACTGATGCGCTGCCATCGAACTTCACGACGAGTGATTCCAAGGGATCGGACGGCGTGTCAGGTCTCCGCGAGGTCAGGCAGCGTCCGGGTGCTCGGCGGCGTCTGGGTGTTCAGCGGCGGCCGGGTGCTCTGGTGGGGATGCGTGTTCGTGGACGCGGCTGCCAGGACGACGGCGGTCAGGACCGCGGCTGTCAGAACGGCGGCGGCAGATCTTGGTCGATCGGGTCGACCTCTGTGCCGGTGCCGGGCGCGGGTCGGCGGCAGGTTCGGGTTCGGGCGCCGGCGCAGGTTCGGATGGGCTGGTGTCCGCGGTGATGGTGGTGCGTGGGGTAGCGGCTCGGGGGGCTGTTTGTCGTAGGTGTCCGGTGGGGGTGGTCCAGCGCACGGTGCCGTCATCGACCCCGGCCAGGCGAAGCGGCGGTCCGCTTTCACGTGGCACCAAGGAGTTGGGTAACGCTGGTGGCGGTCAGCCAGTCTCGGTACTCCTGGTCGGTCCAGCCTCGTTCGCTGACGAGTAGGTGCCATAGGTCTGGGTGCACCAGCGCCCACAGGATGTCGCTGGCGCGATCGGGGTGCAGGCCCGGACGTAGTGCATTCGCGGCCGCGAGTTTGGCCACGATGCGGGATTGGTTGGCGTGGTAGTCGGTCTGGATTAAGTCCCAGAGCGCCCGGACGTCGGGGTCGGCGGCTGCTCCGTCGCGGATCACTTTCGTCAGGGGTCCGATTCGATTCTTGACGACGGTTGCGTTGCGTGCGTTGAGGGCCAAGGTACGGACTGGGTCGGTCTCTTCGAGCACTTGTCGGTACCAGGGTTGTTCGGCGACGGGGATGTCGGCGAACCCGCGCAGGGTCACGTCCCACACGCTGCGCAGCAGTTGGGCCTTGGTGGCGTAGGCGACGTAGACGGTCTTGAGTGCGACGCCCGCCTCCGCGGCGACGTTCGCGACGGAGGTGGCGGGGTATCCGTCTGCCTCGAAGAGCCGGCGAGCGCCGACCAGGATTGCTTCGGCGGTGGCCGCGGCCTGAACCTTTCGCCGGGGGGAGTCGTAGCGACGCTTACCGCGGTTGGTGGCTTCAGCCTTGACGACCGGGGGCTTGACGCGCTTGGGCATTTGGATAGCCTGTCACAGAATTGATTACACTATGCGACTACCGAATTGGGGAGTGTCGGAATGACGATGTGGGATCAGGTCGCATCAGCGTGGGCCGAGCATGCCGACTTCCAAGAGCAGCGGGCGGCAGCACTAACGGAGCGCATGCTCGCGATAACCGATCCCCAGCCCGGCGACCGCGTCTTGGAACTGGCCTGTGGCGCGGGCGGAACTGGACTCGCGGCCGCGCCCCTCGTCGCACCGGACGGCGAGGTCGTCCTCTCCGACGCCTCACCAGAGATGGTCGCCGTAGCGGCTGCGCGAGCTGCCGCCCAGACCTCCGCGGCTCCCGGACTCGTCCAGACTCGCGTCCTGGACCTGCAACGGATCGAGGAACCTGACGCGGCCTTCGACGTCGTCCTGTGCCGGGAAGGCTTGATGTTCGTGGGCGATCCGGCCCAGGCCGCTGCGGAGATCTACCGCGTTCTGCGTCCGGGGGGTCGGGTTGCCGTGTCGGTCTGGGGATCCCCGCAACGCAACCCCTGGCTAGCCACGGTATTCGCCGCCGTCCACCCTTCTCCGACTCGCGCGGCCGGACCGTCAGTGCCGACCGGTCCGGGCCCCTTCGCGCTGGCCGGCACTCAACGGCTGACTTCGGCGTTGCAGGCGGGAGGATTCAGCGACATCACCGTCGACGAGGTCGACCTTCCGATGCGTGCCCCCGACTCCGACGCCTGGTGGACTCGAACCACGGCCCTAGCCGGACCCTTGCGCGCTGCCCTGGCAGCAATGTCGCCGCAAGAACGCGCCGCTACCCGCGAGCGAGCCACTACCGCCACCGCGCCCTTCCGCACAGCCAACGGGCTAGAGATGCCAGGACTCGCCCTGCTAGCCACCGCTCGACGCTGATCTCGTCTGGCCATCGCGTTTCTCGACGCCTAGGGGACGCCGAGCCGTGGCCTGGCCGAGGCCTAGCCGCGGGCCATCGCGGCCGCCTCACCCCGGCTGCGTACGCCGAGCTTGGCCAGGATGTTCGACACGTGCACGCTGGCGGTCTTGTCGCTGATGAACAGCTGCGCGGCGATCTGGCGGTTGGTACGTCCGTCGACCAGCAGGGCGAGGACGTCGCGTTCGCGGTCGGTGAGCGATGTGAGCCCGTGCGGGCCGTTCCCGCTACGGGCCCGGCCGCTGCGTTGCGTACCGATCGTGGCCAGCTCCTCGATCAGTGGCTTGGCGCCCATCCGCTGTGCGGCCGTGCGGGCGAGATCGGCCTGCTCGGCGGCTTCGGTCGGCCGCCCGACCGCCCGCAGCACACCGGCCAGACGCGCCCTCGACTTCGCCAGCTGGGCCTCGTTGCCGTAGTCGTAAGCCTCGACCGTGCGTTGCCACAGGGCGACGAGTTCATCGGCAGTCGGGGCGTCGACGCCGGTGAGCCACCGCAGCCGCGCCCACTCGGCCTCGAGCCGGGCGACCCAGGCCAGGCCTTCGGGTCCGAGTACGCGGGCACCCGGCAGGCCGTTCTGGGCGGTGCCGCGACCGACCTCGAGGTGCTCGTGACCTTCGTCGGCCAGCGCGAGCAGGTCGTCATG